>JAFDHL010000105.1:0-1239 GCA_019308785.1 Deltaproteobacteria bacterium
AAGCTACGGGGTATCGCGCATCTGATTTTCACAATCTAAACGAAGTAAGCTTCGGGGAATTTAACCCAATAACTCACGAAAATCTGTGAAATCTGCGTAATCTGTGGATTAAAAACTAAGCAAGCTGATTTACCCGCCAATCCAGGGTCTTGCGAATTCCTTCTTCGAGATCGGTTTCGGCGACCCATCCCAGAATACGCCGCGCCTTCTCTACGACCAAACAGCTCCTGGTCAGGTCTCCGGGGCGGGCCATTTTTTTAATCGGTGTAGCCAGTTTTTCTGATACGCCGGGTCTCAGCTCTTTAAAGGCCTTAAAAACGATATTATAAAGGCCCGGGGTCTTTGTTCCCAGGCCGGTCCCTATGTTGAAATAGTCCCCGCTGCCTTTCTCTAAAGCATTGAGATTTGCCTTCACAACATCGCCAACGTAACAATAATCCCGGACCATGCCCTCATCATCGTCTGGAAAATGATTCAAAACGGAAGGCTCCCCCTTCAGGAGATTGTCCATGAAAATTGCCACCACACCCGCCTCGGCGTGGGGAATCTGACGAGGTCCATATATGTTGGCGTAGCGCAGGGTCGTGTAATCAAGCCCGTGCTGGTGTTTGTAATAGGCGAGGTAATGCTCTGACGAGTATTTTGACACGGCATAGGGAGAAAATGGTTTCGGGCGGCAGGCTTCGGATGTGGGGTATTCAGCAGCTTCGCCGTAAATAGCGCCTCCGGAGGAAATAAAGATAACCTTTTTGACGTTGTGTTTTACAGCACTTTCCAGGAGATTTAGCAGACCTATAATATTGATTTCGGCATCCTGAATAGGGTTTGACACAGATTCCGGTACACTGATCTGTGCAGCATGGTGACAGACAACATCCGGCCTCTCACTTCCAATCAATTCGGCCACATCCGTCGAACGAATATCCAGTTCATAGAACCGTGCCTCCGGATTGACGTTGGATCGCTTTCCGGTAAAGAGATTGTCCACCACCAGTACATCATGGCCGGCCTGGATATATCCGTCCACCACATTTGATCCTATAAAACCGGCGCCGCCGGTAACCAAAATTTTCATAATACCTTCCCGATATTTAGTGTCCTGTATCTAAATTCATGCACTTAAAGTATTAGTAACGTTCAAAAGTGTATGCATCTTGAAGGGCATGGGACTCTTTTTTCAGGAATCGAAAAATTGGTTGCTGGATTGTACATGACCCTGCTACCTGAGGCGGGCGGGTA
>JAFDHL010000105.1:1255-12184 GCA_019308785.1 Deltaproteobacteria bacterium
CATACCCTTCGCTTTGACAAGACCTATCCGGATTTTTAGGCACCAGACTTAAGTATCCATACACGGGAATCGGATGAATTCATGTCCCATGCATACACTTTTGAACGTTACCAAATTATTTAGTCTGTATGCCTTACGCCTTTTGGGCCACGCAATATGTGAAACTGACTAAAGACAAAACTTCATGATGCTGGGGGGAATTTATCAGGATTAGAGATTGAGGTCAAGCTGTCCCCGGCTTGTACTGTGATCTCACGCCCTTGGCACTAATAGATAAAGCGTGGCTTTAAGGCATTAAAAAAACCACGCCGGGAGCCTCGGAACCGAAAAATAAGGTCTCAACGACACTCTGGCTCATGATTAAGGCTAACTCAAAGGCATTCTCACACAAGCGCCTTTCATTAACATTGAAAAAAAAGATATATTTTTTTATAATATATAATTTGTGTTTATTTATTTTGAGAACACATTCCAAGCTACTCATCGGAGCATAAATTAATGGTTGAAAAGCATGGAAATATTCTGGACCAGATAGGCGGAACCCCACTGGTTCCAATAAACAGGCTCAATCCCAACACAAATGTGGAGATCCTGGCCAAGCTCGAATTCTTTAATCCGGGCGGCTCAATAAAGGACAGGATAGCCCTTTTCATGATTGAAGAAGCTGAAAAGAAGCAAGAACTGACAAAAGGCAAGACCATCCTTGAAGCCACCAGCGGAAACACAGGGATTGGACTGTCCATGGTTGCTGCCATAAAAGGATATCAGATCCTCCTGGTCATGGCCGAGGCTGTCAGTGAAGAGAGGAAAAAGATCCTCCGTGCCATGGGAGCGGAATTGAAATTCACACCCGCACACCTGGGAACTGATGGGGCGATTGAATTCGTCTACAATTTGATAAGGGAAGAGCCGGATAAATACTGGCTCGCCGATCAATTCAATAACGAGGCGAACTGGATGGCCCACTACCACGGCACTGCCGCCGAGATCTGGGAGCAGACAGGCGGCAACCTGGATATAATCGTGTCTACCATGGGCACTACCGGTACCTTAATGGGGCTCTCAAGACGTTTTAATGAGCTTAAACCTGAAGTCAAAATCATTGGCGTCGAACCATATTTAGGCCACAAAATCCAGGGCCTGAAAAACATGAAGGAATCTTACCGTCCAGGAATATTTGAAAAAAACAGGGCCGATCAGATCATCAACATAGATGATGAAGAGTCATACCTTGCATCCAGGATGCTTGCCAAGAAAGAGGGCATTTTTGCCGGTATGAGCTCAGGAGCAGCTATGGCAGTAGCATTGAAACTTGCCAACGAGATGAAAAAAGGCCGGATTGTGGTAATCTTGCCAGACGGCGGTGATAGGTATCTTAGCACGCCCCTATTCATAGATAAGAAAAAAACCGGCCTGCTCCTGTACAATACCCTCACCCGAAAGAAAGAAGAATTCATACCAATTAAGGAAAATCATGTTGCCATGTATTCTTGTGGTCCAACTCTTAGTCAGTTAGTCCATATCGGACAATACAGGCGCTTTGTATTTTCCGATCTGATCAGACGGTATCTGGAATCCAAGGGCTATACAGTAACCCATATAGTAAATGTCACGGACTTGGACGACAGGACCATTGAGGGCGCAACCAAAGCAGGCGTTTCTCTAAAGGATTTTACGGAAAATTACTATCAGGAGTTTCTAAAAGACCTTGATACTCTCAATATAAAAAGGGCCTCGTCATACCCCAAGGCAAGCGAACATGTGGACGATATGATTCAACTGACTCAAAAACTGCTTGAAAAGGGATATGCGTATGAAAAGCTCCGGTCCGTCTATTTTGATATCTCTCGGTTCAAGGACTACGGTAAGCTCTCAAAGATAGACCTTGAAAAAATCAGGGTTGGCAAGACAGTGGATCTTGAGCAATATGAAAAAGAAAATCCACGGGATTTTACACTGCTGAAAAGGGCAACTCTGAATGAATTGAAACTGGGCATATATTATCAGACGCAGTGGGGGAATATCAGGCCAAGCTGGCACATGGAATGCCCTGCCATGGCCATGAAATTCTTGGGGGAAACCTATGATATACACACGAGCGGTATTGACCTGATCTTTCCACACCATGAAAATGCAATAGCCATAAGCCAGGCTGTCACAGGAAAACCCCCTGCCAATTACTGGCTCCATAACGAGCTCGTTATGATTAACGGGAAAAGCCCCTCCCGTGTTTCAAATGATATCTATACCATCAAAGATATATTGGACAGGGGTTATACGGGCAGAGAAATCCGCTACTGGCTCATTAGCAGTCATTACCGAAAACCCATCTCCTTTTCATGGGCAAAACTGGACATGACAAAAAAAACAATCTCCAACCTTGATAAGTTCATAAAAAAACTCCACTTTTGCAAAACCGGACCCCCTCACCCCGAGATGGACCAAGTGGCTTATGATGTCCGGCATACTTCTGTAGAGGTCCTGGACGATGACTTTAATATTGCGCCGGCATTGGCGGCCCTATTTCAATTTACCCACCGGATCAATACCATTATGGACAAAAACGGTCTCTCCCCTTCTGATAAGGAAAAGGTGCTAAATACCCTGGAGCGCATAAATTCGGTACTGGCCGTCATGGACCTTGAGCCACCAAAGCCCGATAAAGCTGTAGAAGCCCTGATTAAAGAGAGGGAAATGGCCAGAAAAAACAAGGACTGGAACAGGGCTGATCAATTGCGGCAAAAATTGAAGGAGATTGGAATCGAGGTATTTGATACTAAGGAAGGAACAGTGTGGCGAAATATTGAGGGTTAGAAATAGTGTCCACAGTGAGTTTGTTTATAGAAACCATATAAAGTAATGGCGGAGAGAGAGGGATTCGAACCCTCGTAGGAAGTTTCCCCCCTAACTCGCTTAGCAGGCGAGCGCCTTCAGCCAACTCGGCCATCTCTCCGTGAATCCTTTTTTGACAGGATTTACAAGATTTACATGATTTCTTTATTTTCTTTATAACCTGACCATCCTGTCTATCCCGTCAAAATACTTCCCTGCCAATAGCTACTTTCCACCAGCCAATGGTGAAATTTGACGAGGTCAAATTTCCTGGCGGAGGGAGTAGGATTCGAACCCACGGTCCCTCTCGGGACAACGGTTTTCAAGACCGCCGCCTTCAACCACTCGGCCATCCCTCCACGATCCTGACAGATAAGGATATATTTGGCCTTTGACTATTAGCCAATAGCTTCTGCAGTTATTTTTTTAGTCTAACACTCCCTGACCCATTAGTCAAAATTTTTAGATTGGTCTCCAGTATACGGTGGTGATAGGCCTCACAATGCATTTCAAAAAAAGGGCACCTCGCCTTACAGGCGAGGTGCCCTTGAAAACCCTAATGAAGCAATTTAGGCCTTGTTTACGTTCTTAGCCACAGGCCCCCGATCGCTCTCTTCAACGTCAAAACTCACCCGTTCGCCTTCAGCAAGCGTTTTGAACCCTGGTATATTGATGGAGGAGTAGTGAACAAATATGTCACGGCCTTCGTCCTGTTCAATAAAACCATACCCTTTTTTTTCACTAAACCACTTTACTATTCCTTCTGCCAAAGCGCCGACCTCCTTTCAAAATATTCTTTAATGATCCCAAGCCTACGGTCGCCACTCTGGCGAATAAATAATCCTTCAGAGCAAAGCCGACCCGCAAACACAGCCGGGCCATTAACGCCAGGTACGGTAGCACAGAGATTTATTATAGGTCAAGTTAAAAACAGCATCCATCAGTTCCCGTCAGCAGCAGAAATGGCTTCACGCATCAATCTTATGGTCTTTGCGTAATCGTCGCTGTAGAAGATGGCAGAACCCGCCACAAACACGTTTGCGCCAGCCGAAGAAACCCGGCCTATGTTCTCCGGGCCGATCCCACCATCAACTTCGATCTCAACGTCCAAACCCCTTTTATTGATCTTTTCCCTCAATCGTTTTATCTTCGGGATGACCTCCGGAATAAATCCCTGGCCTTCAAAGCCGGGATTCACCGTCATCAACAGCACCATATCCAGATCATCCAGCACATATTCCAGACAATCCAGGGTTGTAGCCGGATTCAGGGAAACCCCTGACCTCACTCCCTTGCCTCTAATGTGCTGTATTGTCCTGTTCAGGTGGTTCACGGTCTCGGCATGAACGGTAATGATGTCGGCCCCCGCTTCTGAAAATTCATCGATAAAACTATCCGGGTCCGAAATCATCAGATGGACATCTAAGGGTAATTTCGTAACCCGCCTGACAGCCTTGACGATCAAAGGGCCAATGGTGATGTTAGGCACGAAGTGTCCATCCATAACATCAATATGGATGTAGTCAGCTCCTTCCTTCTCTACGGCTTTAACTTCTTCTCCGAGCCGGATAAAATCTGCCGAAAGAATCGAGGGTGCTATTTTTCCCATTTAGGTTCCTCCATAATCATACTCTTAAAGAAATACATTCATAGATTATTAATTCAGCAAAATATTCGAGAGTAGGGGCCTCATCCCGGAACGATACTCGATGCTTGATACTCGATCATTTGATGATAACTCCTTGGTCTCTCCTGCATCCAGTATCAAGTATCCAGTATCAAAGCGCTAATGAAAAAAATTTATCTGTGGGTAACTAACAAATCTATCATGAGCATTAATCTTTCTTAACAAACAGTGCCCCAAAAAAACCATCCATTCCGTGAATATGAGGGAAAGTCCTGAAAAGTCCCAGGTCATCAATCAAATCGCGCCCCCAATAGGGAATATGGTCCTTGAGATCCATAATGGCCATTTCCCTGTTCTTGCCTAAAAAATCCTCGATCACTCCATCATTTTCATCCCTTGAAATCGTGCAGGTCACATAGAGCAGCCTGCCACCCCTCCTGAGCAGTGGTACCGCATTATTTAAAATCCTTATCTGCAAACGGGCTAATTTTTTAAGGTCATCTTCGCGCTTATTCCACTTCCCGTCAGGATGCCTTGAGATAACGCCCAGGCCCGAGCAGGGGCCATCAACCAGGATCTTATCAAAGGAATCACTAAAGAGAAAAGAAGTATTAGCACCAGCATCTGCGACAACCGGCCTGATACAACCGATTCCAAGGCGGTGGGAACTTTGTGAAAGCCTTACCAGCCTGTCATGGTTGATGTCAAGGGCTACGATCCGGCCTTTATCTTTAAGGAGTCCGGCAAGATGGGTTGTCTTTCCTCCCAGACCCGCACAGATATCCAGGAAAGATTCCCCCGGTTTCGGGCAAAGGAGATGAGAACAAACCTGTGCGGCCTCATCCTGGACCTGAAACAGTCCTTCTTTAAAAGCATTTAACTGGCCAACAGGCCCACCTAAACCCTCAATGCGTATACCATCAGGTGAATAGCGAGTTGTTTTTCCGTTTATTCCTTCCTTTTCCAAGCGCTTGAGCAATTCAGGGCGGTCAACCTTTAGGGAGTTTCCTCGGATTAAAAGGTCAGGGATCCGGTTTCCTGCCGCAAGAAGGCGCTCAGCAGAATCAATCCCCAACTCCCTGATCCACTTTTCCACAAGCCATGTGGGATAAGAATGAAATACAGACAGATACCGGACTCGATCGTCTTTAGCATCAGGAAAAGCAATCTGATCCTTTTGGCGGCAGACATTTCTCAGAATGCCATTGACAAAGCCGGCCAGGTGTCTCCGGCCCTTTGTCTTTGCCTGTTTGACTGCCTCATCAACAGCAGCAGATTCAGGGACTCGATCCATAAAGAATATTTGATAAAGGGCAAGACGCAGGATGTTCAGGATTGGAGGTTCAATCTCCCTGAAAGGAAAGCGTACAACCTGTTCAATCATCCAGTCCAGCCGAAGTCGCCATCTTAAGACTCCCTGAACCAGATGAACCGCAAAGGCTCGATCCCGTCCGTCCAGACGCGGTTCCTGACGGAAGGTATTTTCCAGATATCGTTCCGCAAAACCGGGTCTGCGATCCGGGCTATTCAGCGCTCTTAGTGCCAGGTCCCTCGGTATCGCTGACTTCATAATCCAAAAAAGTTGTTATTCCCTTTTCAACCAGCTCCAGGTTAACGTCCGTGTCATAACAGGGTCCAAACGGCCTTATATTAAATATGCCGAAAACGGGGATCGGGTACGTATCCTGAATCCCGCTGGTGAGATCCCGTTCACATGCCACCCCGATGATGATCTCGGGCCTTGTCTCCACCACAATCTTTCTGGCCAGGGTTCCGCCGGTTGCCACCGCCACAGGAATATGGTATTTTTTTGATAGGGCCACCAGATCTTTTATCTTGCACTTTCCACACGCCTCGCAATTCTCCACATTACCTATTATTCTTACCTTGCATTCATGAAACTGCAGGCAGTGCGGAAGAAGGAGAAGAAGTTTGTCCGGTTTCACCTTCCTGGCCTCGGCAAGAACCAGTTGATTGTTGATGGCAATGAAGGATCTCCTGGTCTCCTCTTTACTGATACCCAAACATTTACCTACCACGACCAGTAATGGAAACAGTATCCTGATAACCACGCCCCGTATGCGGCGATTAAAGAAAAGGTTTTTTCCACGGATAATTGTAAAGACAAGGGTCAGCGCACCTCCGAATGCAAAAAGGACAAATCCACCGAAAACAATGGCCAAAACAAGCGGAAGATTTGGGTGAATATTGGCCAGCCCTACATACGGTACCCACCAGAGCAAAAAGGCCAGACCTATGAGGACAATGCAGCTAACAAGCAAAAGGAAAACAAACGTCCTTTTCTCGGGACGCTGCAAGTCTTCAAGCTCATCCGGTTTCCCTGTTTCAGAAGACACCGGAATACTCACCTGTTGGGACAAAACTTTTGATGGATTTGATGACCCTTTCATTCTCCCAGAACCGTTCCTGTATTTAACGGAAATCCTCTCAGAAAATCGCTCGCAATAAGTCTTCTCTTGCCAGGGATCTGAAATTCCCTGACTTCGATAACACCCCTGGAAGTTTCCACTTGAAGCGCACCATGAAAATGACCTGAAACCCTCCCCGGCATAACATCACTCCGCTCTTCATCTATAACCTTTGGTGAGAAAAGCTTGATCTCCTTGCCCCCCAAAATTGTAAATGCACCGGGCCATGGATCCAGTGCCCTGATGTGAGCGGATACGGCTCTTGCCGGCTGGGCCCATTTTACCAGAGACATGTGTCTATCAATCTTCGGCGCGTAAGTCGCCCTGGCATGATCCTGCGGTATCTCCCTCAACCGGTTGTCTGCCAATCCCTCAAGGGTCTCAAGCAACAGGTCGCCCGCAAGTATGGAAAGACGATCATGAAGCTCACCGGCTGTTTCCTCCCGGCCAATCGGTGCTTCCCGCTGGAGAAGAATCGGTCCGGTATCAAGCCCTTCATCCATTCTCATGGCCGTCAAACCGGTCTTGGCTTCGTCATTGAGAATGGCCCAATGGATGGGGGCGGCACCTCGATACCTTGGCAAAAGGGACGCATGGATATTGATGCCCCCCCAGCGACTGGTCTCAAAAAGGCCTTTTTTCAGGATCTGACCGAAAGCCACAACAACCAGAAGGTCTGGCGCTTCACTGCTAATCACCTGACAGAATTGCTGATCCGATGCCTTTTCCGGTTGTAAGACACGTAAACCGTATTTCTCCGCTGCCCGTTTAACCGGGGAGGAAACAACCTTTCTGCCTCTTCCCTTGGGTCTATCAGGTTGTGTAACTACTGCCAGGACCTCGTGACCCCGATCCACAAGGGCCTTGAGGCAGGGCAAGGAAAAATCAGGCGTCCCCATGAAGACAATTCTGGGACGGGCCGGAAATTTTTCTGTATACTCAGGTTCCATAGCTCCTGACTGCGCCCAGGCACCTTTTACCACATAACCTAATCATTTCTTCGCTTTCAGCTTCTTCTTCAGCCTCTTTTTATAAAGAGCCCTTTTAAGGCTACTGATATGATCGATATAGAGAACGCCATTCAAATGATCAATCTCATGTTGCAGGCAGATGGCCAGCAGGCCGTCTGCTTCAATGTCCACAGGTTTGCCGTGACGATCTACTCCCCGGACCTTAACCTGCGCGTTGCGGGTGACCTCGGCCGAAAAGTCAATCACGCTTAGACAGGATTCCTCGTATTTTTCCTCCCCTTCACTCAAGACAATTTCAGGATTGATCAACACGAAAGGGTCCCTGCCCTCTTTCCCTGGATGGCGGTCAAATACGATCAACCTTTCCAGTTCACCCACCTGGTTGGCTGCCAGACCGATGCCTGGGGCGCTGTACATGATACGGATCATCTGGTCAGCAAGGTTCTGTATCTTCCCATCGATGTTTTCAACCGGTCGGGCAGTCGCCCTCAATACGGGAGCCGGATAGGTATAAATAATCGGCTTATCGTCATTGTTATTCATTAATTGACCTGTCGTTTCAAAAAGATGAATTATTTGGAATAATACTAAACATTACACTAAAATAAATCAAGGCAACTTGATTGTATAGGAATTTCCTTTTTTCGGAGTCCCGCTTTTAGCGGGACGTTCCATAAAATTGCGAAGCAATTTTATAACTTGAAAGTGAAACAAATAGGAGCATTCAGCGGCCCACAAACAACCATCAGCAAAACAAGAAAGACTCAAAATTTTTTAGCTGTTATTTCAATGACATTTATGGAATTCTTCATTCAACCCTTTAGTTTTTTTAAAAGGTGATTGCTGATAGCTGAAAGTATAAACGGGCTTGACTTTTCCATGCCATACACCTATTCAGATGACATGAAAAAAAGAGCAGTAGAATTCCTGTTTGAAGCAGGCATGTTAAAAAAGACTCCCCGCACAGGATACCAGTTTCTCGGATCAGGTGGAGAATCAGTTGCGGACCATTCCTTCCGAACAGCAGTCATCGGGTATGTTCTCGCATCTCTGGAACCCCGCGCTGACCGAAATAAAGTGGTCCTGATGTGCCTTTTCCACGATTTTGCTGAAGCCAGGACCGGCGATCACAACTATATGAACAAAAAATATGTGAAAGTGGATGAGGACACGGCCATTGAACACACGGTAAAAGGACTGAACTTCGGTGATGATATAGTGAATCTGACCAGTGAATTTAATACGTGCGACACACTTGAAGCCCGTCTGTCAAAAGATGCCGATCAGCTTGACCTGATCCTGGAACTGAAGGAGCAGCAAGATTTGGGGAACCCCAATGCAGAAGACTGGCTCTCTTTCGCGATCAAAAGACTCGTCACTGAAAACGCTAAAGAGATGGCAAAAGATATCTTGACGACTCACAGCACCGACTGGTGGTTTGACAAGAAGACAGATTGGTGGGTTAATGGCCAAGGAAACCAGCAGGAAGGAAAGTAGCGCTTCCAAACTCCCCGGTCATGGGACCGTAATGAGGGTCAGCCTGATCATTTCCCTCCTATTTCACGTGATCATACTCTTTAGTGTTCAAAAGGCTTTTCCCATAAACTGGATGAAACCCCTTAGAACATACCACGTGGAGCTGTTACGACCACCGGTGGATACATTCTATAATGAGAAAGCGGCAGGTACAAATCTCGCCAGAATTAAACCCCAGGAAAAGATACCACCTGAGCAAACCGAGGATACAATATCCTTAGACACCAAAGACAAGCGGTATATCTCCTATGCCAAGGTCATAAAGGAAAGGCTGCTGCATCACTGGGTATACCCCCGCGAGGCCCGGGAAAACCTGATCGAGGGGCAGGTCCTGGTCATTTTCAGCCTGGACAGACAAGGGAATTTACAGGATATAAAGATTCTAATGCCTTCGGCCCATGCCATTCTTGACAAGGAAACAGAAAGGGTAATCCGGGCCGCGGCCCCCTTCCCTTCTTTTCCCGGTTCTGTTACTGTTCAAAAATTAAATATCAAGGCAAATTTCGCTTATGTCCTCACCGCCCGCCGCCGCTGATTCATGCAGGTGGTATCTCGTCACGAGCCCGGTTCGTGGGTCTTTATAACCCTTTGATGCAGGGACACATATTGCCATCCCCATTCAAGATCAGCATTTGGATATATAAAATCGTGTAGCGATTTTATGGCTTGACCATTTTGCCCTCCTTATCTTAAGATCAATATAAGTCAATGAAAACCCTTAAAGCGCATGATATTGAGATTCATGGACACCCTATTTACAGGTTTATTTACAGTTCTTTTTGAATAATGCCAAGGTTTTTATACCGCAAAATCGCAGTCTAATTCCGTCGTAGATCGTTTTATACTGCGAAAACGCAATCTAAACCGACTTCGCATGCCATAATGCAGTACATGCCATAATGCAGTAAAATAAATATAGGGCTTCCCAAAAATCCTTTTTTGAGCCTTGGGGTGGCAGAGGCTACTGAGTCAGGAAATTCGGAACGAAAGATTTAACGTTAAAGATTGTAAACGGAGTTGAGCGAAGCGATATTCCGGTTACAATCGTGTTGAACTGAGCCGCTTACAGCTATGGGGATTTAATACCCCGTTTGTTCATGGCGATTTATGGCGATTTTAGAGAAGCATTCTGTTCTTTGACAATTGAATAGCGTTTTGGACAAGAAGAGAGCGCCGGTGCGTGATGACGGGCCCATGAAAGAGAAGAAGTTGGTTGCGTGCTCTCTGCATGGGACGAAGACGTCCATTGCCTCGGGCCGAGGGCATTGAGGAGTTGGTGGATGCACAGTTGATCAAATTCATGATCATGGAGGCACCTGTCTGCCGTGCCGGCACAGCCGGGAATGGGATGTTGAGGGGTGAAGAACTTCTTTCAGTACCATTTTACCTTTGCCGCAACAGGGGCAGATTCTGGGATCCTGGCCGGTGATGCGAGCCAGGAGTTCCTGCCAGGTTTCCTTTTCTTTTTCATGTTCCTGGAGGTGATCAACGCCGAGGAGTTTCTTGCAGAGAGCCAGCTTTTTCTTGCGGTTTC
>JAFDHL010000106.1 GCA_019308785.1 Deltaproteobacteria bacterium
GTTAAAAGATTTAGGAATTTCAGTCAGGGCTGTCTTGAAGTTAAAATCCTCGCCGGAATGAAGGTTGATTTCTTCGCAGGCATTAAGAAATTTCGGAATATCTTTCCGTCGTTTTAAAAGAAAACGAAATGCGGGCAGGCTGATATCCTTGAAATTATCTATGCTCGCATCTCCTGCAAAATCCTGTATTTTTTTAAAATCGATTATGGCCGGACCATCGACCTTGGGAATCGCAAAGTCATCCTGTGAAAAATCGCCGGAACTAACAAGGCTATTCTGTGTCTGCTCAAATTCAAACAGGCTATTAATGGTTTCCCTGTATTCTTCGGATGATGAGAGCTGTTTCTCTAATTTTTCGACAACAGCCTCTTTAATATCGTTTGTATCCTTTTCAGCAGCCTGGCTATTATAATCATTGGCGCGGTCACCAGCGGCGTTTATCACCGCATTTTGAAGAGAGTTATCAAGGCTGTTTATTGATTTGCCATTTTTGGCTAACCTGATGATAGATGGTTTTGCCTTAGGGTGAAGGTCCCTGAATTTGTCTGTAAGCATCCGGTCGATCACATCAAGGGCCTGCTTTTTATGAGATGTTATGATAACGGATTTTCTTTCCTGATTTGCCCAGTAGGCAATCGCAGCAATCGTATGTCTTTTGGGAAACATTCAGATTTAAGGGATTATCAGAAATGTACCTGTTGGCGCTTTTGATTGGATATCTCTTCTTGAATTCATTATCCACAGTGTCCTGGGTGTTTTCCACGTTTCCGTCAATATAATCCGAAATAAAATCGACGAATTTGCTTTTTCCCCCTGATTCGAGGTGCGTCATAATTTCCGAATAATCCAGGAGCTTTTTATTCTCGTTCCTGACGACCTGAAATCCGATACGACATTTTATATCCGGGTAAATTTCTTTTTGCGCCTTGATTTGCCTGAAATGGGGTTCAAGCACAAAGGGCTCATTCCAGCCGTACTGAGTTTGCAAGAATATCTCTATCCCGCCGAGGTTGGAAGCGGCGTTTTTTAGGGTTGAAGATCTTGAGGTGGTAAGAACTAATGGGAATTTGAAATAATTAACCGCCGGTGTATTGATTAATAAGAGGTCCCGGGGAAATGAAACTATGACTTCCTTGTTGCCGGGAACCAGCGTAACCTCTATAAAGAATATGGGATACCCTTCAACGGTGTTATTATCGGTTCGCCTGTTCAGTTCATGAAAGAACAAATAAATTGTCCCAACGGTGTTATATCTTGCGTATTTTTGGATACTGGTAAACAGGTCATATAAGACAATGTCTTCAATGTCTTCCTTGAAATAATTTTTGACACTATTATAATATTCCTCCTCGGTTCGGTTATCGCGCGCAATTGCCTGAAGCGCATCAAAATGTTTTTTCAGATAATTGGCAGAGTTGAAGGTCGAAGACGGAACATGCTCAATTCCAAGCTCCTCTTTAAGGCGGAAAATCTTTTTTTCTTGTAATTCTAAAAGGATAAGCTCAATCTTTTTTCTGAGTGCAAGGTTATATTTCCGGCACCCATCATGGAATGCCTGCTCATTATGTTTCTTGACTTCCTCTTTTGAAAGATCAGCATCTTTGGCGGGTTGGAGACCTTTTTTAGTGGCAACGAGCGCCGTATTTCGTTCGGCTCTTTTGGTAAATTCCTGGTTGACACAAGATTTAAGATAATCCAGGCCAAACCTATCGGAAAGGGCCTCATTAATCTCCAGAAGTAGTTCATCACCGGAAAGTGAGAGAATATGTTCATTGATTTTTACAGTAAGCGGGGTGTTATCTCCGGCCTTTATCCTTTGCAGGAGTACATCCTGGAAATCCTGGAATATGGCTAAATCGAGTGTTAACTCATTGTTTGTCCATCGATAATTTATGAGGGTCCTGAAGTTAAACTTTGTCTCGGTAAATGCCGCAAAGTAATTAAGGATGCTTGCAGAGAGCTTATTAACGCTCTTTTTATCTTGTGTTGGCATGATTAATCCTTGTTTAAAAGCCGCCTTGATCCAAGGGGTAATTTTTCAGGCTCCCGACAGAACAGGCGCGTTCTATCAGGAGGCAGGCGGGAACATTTTATGGTTTTTCTTCATATGATTCAGCGCGGAATTGGGTTCAAATGATTGAGGATGGCAAATGATTTAAATTAAAGCAATTATAACTGAAAAGGACAATGAGGGTCAATTGAAATTGAGGTCATTTAAGTTTTGCCTTAAACGAAGGCTTGAGGCTCAATTAATATTTTCCGCAAGGTAATCATCCTCAATTTGACGATTCTCCATAAATATCTGGTCGACCAATAGTTTTTCATTGTCAAGTGCTCATTTTTAGGTTTAAATAAAATAAGTTTGGTCGTGTCAAGGCGACCCATGATGGTATGAATGATAACAGGATGATGTTGGCTCGTAAAATGTTTTTTCGCATCATTCTCCACCGGGGGAGTTATGAGGTTTAAAGACCGACGTCCGACAGGTGATTCCTGGTCGCGTGTAAGCCTTATGGCCTCAGTACTTGTTATCTGTCTGGTCGCATTTATTGTTTGGGGGCAATACGCAAGGAATGAGCAGCCAGTGGTACAAAAGACCAAAGTAGTCGTACGCATGAAGATGCCTGGGCGCCGAGCGGTATTTGTCCAGGATAAGGCGGAGAATTCTTTGAAAGAAGAAAAAAAGCCGGAAAAGAAGAAGCAGGCCAAGGCAATAGACGGGTATTACAGGACCAGGAAGGGAGACAGCCTTTTCAAGGTTGCAGGGCGCAGGGATGTGTATGGCAATTCAATGAAATGGCCCAGCCTGTTCCGCCTGAACATGGGCGGATTGAGCGGGATGGGACTATCAGACGACTTTGAACACAAAGAACTGCCAGTAGGACTTGGCCTGAGATTTGTGACATCAGATGAAGCTGCGAAAAACCTGGCTAAATTGGGCAGGAAGGTATGGGTTGTTAACGTGCTTTCTTCCCGGACCTCAAAGAAAATTGTCCCTGCTGCGCTCAAACTAATGAAGAATGGTTACCGCGTGTACATTAGTTCGGCGGTCGTGAAGGGACAGGAATGGATGAGGCTCCGTGTAGGCTTTTTCGGTGACCGTCCAAAGGCTACTGCGGCAGGGAAAAAAATCATGTCTGTGCTGGAGGCTGATGACGCCTGGGTTGCGAAGTTAGGAGAGCTGGAGCTCAAGGGATTTGGCGGATATTGATGAATGATAGGCGTAAGCCCGCCTGCCGTCCTGCGGTCAGGCTTCAGTCTTCAACCTAAATAGCTGGGTAGTTATAATGAAAGATAAAAAGGTCATAGTTGGGATAACCGGGGGCATTGCGGCCTATAAGGCGGCAGAACTGGTCAGACTTCTTGTGAGGGCGGGCGCCGATACAAGCGTGGCCATGACAGCAAATGCCACTCGATTTGTAACGCCTCTTACATTTGAGGCTCTTTCAGGAAACAGGGTTGTTTGGGATATGTTCGGGCACGAAGGTACATCTATTGACCATATCTCATGGGGACAGGATGCAGACCTGATCATCGTCGCACCGGCAACCGCCAATTTCATTGCCAAAATGGCACATGGAATTGCGGATGATTTTCTGTCCACTATGGTGCTGGCGGCCACAGCCAGGATAATGGTCTGCCCGTCCATGAATAGCAAAATGTTTGAAAACCTTGCAGTACAGAACAACCTCGGGCAATTAAAGGAGATGGGCGTTGCGGTTATGGAGCCCTCAGAAGGGGAATTGGCCTGCCACACCGAGGGACCGGGCCGGTTGCCGGAGCCGGAAGATATATTTGAGCAGGCGTGGGCCTTGCTATTGAGACAGGACCTGTCCGGATTAAATATTCTTGTAACTGCCGGGCCGACTGTGGAGCCTATTGATCCGGTTAGATATATTACCAACAGATCCACCGGGAAAATGGGATATGCACTGGCCAGGGCTGCATGGCGCCGGGGCGCATCTGTGAGGCTGGTAAGCGGGCCGACAGCATTGAATCCACCATATGGGGTAACATTCTTCAGCGTAAAAACGGCAGAGGAGATGCGACAGGCGGTTCTAAAAAATCGCACTGACTGTGATGTTATTATTAAGGCGGCTGCCGTTTCAGATTACAGGCCAAAGGAAAGTGCCCGGCATAAGATCAAGAAAGGAGCTGATCGCGTAACCCTTGAGCTCGTGAAAAACCCGGATATCCTGGCACAATTAGGTAGCAAAAAAAAGGCATCTCCCTGCGTATTAGTGGGGTTTGCGGCCGAGACAAAAGACCTGCTCGACAATGCCAAGGAAAAGTTGAAGGCCAAGAACCTGGATATGATTATTGCCAACGATGTTTCACGAGACGATGCGGGATTTGAATCAGATACCAATAAAATAAAAGTGATTTACAGGGACGGGCGCGTGGAAGATGCTCCTCTGATGACAAAGGATGAGGTAGCAGATCTGGTATTGGACAGGATTAAACCTTTGACAGGATAAAATCGGGGAGCGATTTTATAACTTGAACACGGAAGCGGAAATTAGAGAAATCTTTGGTCATCTAAAGAACCTGATGATGGCCCATAAGGAAGCGGGTATGGAACCGCCACCCGTATCTAAGGAAATGCTGGGTTATATGGAACGCGAAGTATCCGAAGGCAGTGCCTATCCAGGGCAGTCGGATCATCCGGATTCCCTTGAAGGGCTAAGGGAATTCATAGGCGATTGCCGGCGATGCAAGCTTCATAAGAGCAGGAAAAAACTGGTTTTCGGGGAGGGTTCCCCCCGGGCAAGGCTGGTTTTTGTGGGAGAGGGCCCTGGAAGGGAAGAAGACCTGGCAGGAAAACCTTTTGTAGGGGAAGCGGGAGAACTGTTAACCAGGATTGTCGAGAAGGGCATGGGATTGACCCGGGAGGATGTTTATATCTGCAATGTGGTAAAGTGCCGTCCGCCGGGAAATCGCGATCCTGAGAGAGACGAAATAGAGGCATGTCTTCCCTTTTTAAAACAGCAAATCAGTATCATCCAACCCGAGGTTATATGTACTCTTGGCAGGATATCCAGCCAGGAACTCCTTCTAAGGGACATAAAAATCACGCGTGAAAGAGGGGAATGGGGCTCTTTCATGGATATCCCTGTGATGCCCACATTACATCCGGCCTATATCGTTAGGAACCCGTCTCGGGAGCGTGAGCTAAAAGGACAGGTATGGGAAGATGTCAAAAAAATCATGGAGCATCTGGATCTGGAGGTCAAAAAAAATGGTTAAGCATCGTGCTACGGCCTTTTTCTGCTTTGCCCTGATTAGCCTTATGGGCCTGGGCATGCCGAATATTGTTTCACCTCAAGAGCCCTTGGCCGGTAAGGAAGTGATGATTATTGAGCTTGAAGGGCCGATTAACCCTGGTACGGCCATGTATGTTATACGTGGTCTGGAGAGAGCCAAGAAAACGGGAGCAGCTATTTCCGTTATCCGGCTTGATACACCGGGGGGCCTGGCTTCTTCCATGCGGAGCATTGTCAAGGCCATACTGAATTCACCTGTCCCTGTGGTCGTATATGTGGGTCCCAAGGGGGCCGGGGCTGCCTCCGCAGGTGTGATGATCACCGTGGCCGCCCATATTGCCGCCATGGCACCGGGGACGAATATCGGGGCCGCTCATCCTGTGGCGGCAGGTGGTAAGAAAATTGAAAAGACCATGTCAGAGAAGGTGGTTAACGATATGGCCTCCTATGCCCGAGGAATCGCGGAAGACAAGGGAAGAAACGGGAAATGGGTGGAGAAGGCAATCCGGGAAAGTGTATCCATTACCGCTGATGAAGCGCTCAAAAACAATGTGATTGATCTCATAGCAGAGGACATTGATGAACTGCTCAAACTCGTGGACGGCAGACAAGTCAGTGTCCCGGGAGGCAAGATTACCCTTAAGACCAAAGGTCTGAAAAAGACATATTTTCATCCTGGATTCCGGGACAGGATTCTTAGGACCATCAGTGATCCGAACATTGCTTATGTTCTAATGATGATCGGATTAGCCGGTCTGTATTTTGAACTGTCCCATCCGGGGGCCATCTTTCCGGGTGTGATCGGAGCGATATCGCTTATTCTTGCCTTTTTTGCTTTCCAGACCCTGCCGGTCAATTATGCGGGCCTTCTCCTGATCGTCCTGGCTATTATTTTCTTTATCGTCGAGGTAAAGGTAACGAGCTACGGTGTCCTGTCCATAGGCGGATTGATTTCTCTGACCATAGGTTCTATTATGCTATTTGAAGACGTGGGGGTTTCTCTGAAGCTGATGCTGCCGACTATCGCTTTAGTGGGAGGCTTTTTTATAATTGTTGCCTCCCTGGCATTCAGGGCCTTTCGGGCCAAGCCCAAAAGTGGAACAGAAGGTCTCTTAGGAGAGGTGGGTCTGGTAAAAGAGAGGATCGACCCCGAAGGCCTGATTTTTGTCCACGGTGAGTACTGGCAAGCAAAGGCCAGGGAAAAACTTGAGCCGGGAGAGAGGGTTGAGGTGGAGGGTGTGGATGGCTTGATTTTAAAGGTAAAAAAAGCTATTTTTGACGATTTATAATTTAACCAAAGGGGGAGCAAATGTTTTACATTCTTGCAATAGTGCTGATTGTGCTTTTTCTCGCATCAGCCATCAAAATCTTAAAAGAGTATGAGCGGGGCGTTATCTTTCGTCTTGGCCGCGTCATCAAGACCAAAGGACCGGGGTTGATTATTCTTATCCCTGTTGTTGATAAAATGGTCAAGGTAAGCCTGCGTCTGGTGGCCATGGATGTGCCTCCTCAGGATGTGATCACCCGGGATAATGTTTCCATAAAGGTGAATGCGGTTATCTATTTCCGGGTCATGGACCCCACCAATGCCACAATCGAGGTGGAAAATTACCTGTTTGCCACGTCACAATTAGCACAGACCACCTTGCGAAGCGTGTGCGGGCAGGTGGAGTTAGATGAGTTGCTTGCAGAGAGGGAAAAGATCAATACCCAGTTACAGGGAATCTTGGACAAGCACACTGATCCATGGGGAATAAAGGTCGCCACCGTTGAGGTAAAGCATATTGATCTGCCCCAGGAGATGCAGCGGGCCATGGCAAAGCAGGCAGAAGCCGAAAGGGAACGCCGGGCAAAGGTGATTAATGCGGAAGGTGAATATCAGGCCGCCGCTCGCCTGACGGAAGCAGCCGGTATAATATCGAAACATCCCGAGGCCCTGCAGTTGAGATACCTTCAGACCTTACGGGAGATATCCTCCGAGAGCAACACAACGACGCTGTTCCCGGTACCGATTGACCTGTTGACACCTTTTATCAAGAAGACATAGTGCCAGTGCATAATGACTTTTCTTGATGCAACTGATCACTGCGGTCATCCACTGTACACGTAAAACGTGGCCTTTTTACCCGATTACCCGGTGTCAGTAAATCCTTGTCTGAAACAAACTGAAATTAAGTGGAGCAGGAGAAAATACCATGGAAGAAGAGACTAAAGATCAAAAAAGCCGGAAAGACAAGAAGGCTACTGAAAAGACTTTGGACGAAATGACAGTAAAGGAACTGAGAGAGATAGCCAAAGAAATTCCGGGCATAACCGGGCTTAGTGCTATGAAGAAGGATGAACTGCTGGCTGAAATTAAAAAAGTCAGGAAAACTGAAGAACCCAAGGAAGAGAAAAAGACCCCGGAAGAAAAGGTCCCTGAAAAGCCCCTGGAAAAGATGACGGTTAAGGAATTGAAAGAAATAGCCTTGGAGATCCCGGGTGTTGAAGGGGTAACCGCCATGAAAAAAGATGAATTGCTGGCGGTTATTAAAAAGGAACGGGGTATCAAAGAGGAAAAACCTGCAAAAGAGAAAAAGAAGAAGATAGATAAACCGACACTAAGCGCAAAGGAGTTGAAGGGAAAGATCTTACTTCTCAGAGATGAAAAAAGGGCCGCACGTGAAGCCAATGACCGGCATAGGATTGATATTCTGCGCCGGCGCATTAATCGCTTGAAAAAGCGAACCAGAAAGGTCGCGTTAGGTTAAAGGAAGTTAATGTCACTTGGGTCCTGGATTCCCACCTACGCGGGAATGACGAAACATGTTCCCTCGAAACCTGTCCCCGAGCAGGCGGGGAGCGAGGATAAGTTAAGCACCTGCCTTCGCCAAGTGAAGCGCGGCAGGCAGGCCTGTCATTCCCGCGTAGGCGGGAATCTATAGAAGTCGGTGAACCAAAGGGGTTACCGCAACTTATTTAGCAGGTACAGCTTTTTGACTTTGATGTGTCGGGAGAATTCCAGGATGTATCAAGCAGGTCCACGGGCCTTAAAAACCGGGCCTGCTTTTTAATTTTTTTTGTACCTTGATTGCTGATTTGATGTAGGAGCGGCTTTAACCGCGTTTCGCGCCCTTTGTGTCCTTCGTGGTAAAAATTATACGCCGAAATATTGAGCTGTTACGTTTGCAGGGCATGGAAAGAAAAGGAAGCATTTCTAACTCAATGAGGACCGTAGCCATTATTCCGGCTGCCGGTTCAGGGATCCGCATGGGAAGCGGGCGTGCAAAGCAGTTTCTGGATCTTGACGGCAGACCGCTTCTGGCTGTGACCCTTAAATCCTTTCAGCTTTGCCGGGAAGTAGATGCGATCATACTGGTAGTGCATTCAAGAGAAGTAGACTACTGCCGGAAAAAGATAGTGGAACGATTTGGTCTGGACAAGGTTATTAAGGTGGTGCCTGGCGGGAAAAGACGCCAGGATTCGGTGAGGTTGGGTGTCGAGGCTACAAACGGCGATTATGGTCTGGTTCTCATACATGATGGCGTACGCCCGATGATCGATGAGGAGTTTATAGAGCAGGTGATTGCAGCGGCAATGACCCACCGGGCCGTGATCACCGGTCTTCCAGCCAGGGAAACGGTTAAGGAGATTGATCGTACCAACCAGGTAATAAAGACATATGATAGAAAGATCGTATGGCTGGTGCAGACACCCCAGGTCTTTCGTTATGAAGATATTCTTCTGGCACATAAAACAGCGCTTCTCGAGGGCTGGAAAGAAGCCACGGACGATTCTCTCTTAGTGGAAAGATTAGGCATCCCGGTTAATGTGATTGAGGGATCCGAAAATAACATAAAGATCACCACGCCGCATGATTTGGAAATGGCAAAGTTTTTGTTGAAACAGAAGATAAAATGATCGTATCTACTCAGGTGGATAGACTGAAGGTGGAAGGCTAATAGGGGCAAATCATGCGTGATCACAAAAAATCAGGTGTTTAGACTTAAGACTGAAGATGGAGGGAGGCTGCCGGGAATTTCAGCGTTTGGGTTTCTTGTCCAACGAGGATTCATCTCTGATTGAACCAAAGGTAGTGGAAACCGAGAAGGTCTTGAATGGCTTGATTCGAGCGTTGCGAGATGGTTGAAATACTTCAGCCCCGCCTGCCGTCCGGCGGGCAGGCTTCAGTCGTTCGACCCACCTTGTCGAGAGCCTCAAGGTCGAACGAGAGGCGGCACGACTTGAGCTCGCCGACAAGTCTCTCGACGGGTCTTCAACCTAAATAGCTGGGTAGTTACAAATGATCCTAAAAATCGGCACAAGGGGGAGTAAACTGGCCATAGCGCAAAGCCTATGGGTCAAAAAAAGGATTGAGGCCAGACATCCGGACATCCAGGTTGAACTGGTCACGATCAAGACCACAGGCGACAGGATTATTGATTCACCCCTGAGCCAGGTAGGGGGCAAAGGGCTCTTTGTGAAGGAAATCGAAGAGGCCCTCCTCACAAAACGTGTGGACGTGGCCGTCCACAGTATAAAGGATGTTCCGGCGGAATTACCGGAGGGTCTCATGCTTTGCACCTTTCCCGAGCGGGAAGATCCCCGAGATGCCCTTATATCCATGGGAGACAGGTCCATTGACACACTCTCCCCCCGTTCAAGGGTGGGAACCAGCAGCCTGAGGAGATCGGCTCAGCTACTCTATATGCGCCCGGACCTGGAACTGGTGCCATTGAGAGGGAACGTTGACACCCGCATCCGGAAACTTGAATCGGGAGAGGTGGATGCGATTATCTTAGCCGCGGCAGGCCTGAAAAGGCTCGGACTTGCAGACCTCATTACCCAGATCATTCCGTGGGAACAGGTCCTGCCGGCCGTCGGGCAGGGTGCACTTGGACTTGAAGTGAGACGCGACGATGAGCACGCAATCGATCTGCTTGGTTTTTTGAACCATGAACCAACGGAAGTCGCTGTCAGGGCGGAAAGGTCCTTTTTAAAGGAGTTGGAGGGTGGCTGCCAGGTCCCGGTTGCCGGGTTTGCCAGCTTGAATGCTGAGGCGGTTTATTTAAGAGGCATGGTTGCGGAGCTGGATGGGAGCAGGATTGTCAGGGACGAGATTACGGGGAAGAAAGATCAGGCAGAAGAAATAGGGATCAAGCTGGCCGGGAAGTTGCTCGACTCAGGGGCACGTGATATCCTGTCCCGCATTTATGGAAGGTGACAAGGCATGACGGCAGGAAAAAAGGGCAAGGTATATCTCGTGGGCGCAGGGCCCGGCGATCCCGGAGGGAAAGAATGTCTATCCTTAGCTGATGTGATCATTTACGACTACCTGGCTAACCGTGCTTTTCTTGAATACGCTAAGGATGAGGCAGAACTAATCTATGTGGGGAAAAAGGGCGGATCCCATACCGTGAGCCAGGAAGAAATCAGCGACCTGATAGTTGACAGGGCCCGGAAAGGATTAGTGGTGGTTCGGCTCAAGGGGGGTGATCCCTTTATTTTCGGCCGGGGCGGGGAAGAGGCACAGGAGTTAGCACAGGCCGGAGTGGCTTTCGAAGTGATTCCGGGCGTGTCTTCGGCTATTGCCGTGCCGGCCTGTGCCGGGATTCCTTTGACCCACCGGGATTATACATCCACGGTGGCCTTTATTACCGGTCATGAAGATCCCGGAAAAGAGGACTCGGCGGTTGACTGGGATAAGCTGGCAGAGGGTGCCGGAACCCTT
>JAFDHL010000107.1 GCA_019308785.1 Deltaproteobacteria bacterium
CAGGCAACAGTGACAGAACTCTCCAGAGAAGCTGTGTTTAGTCCTATCACGCCGGTAGATTTTTCAGTCGAAATAGCCCATGTTGCGACAGGTGATAGTCCAGCTTGAAAGAGAGCATTAATGAGAGCAACCCAAGCGTCGGTTGATTGATGAGCAAACATCACGCTTAGAAGACTTGGACTACGACTAAGCCGATGTGCTTCTATAAAGCTAAGTGTCAAAAGGTTTTGGTAGTGATCATTCGCACGATTTTGCGCTCCGTCGTGCCGATGTTTATGGCTTGTAGCCTCTCGAGCTTTTGGAGTCTGCGGTGTTATGAATAAGTTGGGAAGTATGTCTAAAATTCCTCGTTTCAACCAGACATAAAAAAAATCCGAAAGATCAGCATAGGCTATGGAGTTACCATAAGGAGGGTCAGTGACCACACATTGGACTGATCCATCCTCAAACGGTATATGCTCTGCACTTCCAAAGTTAAATTGGGGACTGGTTTGATCAATGGGAAAAGGTGACTGTTCATGCAGAATCACTTTTAACATGTTTCTTAATTGCGACTCATAGCTGCCAGTAGATCCAGAAAACGGGTTGACCTCTGGATAATCCCACATCATTGGCAAGGATTGGCCACCGAATGGAGTCTGGACAATCTCCGTCTTTGCGTTCCATCGACAAACAGAAGACATAAAGGACGATGTTCTGCTTATTAATAAAGCGAGGTAGATATAGAGTGCTATTTCATAACCTCCGTTAATATTCGCTTTCAAAGAAAATGGCAGTTCCCGAAGGCACTCAATAAAGGAATGCATAGCGACAAGCTGTCTTTTATTAAAGAGTTGGCCCCAGCGCGTTAATCCATACAATTCCAAGTTGATGCTTCTGTGAGATCCGGCTTTAGATGATGCACTGGGAGAGTTAATCTCTGGCACGATATATTCTTCAGGGATTTCAACATCGAGCTTTTGTGCTTTCATGAATGCTTCTACATCCGTAATCTCAACTTGCCGATACTCTTTACCATCCTGCCCTTCTACAATGACCACAATGATTCTCTCTCCCATCTTTCCATTTTGGCCTGCAAGACGTAGGTCACCTTCGGAGGTAGGTTGATCACAGTATGGGCAAATTGCGGGGCCTCTTTGACGCTTTGTACCATCTGTCCTTTTTATTTCATTTCCTTTCAAAATATCAAAACTCGCCTCTTTCTTGTCCTTATCAACCTCCATGCTCAAAGCGACTTTTTTTGTGCTTTTATTGCAGAGTAGAAAGGACCGCAAGAGTGGGATTTCACCTCGGCACGATGGATTTGAACAAGGGGCCGTTCGTGCCCAGAGATATCCAACAACCGCCTTGCCATCCTTTCCCAGAGGATAAAGATGGCCTATTTTCTCACGTGCCTTTTCAAGAATCCAGTTGGCCCATTTCTCCACATCATGGACAAGGACATTTGGCACTCCTATCACTTTTTCGATAGTCTTGCCGAATTCTTCAACGAGCACCTCCCGCTTCCCCGGCTTCCCATACTTCTGCGGAAACTCGCACGTCGCACGAAGAATGATGTGTGCAACGGGATTATATTCGTTGGCGAGGGCATGGCAGCCAAGTCGGCCCGCCTCCAGCGGAATTGCACCACCGCCGGCAAAAGGATCAAGAACGGTTGGAATCTTTCCGCTATTTCCAATTTTAACCAATTCTCTGGCAATGCGCAAAATTTCTATCCCTTGCGGATTTTGGGGATCACAGGTTTCCCATTTCACCAAGGAACGATCGTCAAGGAGCATCTTGGGCGCAGGTTTACTCCCGCTCTTCCCCTCTTCAAAAGAAATTGACTCTGGCGACCATTTAGCTATGAACATGAGTAACCGGTTGCGAAGGGTGTCCGGAATACCTGAATAAGGTTTGTAAGGATCATCGTCCCGGATCACATCACGCTTGCGGGTGTAATATCGAAGTTGTGAAGGTATGTTAGTCTTAAGGAGGCGCTCGACCGCTTGCCTAAAATTATCCGGACATCTTGGATCATCCGGATCAGGGACGAGCGAGGCAAATACCACTGCTCTTGAAGCTGGCAGGGGCCGCCTCGCCCACCAGATGTGTAAGTGGCTGATGTGGGCGTGGTGAATATTCTTATCCCGCACACTCTCAGCCGAGATCTCGCGGATAGGAAGGGCCACTTCGATAAGTTTTTTACATTTGCTCATGCCATCCCTTTAATAAGCTGTTCCAAATGTCGAATGCATCGGTTCAGGCTGTCCGATGACTTAGCTGCAATCTCGGGTCGCCAGCCATTCTCGGGATCTCTTGCAAATTCGATAAGCAGTGATGTATAGGCTGGTCCGATCTTTCGTCCGCTACCGCCTCGCGGTACCATATTTTCGCGGACGTCCCTTCGCCGCGAGTGCCTCGCGATCTCAACCATAGTGGATTTCGGGCTGTCCAGTGTTTCCGGGTCATGTGGAATATGGGAAACCCCGACACTGAGAAATTTCGCCAGACGATCGCGGTCAGCTAAAAGCCAAGCTTCTATCTCTCTTACTGCCACCCGAAAACTCATATACCGCGCTGGATTTGGCAAACAGAATTGCAGAAAGGGGGAACACAGTCATCATCATGGTCGAGATCAATTAAAATAACCCAGGGAGCAAATCGAGCAGCTTGGTTATATGCGTTAACCTTTTGTAGAAGAAAGGATTTGCCGTTTTTGCCGTATATCGGCCCTGCCATAGCACCCACTTTCTTCATCAGCCGTCGCAGCACTGCCTCGTCCAGCATTCCTTCCACGGCCCCAGAGATAAAAACATGTCCCGACACAAAAACTCCTTATTCACCAAAGAGCATCAATTGTTCAACATTTTCAGGGCGAGTCCTGGGAATTACCGCGTCAGCGAGGCTCATGCCCCCCTCGAGAAGGGCTTTAATTTCACCAAAATTGGCAGCCGTCTGAACAGTTGTTCCCTCACCACTTGGCTGTAAAAGCAGTGCTTCGTCAAGTCCAATACCATCGTCACGCAAAAGGTCACTCGAATGTGTGCTAATTAACACTTGACGACCTGAACGGCCCTGAATGCGTGCAAACATTTGAGGGATAAATCGAATCACTTCGGGGTGAAGTGATAGTTCCGGTTCTTCCAAAAGCAAAGGCCCGGTACCATCCAGCGCAGCCCAGAGCAAACCCAGTAGCCGAAGTGTACCATCCGAGAACTGATCCTCTGTCTGCCATGCGCCCTGAGGCCGCCAGTGCTCGTGTTTCCCGCGCAGATGAGGTGTGCCCCTAACATCTCGCCACAACTCCAGTTCCTTGAGCTGAGGGACAGCTACACGTAAGGCATTAACGATGCGTTTTAGACGAGAATTACGAGTCTTGTCCGGAGTGCCAGCGATGTGCTCAAGAAAATTTCCGCCGAAGGGATCTTCCCTGCGCCCAATTGAACGATCCGGATCGCGTACCAGTTGGGGTACGATATGAAGATACCGAACAGTTGCAAAGAAATTAGCGACCTCACGGAAAGGCTGATTTACATATACCTGCTCGATATAAGTCTGTTTCAAATGTTCTGAGTCAACCTCGTCTTTATCATCGGGGCGCTGCAAGATATTTGCACCATCTCTCGCAACCCTTTCCATTTTAATGATTGGACGTCGAAGATTATCCTGGCTAAAGCGCATCTCGTATTCCCAGGCATGAGGATTTTCATCACTCCCTACGTATATGCACATCACAATATCCGAGTACCGGCGTGCAGCAAGACAACGCAGGCTGGAGACCCCACCCCGTTTGCGCACAGCCTCCTGGAAACCTCCGCCAACAGATACGAGATCAGAGAGAAAACGAAACACATCCAGAAAATTCGACTTCCCCGATGCATTCGGCCCGATTAGAAATCCGCGACGTTCAAGATCCACATCGACCTGTGCAAAATTACGCCAATTCCCCAACTTAATATGAGTGAATCTAAGCATCTTACTTTTTGCTTTAGCCATTTTCTTTTAACTCCTTCACTACAAAATACTGTGATTATCTATTTCTTCTCCTTGTCCTGTCCAGTCCTTTTCCTCAACAAAGAACTGAACCTGACGGTACAGCATCTCGGGATTTAGCTTTGGGACGGGGTCCTGTATAATCCTTAGCAGTGGTTGCTCACTTTTGCAAAATGTGGCGATATACAGCCAGGCACGCTCTCCTAATTGGCGGAGCTTGTCAAGCTCCGGGCCTGTGAGGACAATAGCACCTGACTGGGCACGGCCCTTGACTTCAATAAACCGCTTTTCTCCTGTTGGTGATTCAGATCGAACATCATAGTGTTCCCCGTCGTGACACACATCATGAGGATTCCACCCACGGGAGCGCTCATAGCGCATGGCGATATCCATGGCTATTGCTTCAACCTCATCATCCCGCCGCATGGGCATGCCTTTGCCGGGTCGAGCTTCATCCGTTTCCGTAATGGCAACCGGGGGCGGAATCACAAGGGCCTGGGTGAGCACATCAGGTATATTCCCGGTCAGCTTTTCCATCAAGTCGAGCTCTTTGAGACGTTCGGTCTTGCGAGACTTCAATTCCTCAATACGCCTTTGTAGTCTCCCGCGTTCTTCGGTGTTGTTTTCTCCGTAAAGACTCGCTTGCTGCAAATCGTTGAGTTTTTCCTGAAGTTCCAGGATTAAATCCGTAAAAGCCGTGTTGAGGTATTCCCGCCGCAGGTCACATTCCTCGATGCGGACGGCCTGGACCCGTTTGAGCTGCTTTTCCGTAATCTCTTCATAGGCCCAGGCCTGAATCTCCTCAGTGGAACGTTCGGGTATGTCGGGTATTGTCTGCTCTTCCTCGGGAGATAGACAGTTCAAAAGGTAAGATGGCGAGGTCGTGCGAAGACCCATGTGATCGGCAGATATAACGGACAACTGCTCATGGGTACAAGGTTTACGTGATTCAGACTGTGCTCCATCAGGTCTGAGGCGTCCATCCTCGATGGTCGATCGGACCAACCAGATCCGCAGGGGTTTTGCTATATTGGGGTCTACAACAAGCGCGCCCTTTGCAAAGGCTTGACGCGCCTCGTGGATCGCCCACTGAATGAGTGTATCGAAAAGAACGTACCCGGGACCCATGAGTTTAGTCCGCTCAGGGACTTGCACCTTGCTCGCCACGCTGACCAGCTCTTTGTCAAATACAAATGGGGTATCATAACGGTCTGGCAGGGGGGTCCGGCGCTCTCGCGCAAGATCAAGAAGGCCGGAGGGAGTAAGACCAATATGCCATACAGGAAAGTCGTCATCCCTGTGGATTGTGCCCCCACAGGCAGTCCAGGCCCTTTCAAAGAACCGTTGAATAAATAAGGGCTGAAGTCGCCGCTCATCAGAGGCATCTCGTAGTTCCTGTGCAGCCCGAAGGTCAAGCCGGGAGGCAAGCGAGGTCTTTTTTTGAAGCGCTACTAATTGCTCAGCTTTCTCTCTGGAAGCAGTTCCAAGAACGGTCTCCGTCTCCGTAACTGTCTCTTTGAAATCATCCGAGTCGATGGCCTTCTCGATAAGGTTTACAAGAGGAACACCCTCAAGCCAGTCGTCAATCACGTCATAGACACGGTCCGACCCCATCTGATCCCGCATTACGTCAAGTTTGGAAAGCACTTTTTTAATGACAGCGCCTTCTCGTGTATTTTGAGCCACCAGATTATAGACCGAAACGTCACCTTTCTGCCCATACCGATGGATCCGTCCCATCCGTTGCTCAAGGCGGTTGGGGTTCCATGGGATGTCCCAGTTGATCAAGTAACGACAGAACTGGAGGTTAATGCCCTCGCCCGCGGCATCGGTGGCCACCATGATCTTGGCCCGTATCCGAAATTCCCTCTGGGCACGTTTACGGGAATCTATGTCCATGCCGCCATGGATCGTAGTTACTGTATAACCCTTTTCCTCCAAACGTTTGGAAAGGCTCTCTAACGTGTCGCGATGTTCAGTGAATATAAGGAGCTTTTCATCATCAGCCCGGATCACATCGGATGAGTCGAGGACAGATAATAACTCAGAGAACTTGGCCTCTTTATGGTTTTTCAAGCTGTTTGCCAGACGGAAGAGGCGTTCAACCTCATCGCGTTCCTCCTCAACCTTGGTCAGATCCGCCGTAAGCACCTGGCGGAAAATTCGCTTGTCGATTCGGTCTCTATCATCTTCAGTCAAATCCTCATATTCGTAAATATTGCGCGGGTCATTTGGATCCGAATCTGTTCCAAGAAGCCTCTTCTTTTCTGCGGCCGTTCGAATCGGGTCTCGCAAGATTTCCAGGACTTCGTCTAATGCCTTAAGGCGATTCGCCATAGTGCGTGTAATCGCATACAAGCTGCTGGCCAAACGGCGCTGCATGACCATGAGCGTCAACTCAACGTTCCTGTTCTTTTTGGCTTTAGCCTCTCTACGTTTGGACCGGACATACTCGGTCACCTCATCGTACAGAGTCTTCTCCTCAGGTGTCAGATCGTATCCCACTGTTTTGGTATTTCGGTCCTTGAACAGAGGCCGGCTGTCCCAATCAACCATTTCCTCTTTTAAGCGGCGAAGAAAGAATCTGTTGCGTGCCCGGCTAATGGGTTGTCCCTCTTCCAGATCCTCCTCGGGGAGACCATATGGGATCGCCTGTTCCTGAACACGATTCGACACATGCTCATCCTTCTGAAACAGGTCTTTATCCAGAAGCATAAGGAGTCGCCGGAAGGTATCTTTCCGGCCACGATGAGGAGTTGCGGTCAAAAACAGCAGATGGTCGGTACTTCCTTCAATCGCTTTGACAGCCTTATAACGCCCGCTTTCCTCAAGCTTGGTGCCATACTCGTAGGCTGAAAGCTTGTGTGCCTCATCTACGACCACCAGATCCCACCGGGTATCCTCGGCGGCACGGAGGCAGCCCTCATTTCGCGCCAGAAAATCAATAGAGACCACGAAGATTCCTTCATCGTAACGTATAAACTGACCGGGTTCAGCATCAAATGAGGCTCGATTAACAAGACGGGCATACAGGCCAAACTTCTCCTCCAGCTCATCTTCCTTCCACTGTTTGGTGAGACCTCCGGGGGTGATAATCAAAATCTTCTTAATCACGTCGCGAAATAGGAGTTCCTTGATCAGAAGTCCGGTCATGATAGTCTTGCCCGCCCCTGTGTCATCGGCAAGCAGGAAGCGAATTCGCGGCAAGGGGAGAAGGTATCGGTATACGGCTTCTATCTGGTGGGGAAGGGGGTCCACAATGCTGGAATTTACGGCAAAAAGTGGATCGAATTGGTGAGCGATTCGGATACGTTCTGCCTCTGCTGCAAGAAGAAAAAGTTCCGGGTCTCCCTGAAAGGTGTGTGTGCTTCCGCGGACTAAAATTAGGTTGGCAAGTTCCTCATCGGAGAGAGGACGCTTGATTACACGTCGGGATTGTGTCCCTACTCCTTCGAGAAGTTTTTTGCTGCCAAACGGAACGATGCGCTGGATCTCTACCAGCTCGGAAGGATCCAAACCGGATACTACATCTCCGGGGCCAATATTTCGGGCGCTATCTGTCACTTTTGTCGCTCTTAGATCACATACTGTCTCTTAGGTAAATCTATCTCCTAGCATACACGTCCCCCCACATTGCCTGACATTTAACATCTAATATTTATAAAAAATAACCTAAAATTAGCTATTTAGTCAAGGATTTTTGCCAGAAAGCACCTCCAGTTACAGGGAGATAACAGGAAATCTGATGTGAACTGTATCATACACTTTTGACAGATACAGTCAAAGTTCAAAGAGTTATTCAAGAAAAAGAGCAAGGAAGCTACTTGAGAGTAGGGTGGCACGAAACTGATCGCTCCAGATATCTTGCCAAATATCTAACAATTTCAAGTGATTCCAAAACCTGAGACAAGACTTACTGATCTGTAACTGAGGATGGCAAAAGAGCGCGATCTCGCTATTTAGCCAATCGCAAGATATGGGGGTCGGGGACTTAGATCTAATTCATTTCTTTTATTGTGAATTCATTTGCGAAAACAAAGAATGCTACTAAGATCCGACGACATACATCGGTCATGGGTAACAGGCTTTCACTTTTCAATTCCCTGATCCGTGTAATCACCAATAGCTGGAATCCGTCTCTTTTTTCAAAATAATCCGTGCATCGACAATACTCAGTCCCTGCTCGTGTACAATTACTGGATTTAGATCCATCTCCTGGATATCCGGGTACGACCCTATAATTTCAGAGATAGCCAGCAACAACCTCCTTATGGCAATTTTGTCTGCTGGCGGGTAGCCACGAAAACCATTAAGGAGCGCAACTGATCTGATCTCATCTATCATCATCCTGGCAGAGCGTCCTGAGATTGGCAGAACCCGAAACACTACATCCTTCAGTACTTCCACCATTATCCCACCGATACCAAACATAATAATCGGCCCGAACTGATCATCACTTTTAGTGCCGACAATGACTTCTAACCCTTCACCCACCATTGGTGAAACCAGAACCCCCTTGATTGTTGCTGATGGATTATATCTCTTAGCGTTATCTACGATCTTGTTGAAGGTCTGACGGATGTCCTTAGGGGTTTTAATGTTGAGTTTCACGCAACCGGCATCGCTTTTGTGCAGGATATCCGGTGATACAATTTTCATTGCCACATCCCCCTCAATCCTTTTTGCCGCCTCAACCGCCTCTTTGGCTGAATGAACTAAATGATCAACGTATATCGGGACTCCATGCAAACCAACTAACTCTTTGGCCTCATTTTCCAGCAAGACCATACGGCCCTCGTCTCTGGCTTTCCGGAATATTTCGCGACCACGCGCCCTGGACTTTCGCCCCCTGCTAAACTGAAATTTTTCTTTTGCCTTATAACTGTGCAAGTAATGACCGTATTCCGCAAGTACACCTATACATTTGCAGGCAATTTCAAGGGAATCATATACCGGAATTTTATAGTACCGCAACAGATCTAAGGAATGGGGCCTGGCATAATTATACAGGCTATGAAGAACAATCGGCTTTTTGATTTCACTTACCAGCTTTCCCATCCGGTGCGCAGCATCTTCTTCGGAGAATGCCAGGATTTCGGCAAAGCGAATACTATAGCCACCAAAAAGACCGACTATCAGGAGTCCTCCTATATTGCTATCGCGCAACAGAATATTGGCACAATCAGCAAAAATTTCCGGATTTGCATCGGCACCGCCTGCGATATCAATCGGATTGCGCACCGAAGCCGCCGCAGGCAGGATCTTGCGCAATTTTGCCTTGGTTTTATCGCTCAACTCCGGGATATTTATCCCCAGGCTGGTCAATTTATCGGCGGCAATAGTCGCATGACCGCCACCATCAGCGAAAATTGCAATATTATTATTTCTAATGCATGGCAAGTTAGCGAGTGTTTCGGCAGCCGGGAACAATTCATCGGAATCCTGTATGACTACTATACCTGCACGCTTAAAGGCGGTTATAGCAACCTCTGATATGCCGGCCAAAGCCCCTGTATGCGAACCGGCCGATAGTTTACCTGTGGCCGAACGACCACTTTTGAGCATAATAATCGGCTTGATACGCGTTGTTTGATAGGCCTGTTGTAAAAATTTACGCGCATCACGCATTCCTTCAACATACATGAGAATTGCTCTGGTATCAGGATCTTCCTGGAAGAATTCCAGATACTCATGGAACTTGATATCGGCTTCGTTGCCAACCCCCACATAGTAGGAAATTCCCTGCTGGCTCTTGATCCCCGCTTCTGTAATCAAAGTCAGTGCCATGTTGCCGCTCTGTGTGAGCAGTGCAATATTTCCTTTAGGAGCCTTTCGCAACCCAACCAGATTTAAGTGGTTCTTGAGATTCATCATTCCAGAGGTATTCGGGCCGATCAAACGAATCTTGTTCTCTCTTGCCAAATCTACTACTTGATCTTCGAAGGCCTTGCCCTTTTTTCCAATCTCACCAAAGCCCCCTGCAATGATCACAGCTCCTGCAACACCTTTTTTCCCGCAATCTTCCAAAATCGCCGGAATCGTTGGAGCAGGTGTAGTAATCAAAACCAATCCAACCGG
>JAFDHL010000383.1 GCA_019308785.1 Deltaproteobacteria bacterium
GTCAAAGGACTCAAAGCCTACTGACGCCAGAACGATACGCATTTCCATATCCCTGGCAAGACGCAGCGCTTCCCTCAAATGTTTTTCCCCATTAATAAACCAGTCTGCCCTCAAGATGAGGCTTATCTGTGATGGGCTGATACCTCTTGCCCTGATTTCGCTCAACAAAAGCTTGAGCCCGGGTAGGGGGTTTTCGTTAATAAGCTCAAAGGGGATTTTTCTGCCGTCTGCCGCATCCGGGAGGCAGAGGATCTGGTTTAAGACAGTTTCTATGTCCAATGCCCCGTAAAATCCCTTATCCACCGCCACATCACAGAAACTGCATCCCTTTAGGAGAAGTTTGACTTTTTGTCCATTATTCCCGTCCAGTGAAACTGGGTAATCTATCTCGATCCATTTCTCACGGGATGCATAGGGGCAGCCTATCTGCTGCAACACCTGTCCCGTTGTAATCTTATGGGGTGTAAGTCCCGACCCGCCTATCCTGAATATATTGTCCCATCTCACCTTGCCTAAGAATTTCTCGTCCCAGTTGTTTTTGTGGGTTTGGATGATCTTTCCGTTCTTTGCAGGATAGAGAAGTCCCGGGTTATCTTTCCATCCATGTCTGTCCAGGTCTTTTAAGAAGGTGACGGCCTGTTCGGCCGGCCCGTGCAGTGAGAGAGAGAAATTGTTTATAAGACCCGGTCGGCCTGTGGTCCTGCCAAGATGGTGATGGCGCCCTCATCTTTGAGTTCCTTTGCAAAGGAGAAGAGATCCGCCCTACCGCTCAGGGTGGAGAAGCCGATTATGGGCCTTACCGCGCCGAAATAATCTGCCAGGGCCTTTTTAATAATGTGCTTGTTGTCCTCACGCGCCACGGCAATGACCACGCAATCATAAGGCGTGTTTTCCTGGATCACGGTTGCGGCCATCTGGGGCCCTAAAATGCCGTAAGTCTCCTTACCAAAGTAGCTGGCGATGATGGCCATTTTTTTTCTCGACCCGGCTTTCATTCCACGCGATGATATTTTTTTTTTCTTTATGTACCACTTGTCACTGTGTGGTGGAATACAAAAAGGGCATCCAGACGTCTATATTAAGAAAAAATTTTAAAATTTACGTCAAATTTTTGTGATACAGGTATTACCGAGGATCAAGCATCGCGGAGCCTTGATTGAATCACCCCTTGACATCACTTTGAAATGTCATTATACTACAGTAAAACACTATAGATTAAAACACTATATAATTAACAAGAAATATTGAAGGAGCAAGAAATGAAATTTGTGGAGAATCAGCAATCAGATGATACTTTAGATCTGGTATGTCGTATGTGCCCTCTGCACCTTTTGGAGCCTGGTGAAAAGATTAAATGCCTAAAAAAGGGCCAGGTATTGGAAGTGTTAACCGACTATGACGGGGCCCTGGAAGATAGGAATTCATTGGCATAGAGGAGAACGCGGACTGTTATAAATTGTATATAAGAAAGGTACACTAAAGGAGATTATTATGAAAAGGGCCTATGTAGACCATGCATCAGCAACGCCCGTGAAAAAACCTGTTATCGAAGCCATGCTTCCTTATTTTGACCAGCACTTTGGCAACCCGTCTACCGTCTATGACATGGGTTCAAAAATCAAGCAGGTCATGGAAGAGCAAAGAGCAAAGGTAGCCAAACTAATTGGTGCCAGGGCCGAGGAAATCATATTAATTGGTGCCAGGGCCGAGGAAATCATATTCACTTCGTCGGGTGCAGAAGCAAACAACCTTGCTATTAAGGGAGTAGCTCTTGCCGGGCAGAAAAAAGGGAATCACATTATTATTTCTGCTATTGAACATCATTCTGTTCTTAATTCCGCGAGATTCTTTGAACGTATGAATTTTGAGGTGACTTTCCTGCCAGTGGATGAATATGGGCTGGTGGACCCTGAACGCTTGCTTGGACCAGAGACAATCCTTGTTTCAATTATGCACGCAAACAATGAGATCGGTACAATCGAACCCATATCAGAACTTTCCGCCATCTGCCGAGAAAAAGGCATCATCTTTCACACGGATGCCGTTGCAACAGTCGGCAACATACCAGTCGATGTGAATGAACTGAATGTGGATCTGTTGAGCATTTCAGGGGTCTCCCTTGGTGCGCCCAAAGGAGTTGGGGCACTTTATTTCAGAGATAAACTGAGACTTATGCCATTAATTCATGGCGGCATCCAGGAAAGCGGCAGGAGGGGCGGTACAGAGAACGTCCCGGCAATTGTTGGGCTTGGCAAGGCATCAGAGCTTGCCTTGGAGGAACTCGCCCAAAATGAGATTCACATGCGGGAACTGAGGGATGCCCTTGTTTCCGGTATTCATGAGCGCATTGACCAGATCAAATATACAGGGCATCCCGAAAAAAGGCTTCCTGGCCATGCGAGTTTCTGCATTAGTGCCATCGAGGGGGAAGCATTGATTTATATGCTCAACCAGCATGGCATCTATGCGAATACCGGCTCCGCCTGTGCTTCAAAGGCCCTCAAGACATCACCCGTTCTTGTGGCCATTGGAGTTCCCCCTGCCCTTGCGCAGGGGTCTATCGTATTTACTATGAACAGCACGAATACGATGGAAGATATAGAGCATATACTGAACAAGCTCCCTCTGGTTGTTGAGAGACTCCGGGATCTCTCCCCTATCTGGAGGGAAAACAAAGCTGCCTGATGGAGGAATCGTCCAATGAGACTATCAACCAGAAGCCGTTATGGAACAAGAATGATGCAGGACCTGGCACAACACTATGATAAAGGCCCAGTACGGATCGGTGAAATTGCAAAGCGGCAGGATATATCTGTCAAGTACCTTGAACAGCTCATTATCCCCTTGAAGCAGGGCAATCTCATAAGGAGTGTCCGGGGACCCAAAGGGGGACATATGCTGGCAAGGCCGCCTGAAGAAATTAGTGTCGGGCAAATTGTCAAAGCGCTCGAAGGCGGAATCGAACTTGCCGGTTGCATTGAAAATCCCGGTGAATGCACGAGATCCAGCAGCTGTTTGACCCGTGGTATCTGGGAAGATGCATCAAAATCGATGTATGATAAACTGAATTCCATAACTTTGTCTAAGATGCTTGAGATGGAGAAGGGCGTTTAAGTATTTTTTTGAGGAGGGAAAAATGTACTCACAAGAAGTAATGGATCATTTCTCAAACCCGAGAAATGTGGGTGAAATAGAGGATGCTGACGGAATAGGAGAGGTAGGGAACCCCGTGTGTGGAGATATGATGACGTTCTATATCAAGGTGAAGGATGACAAGCTGGAGGACGTAAAATACAAGACATTCGGGTGTGTCGCAGCAATTGCCGTATCCAGCAAGGTCAGCGAAATGACCAGGGGCAAAACACTGGAAGAGGCCAAGTCCGTCACGAAAAAGGCCGTGGCAGAGGCCCTTGACGGTCTGCCGAAGGAAAAGATGCACTGCTCCAACCTTGGTGCACAGGCCCTAAGCATATTACATGTGACCAATGCAGTGCACAAAATCCCTTAACTGCAAGGTTTTGTATGAACTGCGGGGAAAAACTGGGCAGTTAGATGAAAATCGTTTCCATTGCCATAAGCAAGAAAAAAGGGACACGAAAGGTCCAGGCCGATCAAGCCTCTCTTATTCAGGATCACGGTCTTGAAGGGGATGCCCACGCAGGCCCGTGGCACCGGCAGGTGAGTTTTCTTGCCTCCGAAAGCATTGAAAAGGCTAAAAAGAACGGTCTTGATGTCACCTTTGGAGATTTCGCTGAAAACATCGCCACATCGGGCATTAACTGGCAAATGGTGCCTGTGGGTACCAAGGTGCACCTGGGAGACTCGGCGATTGCAAAGATCACACAGATCGGCAAGGAATGTAACAATAAATGTGCCATCTACTATCTGGCCGGGGATTGCATCATGCCACGAGAAAGTATCTTTGGCATGGTGCTCAAGGGTGGGAAAATACATTGTGGCGATATGATCCGGATTATCCGTGACCTATAGGATACCTTATATAACATGAATTTTGAGTAAAAAGCTGAACAGCAGTCTATGAAGGTTCACTGAGAGGAGGTGATAACGATGGGGCGTTTTATGATTCCGAGGGTAGCTCATTGTAGCGAGGGCTGCCAATTTCAGTCCTGGGTAAGACCTTAAACTGCCTACAATATCATTTCAAGATATTAAAAACGATAATACATTTTTCTTTGGCTTCAAAATCTTTTTTCAAGGCCAAAAATGAGGGAAAATATGAAGAAGACATTTATAACCTCACTTGTAACTATCTTAGTTTTGTTAGTCTCGGTTACAGTTGTTTTTTCGTTTTGGGGAAGCAAAGCAAAAAGTTAATCCCACAAAACGGTGCAGTAAAAATTCCTATCGCCGGTATAATCGACGGAAAGGCCCATTTTTTTAAGGTCAAGGCCAATGACGGCATAATGGTTTCTCTCATCTCATCCTTTTGTAGAAAAACAGATAGAACTTTGATATGAATAGTATTCAATCCCAACATGTTGTCTTGCATGAAGAGGATACCTGCGAGACTTACGAACAGGAGCTGATTGGAGAAGAGCCTCTTCTTATACTTATTGAAGACCAACCCTATTCGGTCGTGATGCGCACCCCTGGTGAAGAAATCCCTCATGTAGCAGGTTTTTGCCTGGGGGAAGGGCTGGTGGATGAGTTCGAAGATTTTGCAACGATCAATTACTGTGACCAAATGGACCCCAACGTAGCCACTGTTAAACTTAAACCTGAAAGACGAAAAAAGGTGGCCACCTTGTTAAAAAGAAGAGGTTTTATCAGTCAAACAAGTTGCGGCATCTGCGGTAAGGAAATGATAAAGGACCTGCGTCAAATTCTTACGCCAGTCACAGATGAAACCAGAATTAGCATGAGTCAGGCCATTGTGTGTATTGATCAACTTACTCCGCATCAGGATTTTTATGAAAGGACTAAGGCCTCTCATGGCGTCATGCTTTTCGATTCGCAGCTCCATGTATTGGCATTAGCAGAAGATGTCGGACGTCACAACGCTTTAGACAAGGCAATAGGTAAGGTCTTCATGGGTGGACAACTGGCAGAAGCGCGTTTGGCAGTCCTTTCTTCTCGAATCAGTTACGAATTAGTACAAAAGGCAGCCCGGGCCCATCTGCCTATCCTGGTCAGCATTTCACGTCCCACTGCTTTGGCGGTTAAATTGGGGAAGAACCTGAATATGACATTAGCCTGCGCGGTCAAGGAATCCGGGTTGATGGTCTTTTGCGGGGAAGAGCGTATTGTAAGAGAATAATATGTTAGAC
>JAFDHL010000384.1 GCA_019308785.1 Deltaproteobacteria bacterium
TGCTAAAAATTTCCCATGTGCCCCCGTAGCTCAGGTGGATAGAGCGCCAGATTCCTAATCTGGGTGCCGCATGTTCGAGTCATGCCGGGGGCACCAGCATTTTCAATAAGTTAGCTGGTGGCCGAAATACGAGAATTTGAAATGTGACAGTTTTGTGACATATCAGATTTGACAGAAGCGTTAATCCATTCAATAGATTGACCGCTTTCTTTTTGTATTCCTGGGTAAGGTGAGAGTATCTGAGGGTCATTGTCATAGTCTTGTGACCGAGTACCTCTTGAACATCTTTTAAGCCGGCCCCCCTCATGATTGCATGGCTTGCAAAGGTGTGTCTCAGGTCATGAAATCGGAAATCTTCTATCCCTGCATCCTTACAGGCTGTCTGAAAGGCCCTTCTGACATTGTCAACTGGTTTAGGCTGTGGTCTTGGATTTCTCTTATCTCTTACCGGCCTGATACCTATAAGCTTGTCTTCATTCTGTCTGTATGTGAAAACATATTCTGAGGTCAATTCCTTTTCTTTCCTGATCTCCTTAAACACCCTTTCAAGGTCTTCATTTATGGGAATCTGCCTTGATTCATTGGTTTTCGTCTGTTGGAGATAGATAAAGCCGTTTCTGATCTGATTCCATTTTAGGCTCAAGATTTCCCCCCGCCTCATTCCGGTATTTAAGCCACACTCTACAATGTGCCTGAGGTGTTTAGGGCACTCTTCAAGGAATTTTATTATTTCGTCTTCAGTGAGAAACCGGAGGCGTTTATTGTTTTCCTTTAGGAGAAGAGTTTTTCCCCTTCCTCAAGGGGCACATGGTTTGCCACAAACTCATTACCATATACCATGGCCATTACTCCATTTACAACTACCCCTGTCTCATTGCCGGCGGCATTGGTCACAATGCCTTTTACCGTTACATGTGGTGCGTTTGTAGTATCGCCGTTTAAAGGAGATGTAATGGTGGGTTGATACTGACTTCGTTAAGCATATGAGTTCTGAGCCACCCAATATCGCTATTGTCGGCTGGATGATCTCTTTTTCGAGGGCTTGCTTAGTTCCTTGAATATCTTTCTGTATCGCTCCTTTGTGGAAGGATGAAAATACTCTGCGGCCTTGTCAGGGTCATTCTGTTTTAGTGCTTTCTTCATGCCGTCCCATTTGGCTCTCAAATGGGCATCCAACTCTTTCTCTTCTTGCGGGGTTAGTTCTTCCGTTTCCCATCTTCACTGTCATCAGACTCAACTTCTTGGCTCACCTCTATTTCTTCAACATTGCGTGTTGGCGGGATGTTGCTGTAATGTTTCACCCCATTCTCATCAGTCCAGGAATAAATCTGCGCATTCAGCAAAGAAGAAACAAAAAGGCACATAATAAAAGCAAGGTATATCCAGAATTTTTTCATAAGGGCAACCCTTTGTTCAAAATAATCTACAAACATTACTCAATTGGTGGGTAAAATTGGATGTCCGCCTTCAGGTTCTCCATCAGTAATCTCTACATTTTCAAATGCATATGCAGGCATTTTTGTCAGTTCTTTGCCAAGTCGAACAGTAATGGAGATATTATCAATTTTGATCACAGTTCTTAGATCGCTACTAATCCTGTCTCCTATGGATATCTCCGCCTCATTACCATTTGTGTCACTCACCCATGCCCAGCCCTCAACACTATCCACCTCTAAAACCCGGAGATCACTTATTTCACTGTCCTGAAAAAAATCATCTGCATACGCTGGAATACTCATCAAAACCATAAAAAGACATATGACTAAAACTCTCATCTTTATCCCTCCTATGGGTATATGACCGTTGTCACCGGGTCTTCAGTTCCAGGGGCAAGCGGGGGCCAGGAAGCTGAATCATAACCTGTTGCATAAGGACAATAAATTAATAATGTGTACCAGAAATGTGCGGTTTTCCCCCTGAAAGTAAAAACCTGAGTATTATTGAAATCACCTTTAGCGTTTTCCTGGTTGCTAACTCCTGATAATATATCTTCAACCCAGCTGTCTTTAGGTGGATCATCTGATTGGTAGCTTACATACATGTAAAATGAAGGCTGGTCTGTCAGCAGTATAATCCTGCTGTATCTTGCAGAGGGCAAAGGAGTATTTTGTGTATGGTAGTAAACAGGATTTCCATCTGATGAAAATGCCGAGCCCGTATTTAGTTCATCATATGGGTCTATATTAAAGCCTTCGGGTAACAAATCAAGCAGATCCTGATCGTCCCTTATCTCTTGTGCTGTGTATAGTTCTCCGTATAGATAGACCATGTCTGTTGAATTCCAGGAGCAGATGTGCATGGGCTCGTTTATGTCTTTCATGCCTACTGCTATGCCGGTATCTTCTTCATTACCAAGTGTACCTTTAAATACAACCTGAAGGTAAAGGTCTGTGACACTTGCAGGTATGGGGCTGTTTGTGAAGTCAAAAAGAAACTCTGTAGGCTCTGTGGAACTCAAGGAGGTTATCGCAATCGGTTCCGATACTGAATAAGAAAAAAACTCCTCTCTCGATGCCGCTGTTGGCGGGTCTGTCGAAAGATCAGGCTGATAGTCTGTGCGTTTCTTGTATTTTGCCACGGCCAGAAGTGTGCCGCTGCCCATTTCCTCTTCAGTTGTAGTATTTCTCAGTTTTGCTTTGATATATTTAAATGTTTGTGTCTCAATTGTAGTCCCATCAACTTCATAACTCCCGTCAATTACACTTCCATCAATGATGGAGTAAAGGAATCCCTGCGGCGCTAATATCTCTATAGAGCCACGGAAAAAGTAATCCAGAAATCCTGCTGAATAGCCAACGGCGCGGGGGATGAGTTTTTCAGCATAATCTTTCCAGCACTGATCATCTAATGAAAATTCATGGGGAACTTCTCCATATCCTTCGCATTCGCGTGTCCAGTAGTCAACACGAACAACACGAACAAAATGCTGTATGAATTCACCCACGATCTTTCTGATATAGATACGCCCTTCAGTCTCACCATCACGGGCGATAACCCATTCAGGATTAAGCCAATCAATTTGCGTATACGACGTGTCATTCTTGCTTGGATGTTGGTATTCCCACATGGTATCCTGGGTAACAAACTCCGAATTGGAATACTCGGCAAGTCCTATCAAATTATTATTCAGAGGTATTGGATCTCCTTCATTATATTGGTTCCTGTCAAACAAACCGGTGATGGGGGCTAAATGACTATAATTAGATTCCGGTTGGGGATCGCTAAGCAGAATTGGATTGGGATGATGTGCCACAAAGGTCTGGCCATCTTGTAATAGTTCTTTTAAATATTCTTTTGTAAAGGTCTCATAAGTCCACCTTCCCACTGGGGCATCATATTCTTCATGAGTAAATGGATCCTTTGTCAGAGGAAAAATATGAAGATCGTTCCTCGTATGGAGCGGGACAGATACGTCCTGTAGCAAATGCAGCACCTGTCCCAGGGCCCGAAAGCAGTCGGCAAAGTCCTCGTTCCTTTCGCCTTCAGTGTGATCTGTCAGTGCTTGGTAATAGTATTCCCTGGCCTTTCCCCAGGACCAGTCACCGGTTTTCGGCTTGTTTTCTTCAAAATCCTGCTGCCCAGGATTCATACCCCATAAAATGGCTGATACGGGAGACCTTCCATAGTTTCCGTAATAAAAAAAATTAACCCACTTATCGAAGCCTGCATTATCCCAATTTTCCAAAGGGTCATGAAAATGGTTGAATGCACGTGATGACTTAAAGTCGTTTTCACCCTTTTT
>JAFDHL010000108.1 GCA_019308785.1 Deltaproteobacteria bacterium
GAAAAAAGAGCCCCATACCCTTCGATTTGACAAGACCTATCCGGATTTTCAGGCACCAGACTTAAGGATCCATACACGGGAATCGGATGAATTCATATCCCATGCATACACTTTCCCTTTGGGTAAACAACATGGTGATTTGACGGGCCTTGCTCGAATGCACATGCGGTGAATTCCTGCACTGCCTGTGACAACGGGGCGAAACACTGTATTTTAGGGGTTTTTGATAATGTTAACCATGTTGTTTATGCAACAGTAGGGTTGATGTGAACGCTGAAGATGTAAGACTTAAATCTCAGAGGGCATATTATGACAAAAGAAAAGCTCGTGCAGAAAATTAAGGAACTGTTGAAAACGGACATTGATCTGTCTTTCTTATTAGAATTGAAAAAAGAAGAGATTGAAACATTGGTTGCCTGCATAAGGGACAGGACGGATCAGAAATGAGAGGCCAATTAAGGTGAAACGGATTGTTATTATTGAGAGCATACCAGGTCCTGTTGCCTCTATTTATGAGAAGGCTACCAGAATGGTTATTGGGAGCTACTATTCCCAGGTAGCTGAAGAGGTCGTATCGAATTTGAAAGCAGGTACAATTCTGGATCTCGGTACTGGCCCAGGGTATCTTCCGATTGAGATAGTCAAACGGTCTCTATATATAAGGGTTGATGGAATTGATTTAGGGAGCAGGTTGATTAAGATGGCAAAAGAAAATGCATTAAAGGCGGGTGTAGCTGACAGATTGAAATTTGAAACCGGTAATGCGGCCAGGCTTGGGTTTGAGAATGGCTCTTATGATATGGTGATCAGTACAGGGATGCTTCATATGGTAAGGGACCCGATTCAGGTGCTAAGAGAATGTTATGATGTATTGAAACCTGGTGGCGAAGCATGGATATATGATCCGGCACAAGTTTCAGCTCAGATAGATAAGAGGAAATGGAAGGCTTCATTTACCTTTGGAGAGAAAATTATCTATGGACTCTTTATTCTCTATGCCAAGATCAATCCGCCACACATATATAGCAGGAAACAAGTTACAGAGATGATCGCCGCTACTAATTTTAAGGAATATCAGATTGAAGAGGCAGGCAAGGAGATAAAGGTGAAGTTGAAAAAACAGAAATCCCTTTGTTGATCTGTTGATGTATGAAAAGGGGACGGGGCTAATTAATAAATTCAGTATTTAAAGGAATAAAGATAATGGAGAGTTATTTAAATATTTAGCCCTGATAAAGAATCCGGGCCCTGAGGACCCGGCTTTGATTTACCTCCTTATCGAAGATCCCGTTATCTTAACGGGGAAGGAGGCCGAGTTCAGGAGCGGGCTCACAGGTAACCCACCGGACTCTCAGGTTTTCAAGCTTCATGCGAGCCGGATCAGTCTCTTCCAGTGCAAGGGCTGCCCTGTTTTTTTCGTAAAACGAGGAAGGTTCATAAGTCCACCCATGTGCCAGCCGTTTTTCTTCTTTTTTCAATGATCTGTAAATATATCTTCCTGCAAGATTCGCTATTATTTTTGTTTTCCAACCAAATTCTTTGTAAAGTTCATGAAGGAAGGAATCCATTTTCTCTTCCATATGTCTGTCCGCGACATACCATTTTTTCATGGCCCAGACTACCCCCGCATATGTTGAGCGCAGATATCTATTTTCCCATGTAAATCTATTGCGAATACGCTTATCAGGGTGTTTTTTATACCTCTGCCAGCCCTTCAAACCAGTCCTGGTTAAACGCCCGACACTGGGACCGTTGACCTCAAAGTCTCTCTGAAAGGCATTGAGAAGAAATTGCTCTTCCTCTCCTCCCTTAATATGTTTATGACGGTAATTAAAGCGATACTGACCATGGGCATCTGCCAGGGGGAATTCCGACTCTGAAAGAAGGGTTCCTTCCTTAAGGTGTTTATCATACAGGGGTGTCCCTGGAACGGGAGTATACAACATAAATTGGTGGAAATCCGTATTATGGCTTATGGCGTAATCAATAACCCTATCGATGTTTTCAGGGGTATGGTTCTCCATCCCGATAATAGAAGAACCCAGGACCCTGATCCCATGAGATTGCAGTGATCGAACCAGAGAATGCGTATCAATCCCTTTTAGTTTTCCATACTGGCTATCCTCCCCTTCCAGGCCCATCCAGACCCATGAGACTCCCAACCGTACCAACTGCTCGATGGTATAGGATTGCAAGGCCTGGGCTGAGCTGAAAACATACAATGACCATGCTTTATTATGCTTCTCCATCAGATCAATTAATCTAAGGGCCCTTTTTCGATGCAGGAGAAAATTTTCATCCATGGTAAAAAAAGATCTGACTTTCAGCTTTTCCTCAAGTTGACACATCACGGAAAAAAGTTCATCACCAGTTTCGTAAAAGTTGATGAATTTTCCCTTGCCCCCAAACAATGCTGAAGTGGAACAGAAATTACAGCCCATGGGACAACCCACGGAGGGAAGCAATATTGCGGCGGTATCTCCCGGTTTACCCTTAAGGGCAATTCCCATGCTTCGTGTCTCAAATCCTGAGTAAGCCAGGGGATGCCTTATGGGGGCCTTTTCATCCTGCCCTAAAAACCTTCGAAACCATTTAATACCATCTCCTTTAACGATATAATCAGCATCAATGATCTTATTGATATCACGCTTATTGGAGATGTGCCCCCCAACAACGATCGTTGCCCTGGGCTGATACATTCTAACAAGCTCGCACATTTTTTTCACTTTTCCCACATTTACAATAATCGAACTAATGCCCACGATATCATATGAATTATCACGGATTTCCTCAACAAAACGTTCAATGGATGGAAAATCCAAAAGCGTGCAGGGATTATCAATATTGGCTTGAATCAACATCAGCCCGAAGGATCGATGAAACATCCGGAGGGAAAAGACCCCTTGAACCCGGGTAACCTGGTTTTGATAAAGTTCCATGGGATTGATTTCCCTGCTGCCATATTCATCATCTTGAGCATAGGGCCCGAAAACGCTGGATAATAAAACCTTGGCACCTGTCTTCAAACTGTGAACGGGTTGTCTCTTATTCATAATACTCTCCTGAAATACGATAAAAATTTTTCTCGATTAAAATAAATATGTAATCTATATTAATAGAACAGGTATGGAAATCAACCGGTGGTCTATCTGTTTTACAAAAGTTTTACAAAGTAATTTTCCGTGAAAACGGGCTGAGCTCTGGAAGGAATCGATTTATATCATCTTATGCAGGATGCCCTTGACAGAAGGAGATTGGTAACTATTCAATATAATAGCCTATGAATCAATTAAAGTGGATATTTCATCCCATCCTTATCCTGATATTCTCAATCGTGGCCCTTGGTACTTCCCTGACCCTGTACATCTATTGGTATATTGAAGTAAGCACAGGACTTAAGGCGGTTGTAGAGAAATTCAATCTCGACTCCGGTCAATTCATGGAATCCCATACATGGGTAGTTATCCTTGTATTGTCTATTCTTGTGGGGATTATCCTGATGGGTATATTCATCATTTTTGTATACAATCAAAAGACATTCCAGCTTTACCGGCTTCAGCATAACTTTATCAATAATTTTACACATGAACTGAAAACCCCGGTCACCTCACTCAAACTCTACCTGGAGACATTCATAAAATACGAGCTTTCCCGGGATAACCAGCTCAAGTATATTAATTATATGATCCAGGATGTGGACCGGCTCTCAGGCAACATCAACCGCATCTTGAATCTTGCCAGGATTGAGAGCAAAAGTTATGGAGATGATTTTGTAGCATGTGATCTGGTTTATACCGTTGAGCGGTTTTATAAAAACAACATCCAGCTTTTCAGGGACTGTGAAATTAATATTAATAATCCATCAAACCGGTCTTTTTCATACCGTATTAGCCCTTCTTTATTTGAGATGCTCCTTATGAATCTATTGACAAATGCAATCAAGTATAATGAATCCCATGTGCCCAGAGTCGATATTACATTTGAACCAGGGAAAGATGAACTGCGCCTCCGTTTTGAGGACAATGGTATCGGGATTGAAAAACCTGAGATCAAAAAGATATTCAGGAAATTTTACCAGATTGGTAATTCGGATAATATGTCGGCCAGGGGCAGCGGGCTTGGTCTCTATCTGGTGGATAGTATCGCCCACATCCATAAAGGAAGGGTTAAGGCTGAAAGCAAAGGAGACGGCAAGGGATCGATTTTCACCCTGATCCTGCCCTTTAAGAACCTTAATTCTTAATTGAGCTGATACAGTTCAAGGTGAGCATTTATGGAAGATACCGAAAAAAAACGTATACTGATCATTGAAGATGACGGGCATATAGCGGAGGGCCTGAAACTGAATCTCACGCTTCAGGGGCATAATGTTATTATTGCCCCGGACGGGGTTTCAGGAATCCAAAAATGGAAGGAATGGCAACCGGATCTGATAGTCCTGGATATCATGCTGCCCGGTATTGATGGGTTAGCAGTGCTTAGAAATATCAGGCTTGAAGATGAACGGATACCGATCCTGATACTGTCTGCAAGGAGTGCTTCCGAAGATAAGATAAAAGGCTTTTCTTACGGTGTTGACGATTATCTTTCAAAACCCTTCAATCTGGAGGAATTCTTACTGCGTATAGATAGGCTTTTGACCCGGGTATCGTGGTACCGGGGAGAGGACGAACCGGAAAAAGCAGGCATGTCTCTACTGCCTGATACTTATACTTTTGGTGAAAACAGGGTCGATTTTACTACATCCACTGCCCTTTGTAAACAGGGAAAGGTCAACCTGACCGAGCAGGAAGTCAAGCTTTTGAAGCTTTTCATTTCCAACCGGGGCAAGCCGTTATCACGGAATAAACTCCTGGAGATAGGGTGGGGTTATGCCAAAGGTACCACGACAAGGACTGTGGATAATTTTATTGTGCGGTTTCGAAAATATTTTGAGGACAATCCCCAGAAACCTGTATACTTTAAAAGCCTCCGTTCAATAGGCTATATATTTGATCATGATTCCAATTAATACATCTCCTGGTTCCGATGCTCTGCGTCGGAACCTATTGCGGTAGACGCTCTGCGTCCGGGATACAAAGGCGCAGAGCGCCGGGACAAGTGAGTTCCCACGCAGTGCATGGGAACGAGAAAATAAAGCCTTTGAATTGAATTATTACTCAATAGTCGGTGTTTGATCCTGAATCTTCCCTTAAATTTCTTGACGGGTTTTAGTGTCTAAGATAACATATTTTAGTTGACTTGCACAAATGAGAACATGCGATGAACAATAAACTTATATGTGGAGAATGCGTTTATAGATCTTCTGAATAATAAGAGCTTCTGTGTGTCGCGGAATAATTCTCGGTGATAGAATTGAAAAGGAGGATCATTATGAATGAAATTGAAAAACTCTTGCTTCCCATTGATTTTTCGGATGTCTCTTTAAAAACGGCGACCTGGGCACTCACCTTAGGCAATAAATTTTCCGCGGAAATCCATCTGCTTTTTATTGCACGCAGGCTTGAACACCTTTCAGGCATTAACGTGGCGCGAGTATCCATCGAGAACTTTGAAAATGAAGTGGTTAGAGGCGCGGAGACAATGATGGAGGAATTCGCGAACACACACTTCAAAGACTACGCGGCCTGTAAAAATAAGGTCGTGCTTGGAGATGCGGCTGAAGAGATTATCAATTACGTAAAATCAGAGAAAATCGATCTGGTTATTATCGGAACGCACGGCAGAAAAGGACTTGACAATATACTGTTCGGAAGCGTGGCCGAGCGGGTGATAAAGATGTCGCCGGTTCCCGTCATGAGCGTCAATCCTTACAGGACGCAGGAATCCTGATTAACCGTTTTCACCCCCCTGCATTTTCCTTTAAAACGTGGGAATTCAAAAAATCTTTGCCTCCTTTAAGGTCATTTTAGGCCCTGCCAAACGTTCTTCGCTGAGGGGTTATTCAACTTAAAATCTATTCAAAATATTTTAACTCAATTCCAGTGATATCCTTATTCACCTCAAACTTAACATCATACCAGCCAGGAAACATTACGTCTTTATAAGAGACTTCGGGTTCTTCAGCGAACCACCAACGGTCATAATCCATCTTTCCATTTTTATTTTCATCAATAAAACTGATGATGAAGTATGATCCTTTGATTACACCTACAAATTTGAAAGGTGTTCTACCTGTTTTTTTCCGCTCTGGATTTGCCTTAAATATTTGAGTAAATGGTGCTGGTGGCCTTTCTTTTTTATAATTTTTATATGCTTCATACGTAAGAAGAGATACATAAATATCCTCATCTCCCGAAAAAATCACTTCTCCTGATATTGTAAATTTGTCTTCTGCATAAGCAAAAGCCGACATCACCAAAAGAGTAACCAAAAAAAGCATTACCTTTTTAAACATGATTTAACTCCTTTTCTGGAAAAATCTAATTCTTGTTTTCATCATAATTCTTATTACTCTTCAGCTAAAATTTTATTTCCCTTTCCTTTATCGATTACCTTGCCGCACTTACCTATGACTACGTTATTAGAGCTTTGCAGCACAACATTAGCCGCTGAAGCCTTAAAAAGAATAAAATCGTTGCCTATCAATGTGTTTCGGTCCCCCTTTAGACTTTTGAACGGCATGAGCATGGCAGCGCACAATCCCGACCCCTCGATCTTGTTATTCACAATTACTGCATCGGAACTAAACTGTATTATGGCCTTCGCTTTTGCTCCGCCTTTTAAAAGAATATGGTTTGATGCAATGACTGCTCCATCGGAAATGACCGCAATTCCTATTGAACCATCGCCTCGCGTTTCGATTTGATTGTCAGTAACTATGATCTTGGTCCTTCGTGCTGGATCAGAAGCTCCTGTAAGATCAAGAAACCATCCGGCTATAATACCGTTTGGCGTAGATGGGGTCGGAAGGGGTATTCCTTTGTCTGCCGTGACAATTATATTGTCTTTAAAAAGGGTCATTGCGCTTCCATCTTTCCCAGGAAAATTATCTAGGGTCTCTAGTGAATTTCTGGAGCAATTCACAACACGATTGCGCAGGATTTGTATATTAGCGCCCGTTGCCCACACAATAATTACACCCTGGGCCATTGTTTTCTCTGGGATATCATTGCTTAAGTCTATATCATTGTCGGCAACTGTTATCGCTCCAGTAACTGCACCAGGTTGATATTTACGGCTTTCCTTGGGCAGTACGTAAAGCGGAACAAAGACGATCGCTTGTTGTCTATACAAGTCTAACTTGCCAAATATAGGCACCTTGCTGGCTATTGGTCGCACTTTGTTTATTTTATTGTTAACTATGTTCGCCCCGCCACAGTAGGGCAGACAGATGGGAGCCCATTGAGCACCCTCAAAATGGATACCCTGGATGCTAATCTTTGGCCCCGGTGCCTGTGGGGGCAACTGAGCTGGTAATGGGCTATGAAAAGTCCAGAATCCACCTTGGATTTTTGTCCCAGGAGCACCCTGCGCGTCGGTTTCACCATAGATTCTGACATCTTTTGAAATATTTACTCTCCCGTCCTCGCCGAAATCGAAGGTTCCTTTCAGCAGGACTGTTCCACCCTGGTCAACAGCACCTTGAATTGCTTTGATGTCATAGGCGGGGTTGCTTTTCCCTACCACGACTGAGTCATAAGATTTTGGTGAGGCTGCTAACACGGGCACTGTCAAAAGTGCTAAGACGCAGATCATTGTGCATACAAATAATATCTTTTTCATTTTTACCTCCTTTTAACCCTATATTTAAAAATGTGTTCCTCTAAGTTTCTGTATATGCTAAAATAGTTGGGGTCAGGCTGACGGGTTGAACCATCAGACTTTTTTCATTATTATCCCTAAGCCCGTAAGGTTCTCCATCTCTTCCAACAGATTCTACGGAGCTAAAGCAATGGTCGAAAAAGCCAAAGAGCCAATAAGAATCGACCTTAATCAATTCAAGCTGCATATCAGCCTCAAGCACAATCTTGAATTGACCCTTCACTTCAACTCACCATCGCGAAGGTTTTACCTCTCAGTAATAGCATTTGTTGTTAACGAGATGAAAAAAATAGGAAGAATCATATCCATCCCCCTAGAAGAACACCTTAACCTTCTTGCTTTACTTAACGAAACAGTTGGAGGTTTAGCAGGGTCATCAAAGAAAGAGAATTTGCTCCCGAGGATTTACAGAAAATGGAAAGATGCCCTCCCTGAACTGGAGGGCGCCCGACTTTTTAAGGTCCTTGGAAGAAAAAAAGAATATGATGATGGGATTGGAAAGACCTATCGATTTACCGAAAGTGAAAAAGACAGTTGGGCTAATCTTTTTGAGTACAAAGGGAGCGAAGAGAATGTCAGGTTGAGGTTTTCAATAGATAAACTGGGGGCGAGCTTGAGTGACGTAGTTATAATCTATGGGGAAGACCCAGAGCTGGTAAACATAGATGCGTGGGAAAGGTTTATTACAAGTCTCAAACAGAAGGTGGAAGACAAACCGAAACCGGAGCGTGCATATCGCATCTTTATTAAAGAGCCTGAAACTCCAGTATCTCAGCCGAGAAAATGGAGGATAATATGGCCAAGCCGATGGAGGTGGCCAGCTCTGGCTGCCGTGATTGGATTAGTTGTGGTAGCTGCAACCTTAGCAGTCTGGAAATTCTATTTTTATTCTCCTCAAGCCGACCTTCCTTCTGTAGAGAAGATAGCATTTCCGTTGCCCGACAAACCATCAATAGCTGTATTACCTTTTGACAACTTGAGTGACGATCCTGAGCAAGAATACCTCGCTGACGGGATAACCGAAAACATCATTACCGCTCTTTCCAAGATCCCTGAAATATTCGTCATCGCCCGGCGCTCAACATTCACGTACAAGGGGAAGGCTGTGAAGGTTCAGAAGGTGAGTGAGGAGCTAGGGGTGCGCCATGTGCTTGAGGGCAGCGTCCAAAAGTCCGGAGAACGGGTGCGGGTCTCAGCCCAGTTGGTGGATGCCACTACCGGGCATCACCTATGGTCCGATCAATATGACAGGTACGTAAAAGACCTCTTTGCCCTTCAGGATGAGATCACACATAAGATCGTGGTCGCACTCCAGGTGGAACTCACGGAAGGGGAGCAAGCGCATGTGCGCCATAGGTCAACGAATAATTTAAAGGCTTGGGGCTGTGCCGTCAGAGGGTACAGCCTATTTGAGCGCTATAACAAGGAAGATAATGCTAAGGCACGGGATCTTTTTAAACGGGCTGTAAAGATAGATCCAAAATATGCTTGGGCCTGGACGTGGCTGGCTTATACCCATTGGATTGATGCGAGGTTCGGATTCAGCGAGTCACGCCCGGATTCCTTCAAGCGAGCTGTTGACCTTGCGCAAAAGGCCTTATCTCTTGATGAGTCCGATCCCGACGCCCATGCTTTATTGGGTGCTATATACTTGTTCCAAAGGCAGCATGAGAAGGCCATTGTAGAGGGGAAAAAAGCCATTGCCCTTGGCCCTAACAACGCTGAAAATCATGCCCTTTTGGCTATGACAATGTTTCATGCGGGAAGGTTTGAAGAAGCAATCGGCCTTGGTATGAAAGCAATGCGCCTCAGTCCGCATTATCCATCTTGGTATCTACTGGTCTTTGGGGCTCCAAACCTATTCTTGGGTCGGTATGAAGAGGCAATTGATGCATTTGAAAGTTGCCTCGAACGGTCAAAAAAAGAAGGTGGAGCAATTCTTATTTTGGCGCATTGCTACCTGGCTGCCACCTATAGTGAGCTAGGCCGAGTGGAGGAAGCCCGGGTTCAGGCGTCAGAAGTGCTCAATATAAATCCCAAATTCTCGTTAGAATGGGTGCGCAAAGCTAGCTTTTTAAAAGACCCGGTGCAATTAGGACGCTTTCTAGACGCCTTGCGTAAGGCGGGGCTGAAGTGAGGTAAGATAAATAGTAGAAGAAATTAAACCGTTACTGAAGGCTTCCTATCTTAATCCAAGAGATTTCATACACTAATTCCCACATATTGTAGTCGCTTTAGCCATCTTAAAGGAAAGGCGGGAC
>JAFDHL010000109.1 GCA_019308785.1 Deltaproteobacteria bacterium
TCCACCATTAATGCGTTGATCAACACCCTGCACGTCGATTTGAGGAGGCTGTGATCATGCAACTCGCCTCTCTCATTCATCAATACCACGATGCCTTACAGGCTAAATACGGCTCACGGCTTTTGCCCGGTCATCTGCGCGCCATCGACGCGATCAGCCGATGTCGAACACCGGAGGCCGGCGAGCTGTTCGTGCAGTGTACCGACTGCGGTCACGCCACATGGCAATCCCGCTCCTGTGGACACCGCAGCTGTCCACAATGTCAGAATCATGAAGCCTCCCTTTGGCTGGATCGGCAACAGGCCAAGCTTTTACCCGTTGAGTACTTTATGGCAACGTTTACGCTTCCCTATGAACTCAGATCCCTGGCCTGGGATAAGCAAAAGATCGTTTACGACCTTCTGTTTGCCTGCGTTTCCAGTACCCTGAAAGACTTTGGCTTAAATCCCAAAAACCTGGGCGCCGATATTGGTATGACCGCGATTTTTCATACTCATAACCGACGCCTGGATTATCACCCCCATATTCATGTCGTTGTGCCCGGGGGCGGTGTGAATAAAGCCAGAAAACAATGGAAAAAGAAAAAAGGCAAATATCTGTTCAATGAATTCGCCCTGGCATCGGTGTTTCGTGCCCGATTCCTAAAGGCCTTGAAAAAAGCGGGACTCCCCGCGCCCAATTCATTGCCCCACAAATGGGTTGTCGATTGTACCCGCGTCGGCAAAGGTCTGCCCGCTTTAAAATATTTGTCACGTTATTTATACCGGGGCGTCATCCTTGAAAACAATATCGTCACCAATAAAAACGGAAACGTCACCTTTAAGTATGCGGAAAGCCGTACCGGCAAAACCCGCTATCGCACGCTCAAAGGCGAAGATTTCTTATGGCTCGTGTTGCAACACGTTTTACCCAAAGGCTTTCGCCGGGTCAGGGACTATGGCTTTTTGCATGGCAACGCCAAAAAACTGTTGTCGCTCGTTCAGCTGGTTTTGCAGGTCTTGATTGAAACCTGGGCACCACGGCCCAGGCCGGTCTTTAAGTGTCCCAAGTGCCACGCGCCAATGCGGATCATGGGTTTCAGGCACCCTGCATGGGCATCAGGATAACATCCTCGGCGGCGAAAACCTGCCATTCACTCAATAACAGGAGGATACGTCCTTTTTATGATATAAATTCACATCTTTTGCAGCTTCTTTGCACGCTGACGCTATCGCTCGCTTTAAAAAAAGTACTCGTCCAATCCGAACTTCCACCGCCTCACATCAAAAAAAGATATTTGCTTATATAAGGCCCCCGCTCCAAATGCCGGGCTCGTCCAACTACAGGATAAGATCGTGGTTCGCTTCGCTCACACAATCTATCCTTATTCGTTAGGCGCACTTCTAATTTTTAAAATTCCTATCACTACTTCCGTGACTTGTAAGCAATACAGTCGATCTCGACGGCAGCTCCAAGCGCCAATTCCGCTCGGCCCACCGTGATCCGTGCTGGGGGATCAGAGCCCATAACTCCAAGATAGGCTTTGTTCATTTCTGCGAACATGCTCATGTCTGCGAGAAAAACATCGACCTTCACAACATCATCCAGCGACGCATCACACTCCTTCAGAATGGCCTCAATGTTCCGGAGTGTCTGAGTGGTTTCCGGCCCAGTGCCGCCCTCGACCAGATCCATCGACTTTGGTTTCACACCCAATGTGCCGGAAACATAGATGAAGTCACCTGCAACTACCGCATGGCTGAACGCCGGAAGCCGGGCAAGCCCATCCACGTTTACTTTTCGCAATTTCATAATATCCTCCACTTTGTTCTTGTTAGTTTAGTGTAGTGCGCACTAACGCAGCCATAAGCGGCGGGCGGGTGTAAAGGGGAACACCCCTGAGGGACCCCCTTTATTACGAATGTACTTTAAACAGTTCTATATAGTTAGTGTGGCCCGACCCCCTCTTAATTAAAGTACTTCTTTTTGTCTTTCTGTCAGAGAGTTGATCTGAGGTCAGCCGTGAATGGTTTTGACCCTCCCCACAAGGCCGTTTCCCAAGCGAACCTTGATCCCGTGGGGATGTGTGGCGGATTTTGTCATAATATCCCGGACGATGCCTTCGGTAACCTTTCCGGTTTTCTGGTCCTGCTTTAATACAATGGAAACTTTCAGGCCGGCTAGAATATCGGCTCTTTTTGTTCCGCCAGTCATTTGGAAATTCCTTTGTTTCTTTTATGAGCTTGGTGCTGCTGTTAATAATGGGGCGGCTTTTCATTTGCCGGTGCATTGATTCCCGGGGTGAACTCTGAGAGTTCTTTACCCGTTTCACCAGTGCGTCACACAGATGGAGTCGAGCCTTTCGATCTCCTGCAGCTGTTCGCAAAGCACATCATTCAGGTCTTTGATGGTCTGTTCCTGAAATGCGATTTTAGTTTCAATTTCCTCTTGCCTCATGGCTCAAGATGATATGCCTAACGTTAGGGTATAGTGCGATCAGGGTTTTCCTGCAAGCCAGATTGTGTGCCTGCCGCCTTTTCCGGATTTGCGGGCTGGTACGGTTACGGTTTCCGTCTGGAATCCGCACTGCTTCAGGCGACGGGTGAATGCCTCGTCTGCTCTGGAAGACCAGACGGCCAGAATCCCTCCGGGGCGGAGAGCGGAAAAGGACGTTTTCAGACCGGATCTGCCGTAGAGGCGGTCATTGGCTTTCCGGGTAAGCCCGTCAGGACCGTTGTCTACATCAAGAAGTATTGCATCCCAGGCGGATTTTCTTTTGCTGATGGTTTCCGCTACATCTTCTTCTTCGACGGATACCCGGGGATCATCCAGCGGCATTCCTGCAAGGTGCCTCAGGTGTTCCCGGTTCCATCTGACCACAGCCGGGATCAGCTCGGATACGGCGATGAGTGTATCCGGCTCCGATTGTTCAAGTGCTGCCGCCAGGGTGTAGCCCATGCCGAGGCCTCCAATGAGAATCCTCAGGCCGGATTTTCGTTTAATGCGGCTGTATGTGAGCTCAGCCAGCGCACCTTCGGAACCGTGGAGGCGGCTGTTCATCAGCTCTGTTCCTGCGGTTCGGATCGAGAATTCCGTGCCTCGCTTCAGCAGTGTGACTTCTCCTTCATGTCCGGGGAATTCCGACCGGTCGACCTCTTCCCAGGGGATCATACTCTTCTCCTCAACCGGCAGATGAATAGCGTAGTCTGCATGTTTCTGTTTTTCGGTTTTATACCTGTTTCTTCTCCGTAACGCAGTAGATTCCCTCTCCGGCCATGGCCGGGCCAAAGCACTGGTTGTCGGAGAGGCATTCTGCCTTGCGGAGGTCACCCGATTCCCACCGTTTTATTAAATCCGGTTCCCGGATAAATGGCCGGCTCATGGAGATGTAGTCGGCATACTCCTCATTAACAAGCTGCTCAGCTAATTGAAAAGAACGGTTCCCTCCAACAAGGATTAAGGGCACATTGAGATTCTCCTTGAAGAGTTTTGCGGCTTCCCTGAAGTAGGCTTCTTTATCTTCAGTTTTTATCCCTCCTCTTGAGGGGTTGAGTTTACCCGAGACAAAAGTCCCGCCACTCAACTCGATTGCATCTATTCCTCCTTCAACCAGCATTGTACCGATTTTAAGAGAGTCATCTAAAGTGAGTCCCCCTTCTAAAAAATCCTGGCAGTTCATCTTGATCAAAACAGGAAAATCAGGTCCGACAGTGGCCCGCACTCCGTGAAACACTTCCAGAAGGAACCTGGCTCGATTTTCCACTGATCCGCCATAGGCATCACTGCGTTTGTTGAAAACAGGGGATAACGATTGGCTCAAGAGATATCCGTGGGCCGCATGAATCTGTACACCGTCAGATCCGGCCTCTTTGGCGCGTCGCGCAGCCTGGCAGAATGATTCCATAATACCCTGGATATCTTCTGCAGTCATCTCCCTGCGGGGGGATTTGGCAAATCCCTTTACCTGTGACAGGGCCATGGGCATCTGACCGGTCAGTTTTGCGTTGGCAAAAAAACCCGCATGGGCCAATTGAACTACAATCCGGCTCCCATGCCTATGTACTGCACTAGCCATCTCCCTCAAGCCATTGATGAGTTCATCTTTATAAATTCCAAGTTGCCAGGGCCCGGCCTGTCCATCCTGCCGAATATACGCATGGCTCGTAATGATCAGGCCCACACCACCTTCCGCGAGCCGGGTCACAAGCTCCATAAGCTTAGGTGTACATGATCCATCCTCGGCAGCCATCCCTTCCCAGGTGGCCGAGCGAACAAATCTGTTGGTCAACTGCATTTTGTTGATTTCGGTATTTTCAAACATTACGGACATTTCAGCCTCCTTTTCATTGCCTATAAGCTGGTAAAAATTGATCCGGCGGTGATCATTTCATCAACTTTGTTTATATTTCCAAACCATACTGGGATCTCCTTATAGAATATTTAGACTGCTTTACGCGCCGTCAGCAGCCGCACGTAGCCAAGATAGTGGGGATGAGTACGGAACTCGTCGAAACCTTGTTCCCGCAGGATGGCTTGTAAATCTCGCCCTATAAAATCGGTCGCCAGGGGACATTCCATTTTAAAAACGATGCGCCCCAGCCAGGGAGAATGCTTCAAATCGAACTCGTTGTAATCCAGAATGATAAACTCGCCGCCGGGCCGCAAGGCGTGTTTGGCGTTGGCAATGATTTGCAGCCGGTCTTCCTGAATGAATCCGTGCAGCACAAAAGAGATGAAAACCTTGTCGAATTCACACTGGTAGGGAAGGGGTTCTTCGACGCGCCGGTTTTCGATGGTGATGTGGGGATGATGGGTGAAGCGGCGTTGGGATTGCTCCAGCATCTCCGGACCGATATCCAGCCCCAAAACGCGCCCCCCCTCGGAGAGATATTTATTCATCAGGCAGATATTACGCCCGGTGCCGGAACCCAATACCAGGATTTCGTCATCGGGCTGGATGCGCATTTTCCGCACGACACGGCGGATGAAGAAGGGGTAAGTGCCGGCGGTGATTGTATTCATTAAAAAATCATAATGGCGGGCTTCTAAACCGGTAACTTCTACTTTTGAATCAGATCGGTCGTATGTTGGGCTCATTTTTTAACCAAGGTGAAATAAATTCAGGAAACGGGGAATAAAGGGAGACGTTGGTTCTAAAACAATTTATCAGCACAGCTAAAGAATACATTTACATCAAAACCATAGTTCAAAATTGGAAGAAAGAATAGCATATTAAAATACTAAGTGAAAAGGCATAAAATGAATAATGAATTTTGCAAGCGCCGAGTTTGCCGAAGATACAAGGCATCAAGCGCGCAGCTGTAGTACTTTACCGCAAGCGTTTGATAACGCCGTTGATTCGGTGAAATCGGCACTCCCGAAGGGTAGACAATCTTGAAAAAATTGCGCTGTTATCCCAGCACCAAATGGGTATAGATTCCATTTTGCCAAATTTTGCCTAACACACTAAACTAATGTTTTTTTTGAACCCCTTCAAGATTGTCTATGCAAGATTCAGGGAATAAGCGTATTTTGGGAGAGAGCACGTTAAGATGATTTCGCGAATCTTAAGTTGTTTTAGAACAAAAGTCCCCCTTTACAGCTGCAGCACAGGCCAGTTATTCTCCACGCGTTGTTTCAGTTGCCAATTTTTGCATATCCGGTGGATAGCCATACTGCCGTAATGTTCTTTTTACAATGACCTTTAATTTTGCCTTGACGCTTTCCTTGATTGTCCAGTCGATGGAGGCATTGGCCTTTACCTTTTCAAACAACACAACTGCCAATTCCCTCAGTTTGTCTTTTTCCATCAACTCACGGGCACTGTCATTATTGGCAATAGCCGTATAAAAAGCATATTCAAAATCAGACAGCCCCATTTCCTGAGGCTCTTTGTCCATCTTCTGAATTTCTTTGCTCAATTCAATTAATTCTTCAATGACTTCTGCTGCTGATAAAATCTTGTTGTGATATTTCTTAATGGAATTTTCCAGCATTTCCATGAGGGATTTGCTTTGTATCAGGTTCTTTTTGGTTCTGGTTTTTATTTCGTCATTCAGCAGTTTTTTCAAAACTTCCAGAGCAATATTTTTATGCTGCATGTTTTTGACTTCCAAAAGGAATTCTTCTGAAAGTATTGAAATATCAGGTTTGTTGATTCCGGCGGCATCGAAAACATCTACAACCCTCTCGGTTACCAATGCTTTGTCAATAACCTGTCTAATCGCTGTTTCAACTTCTTCGTCTGTTTTACCTAATCCGGTGCTGTCGAATTTGGTCAATCTGGATTTTACCGCCTGAAAAAACGAGACCTCATCTTTAACATCCATGGCCTGTTCGTGGGGGATAGCAATAGAAAAAGCCCGGGACAGGGCGTTTACCTCATTGATGTATCGCTTTTTCCCGTTTTCCAGGCCCAGAATATGTTCCTCCGCAGCGAGTATCAGAGAGAGTTTTTTCCCTGTATCAGCTTCGAGATATTCTTCATAGGCAAACCCATGAAACATCTGGGAAACGACTTCCAGTTTCTCCAGCATCAGTTGCACCGCTTTTTCCTGTGCAATGGCCGGGTTGCCTTTACCTCCGCTGTCCGAATAAAATGACAACGCTTTTTTAAGGTCTGATGCAATACCAAGGTAATCCACCACAAGCCCGCCGGGTTTATCCTTATAGACACGGTTCACCCGCGCAATGGCCTGCATCAGATTATGGCCTTTCATGGGTTTGTCTATATAAAGCGTGTGCATGCAAGGAACATCAAATCCGGTCAGCCACATATCCCGGACAATGACCAGTTTAAGTTCGTCTTCCGGGTCTTTCATTCTTTCGGCCAATGCTCTGCGCTGCTCTTTGGTGGTATGGTGTTTGGATATTTCAGGGCCGTCAGAGGATGCGGATGTCATCACCACCGTAATGACACCTTTTTTCAAATCGTCGTTATGCCACTTAGGTTTGATGTTTATAATTTCTTTGTATAACTCGGCGGCAATCCGGCGCGACATGGTCACAATCATGGCCTTGCCTTCAAAAACTTCCTGCCGCTGCTCAAAATGATTGATAATATCCTGAGCAACTTGTTTTATCCGGTCTTCACTGCCGATGAGCGCTTCCAGTTGCGTCCATTTGGTTTTGGCTTTCTGGGTTACTGTAAGTTCGCCCACTTCCAATTCATCATCTAAATCGGAAACAAGTTTTTTGCCCTCTTCACTGAGGCTAATCTTGGCCAGTCTGCTTTCGTAATAAATCCTGACCGTTGCCCCATCATCAACCGCTTGCAGGATGTCGTAAACATCAACATAATTCCCAAATACGGCAGGCGTGTTGATATCAGTGCTTTCAATGGGTGTTCCGGTAAATCCAAGATACGTGGCATTGGGCAACGCATCCCGCACATACTTGGCAAAACCGTACACAGTTTTTTTGCCGACGACATTGCCGTTTTCATCTTTGTCATCTATGGTCTTAGCTTTAAAACCATACTGTGTCCGGTGGGCTTCATCGGCAATGACAATGATGTTTTTTCTGGGCGAAAGCTTTTCATAAACATTGCCCTCATCGGGTTGGAATTTCTGGATGGTGGTAAACACCACGCCGCCCGATGCAACCTTAAGCAGCTCCTTCAAGTGGCCTCTGTCTTCCGCCTGCACAGGTTCCTGCCTGAGCAGTTGTTTTGATGCGGCGAAGGTATCAAACAACTGGTCGTCCAGATCGTTTCTGTCGGTAATGACCAGAACCGTGGGGTTGTCCATTACCAGGACAATCTTTCCCGTATAAAAAACCATGGAAAGCGATTTACCGCTTCCCTGGGTGTGCCATACCACGCCGCCTTTCCGATCTCCTGAAGGCTGTTTTTTTACACCCGGCAGGCCATAACTTTCAGGGGATTCCGCTATTCTTTCCGATTGCGCTTTTTTCTGCACAGGCAAATATTCAGCGGCTCTTAACGTAGATTCAACAGCTCTGTTTACCGCATAATATTGATGATAGGCAGCCAGTTTTTTTTCTGTCTGGATGGTAATGATACCTGTATCTTTATCGTCTTTCTTTGATTTTTCAAACACAACAAAATGACGGATCAGATCCAGAAGAATATTCTTATCCAACATGCCCTTGATCAGGGTTTCCAGTTGTCCAATGAGTGGTGAGGCTTCCACCTTGCCATCCGCTGTTTTCCAGGCCATAAAACGGCTGAGTCCAGCGGAGATAGAACCGGCTTTGGCTTCAAGGCCATCGGAAATAATCATCAATCCGTTGTAGGTAAACAGGCTGGGAATTGCCTGCTTGTAGGTCTGGAGCTGTTTGAATGCCGACCTTACGGTAGCGTTTTCATCCGCCGGGTTTTTCAGATCAATGACCACCAGAGGCAGGCCATTAACAAAAAGAATCACATCCGGGCGTTTGTTGACATTGTTTTCGATGACCGTAAATTGGTTAGCAACGATAAAATCGTTATTTTCCGGATTCTTGAAATCAATGAGCCAGACCAGATCTCCCCGGCTGTGCCCGTCTTTTTGATAAGTAATTTTTATTCCCTCTGTAAGCATCCGGTGAAAGGCTTCATTGTTGGCAATGAGTTCCGGGGAACTGAGCCTTAGAACCTGTTTGATAGCGTCTTCGCGGATATCCGCGGGAATAGACGGGTTAATCCTGCCAACGGCTGTTTGCAGCCGCTCCATGAGCAGCACATCTTCAAACGATTGTCTTTCTGGCGTGTCGCTGTCCGGAGCAATGGAAGGGGCAAAGATATAAAGGTATCCCTGCTTTTCAAGGAGCTCGATGGCAAATTTTTCTATTTCGGATTCAGTTATTTTATCTTCCATCTTTTTTGCCTGTAATACGCTTTATTTCTTTGTCAAAATCAGAGAGATAGTCTTTATCCTGTTGAATACGGTAAACCTCATATTCCTGTTCAGCCTTAAGTTTGGCCTCCAATGCACTGACTTTGCCTTTATCCTGAAGAATGGGGTAGTTAGACAATTCCAAAAAGTTATGCAGAAATTCAATCCAGTCCGACATTTTCATTAAAATCTGCCGCTGTGCTCTGTTTTCTGCCAAATCAAGATAAGCTGAGACAATCTGATTCAGTTCCTTGATGTGGGCTTCATTCAAGTAGTTTTTGGCAACTGCAACATCGGATTTTAAGATTTTGCCGTCCAGCGCATATTTCCAGTTGGTCATGCCCATGTGAATTTTAGTCGCATCTGCTGAATCATAAATAATTTCAGCAGCCGTTTTCCCGGTTATAGCCCAATGCAGCTTGTTTTGGACTGTTGCGAAAAACTCTTTGGTAATAGGCGCGTTATTATCATAATCTGCCGAGAGGGCATATATATCGGTAATCTTTTGATAAAAGCGTCGCTCACTGGCTCGGATTTCCCGGATTCGCTCCAGCAGTTCGTCAAAATAATCTTTACCGAAAACCTGTTTGCCCTGTTTGAGCCGTTCATCATCCAGAACAAAGCCTTTGATGATGAATTCTTTCAGGGTTCTGGTAGCCCAGATGCGAAACTGCGTGGCCTGGTAAGAGTTGACGCGGTAGCCGACAGAGATGATGGCATCGAGATTGTAGAATTTTGTTTTGTATTTTTTGCCATCTCTGGCAGTATGTTCCAAAATGGAACTAACTGAATCTTCCTGTAATTCGCCGGAATCAAAGATGTTTTTCAAATGCTTGGTGATGGCTGGACGCTGAACCCCATATAACTCTGATATTGCTTTCTGTGTCAGCCAGACAGTTTCGTCTTTAAGAAAGACTTCAACATTCACCTTCCCATCGTTTCCGGTGTAGAGAAGAAAATTTGACTGAGTATCGGGGAGCTTGTTTTTCATGGTATTTTCCTTGTTGATGTGTCGCTGCCTGCCTGTGCATCGCACACAGACAGGTCCGGGTCAATGGAAGGGGCATAAATGTATTGGTAGCCATGCTTTTCAAGGAGTTTGACTGCAAACTTTTCTATTTCGGATTCGGTGATTTTAGTCATATGTTATACTTATTTTTCCTTAGTTCAAATGCAGCCTTTCCACCATCCAGAATTTCACAAGAGTGTTCTCGTATGCCTTGAGACAAAAGTGTATCTTTACAATCTTTATCTCTTATTTTTGAAAATTCCAAACTACCAGTGAGATAATTGAATTGTTTTGCATCGGCGTTTTCTCTATCACTCCAATGCCTATTAGCAACAATAACCTGCTCAGAATCTGCCCCAATTACAAGATTCGCGTTATGGCTTACCATAATTATCTGTCGCTCTTTTTTCTTTTCTTTTAAAAATGGAACAATATCATAGTAAATAGACCTGCTATCTAAATCATCTTCCGGTTGATCAATCAACAAAGGCCATGTATCGTCAGATTCAGCTAAAATTAACCGTAGTAGGAATAATGCTCGTTTTCCAGGCGTCATTGTTGGCTCGGAAAAACCTCCAATTTTATCGCCTTCCATTTCAGCCGTGAAGAGTATTTTATCTGTTAGATTATATGAAACGGGCTGTTCCCAGGTGTGATATACACACCTGATAAAAACCAAAACCAAAGGAGGAACAGCCCATGAAAAAGATAGCGTATGTTGGAATTGATTACCACCTTAATTCTTTATCCATTGCCGTTGTGTTGGAGGATTCGAGAAAGGTTCATGAAACCATCCGTTTAAAAAACGACGATAAAATTATTGCCAAGTACATGAAAAAACTATCGAAAACCTTTAAAATCAATGCCTGTTATGAAGCCTCCTGCAACGGTTATGCATTTCAAAAGGCCTCGGCGCAACTATTCTAGATTTTTTAGGCATGATTAACTTATAGAATAATAATTGCCATATGTAAACTGGATATCTAAAGGGCGTCCCCTATATCACAGCGGAAGGCTGTCGGCTGCATTTGCCCTGTGTGCGACCGGCATGTCGAAGATCCCGAACTTGTCGCGGGGGGCGTGCCCCTTTCCTTAATAATTCTTCGTATGGTATAGTCTAATACCCTGAAAACATAAAAGCCAAGGAACACGTATATGACCACAGGCGTATTTTTTCATGAAACGTTTAAGGGCAAAGAGTGGTTGATAATAGGCGACAAGTTCCGTAATTTTCCCGGCGTCATGAAGAATGCCCTGAAACTTCCCCAGGTCAAGCTATTTTCCCCGGAAAAGGTGTCTGAAGAACTGCTCTTGAAGATACACACACCTGAATTCGTCCAAAACCTGAATCAGGCATGGTACTGTGACGGCGCATGCTATTCTGTGGGCGGTTGTGTTGAGGCCACGGAAAGGATACTTTCAGGTGAATTAAAGAATGCCCTGGTCTTTACCGTTGCGGCAGGCCATCACGCTGAACGTGATTCCGCCTGGGGCGGCACCTATGCGTCCTGTGCCGGCCCTGCTTTCAAGAATGCCAGGGAAAAATTCGGACCTAAAAGATTTGCCATTCTCGATACGGATCGCCACCATGGGAACGGGACCAGGGACATATTTCTGGATGACGATGATGTGCTACATGTCTGCTTTTGTAATTGGGACCGGATAGAGGGTAACGGCTCAAAGGTCTGCATTAACATCGCCTATCCCAATACGGATAAGGCATACATGGAAAAGGTAAGGCAGGAATTCATTCCCAGGGTTAAGGAGTTCAAGCCCCATATGATACTGCACAACCTGGGCCATGACACCTGTCAGTTGGATTACGGGGATATAGGCCTTACCCAGGAATTCTATCCATGGCTTGTCAAGGAAATAAGGGAATGCGCCGAGGAAATATGCCGGGGAAGATACGTTGTGTTGACGCACGGCGGAAAACGGGCGGATGTTGCAGAATATATTTTTCCGGCAATTGTTGTAATACTTGCGCGATGAGGGATGATAAGTAACAGTTTAGTCCCCCTTTCCTGGTTGGCCTATGAATTCACTCAAAAGCCCTGCATTTTTTGCAGCAATTAACTGTCTTTTATCGGCTGTTACAAAAAGATCTGCCTGCCATTCCAATGCACAAGCAACATGAAAAGCATCCATTGCACGTAAAACATTGTTTTCCAGCAACTTCACTGAATGGGAAATTACAGAAGGAGTTATCTGAATCACAGTCGCATCATGCACATCTTCCAACAATTGCAGTTTTGCCTTGCGATAGTCTCTTGTCGATAAAAATCCTTCTCTCAAACGCCGGTTAAGCCCAGAGATTATTTCAGGTACCAAAATTATGCAAAGAGCCAATTCTGAGGTACGTTGCAGGAATAGATCCATATCTTCACTGCCATCTTCTTGCACATACCTTTTGGCAAATGCGGACGAATCAACCACAAGTTTCATATATACGCCTCGCGATCTTCCAAAATTGCTGATGAAAGATCACTTCCCTTTATTTTCAAGCGAATTCCAGGTTTTTTCCAAGAGGGTTCCCGTTGGGATCTGTCTGAAAACGGGATCACTTCCGCAACGGGCTTCCCACGACGCAAAAGGATAAGCGTCTCCCCATGTTCTACCTCGGCTATAAAGCCCGAAGCCTTTTTCCGAAAATCTGTAAAAGATATCGTTTTCATAGAATTCCCCCTTTAAATTTATATGTACACTTGACTGTGCATATAAGAGGGCATTTTGTCAAGAATATTTTTGAAGGCCATCGTTAGGGATAACCAGCGGGCCTGACACCTTTCAAGCTATCACGGCCCTTAACGATAAGATCCGCGAGTACTATCCGCCTGGTTCATCCGTATTTTATATGAGTAATTATGGTATATATCAAAAGCATTTATATGACATGCCGTTTCTGCATCAGGCACCTCCAGGCTCTGGGTGGATTTGGACGATTAGATCCGAAATGGCTGGATGTAAGTGAAAGAACTTTAAAATAAGGCTCCACCGCCAAGACTATATCTCCTGCAGTCCGTTGAGGTGGACCAGGACCTTGCCGCTCCTCATCAGCGTTGCCAACGATTGTTAACCACAGGCCAGCTTCTTCCAAATGAGTAGCGACATTTTTAGCAAACTTTCTTCGATCATTTTCAGAACTGAATGAGTGAAAACAGCCTCTGTCAAATACAAAACCAAAAGGAACTCCTCCAATTTTGTTCTTAAAAAAGTCAACAAGTATGAAATCGCATTTAACGTTGGCTTTAGAAGCTTTTTCTTTTGCTTTCTCTATAGCAATGTCCGAAGTATCAGTACCAATAACCTGAAAGAGGTTCTGGGCAAGCCATATGGAATTGTCTCCGGTTCCACAGCCAATATCTAAGACTTTACAGCTCAGAATAGGTTTTTTGGTCACAACTTCGATAAGATTGAAATCTGGCTGGCCGACGTCCCAAGGAGTGTTCCCTGATTTGTATCTTTCTCTGTAAAGCTCTTCGACTGTCATCTGATTAGACCTTACAGAAATGTCATATAACAAGTGATTATATGATTTTACGTTTATGTACGGGACTCAATAAATTTTGCTGTTTAAATACCAGGAAAATATAATCTTGAAATGGTTAGTTTGGTCCGTCCCCCATTTTACCCAAAGCGTTGGAGATATAAAGATGGATGTTCCAAACCCGCACTGGATTAAACTGTAAATATGAAGGGCGTCCCCCTTTACACCGAACGTCATCGAACGTCTCAACAAGGAGTTCAAGCGAAGAACCAAATCAATGGAAATCGTAGCAGGGGAAAATGCCTGCTACATGCTTCTGGCTTTCATTAGCCTGAAGATGGAAGTCCATTGGCGGACAAGCCCTATAGGAAAAGTACGAAAAAATCTACCTTTCTTCAGGAAATTAACAGATAAAAAATTTACACAAAAAAGTTGACAGTACCGAAACAACCTATCTACCTTTTACTTCACTTTATATTCTCGAAAGCTGGCCAGCAAATCCGCAAATGACTTCGGTTCATATTTCTTGAAGCCTTCCTCGTCAGCGTACACGAAATCATACATCACATCCGACTGCATCCCGTTGATGTCCTCGCACCACTGGCGTATCCGCTGGACTTTCAGCGGTACGTCTAAGTCTTCTTGCCCCTTGGTCTCCACCACCACAATTCGCCCGTCCGTCAGCTTCACCAGGAAGTCAGGATAGTAGTTGGAAATGTCACCATCGGAGTTCACGTAATCGAGCTTGAAATGCACGGCCAGATAGTTTTTTGCGTATGACAGTACGTCTGAGCAATCTTCGAGGAAACCGGCGAAGCGGAGTTCCAATTGGCTGTCACCAATGATTCGGTTGAAGACGCTTTTCTTCGGAACCAGGTAGCCCTGGTCTTTGGCTACAAAGGGGCGGGTCTGTCGGAGCTTGATAGTGTCGCGGATTTCGGCGTTGCCTTTGTCTTGCACGGTAAGGGCGTTGATTGCCTTCTTGAAGGTCTCGGAACGTCATAGCCGCTGACCAGGCGCAGATCCTTCATAATGGTTTGTGCAAAGTAGCCGATCACGCTGCGGTAATCGGCGACACCTGCCGTGTCGAGGATCGTGGTATGGGTGACCTCGCCGGTGGTGATGTCCTTGAAGACGATCTCCCGTTGCTCTTCCTCACTGAACTGCAGGTAAGCCACAAGTTGATGACCCAGGGCGGCTACGTTCAGGTCGTTGAGGTTCTTGTATTCCCGGTAGACGCGGGGCGTCAGGACAGGGATTTCAATGTCCAGCTCATCGATGTCTTTCTTCTCGTTATCTCTGTCAATTTCCACCACCAGCGGTGTTTTAGGCGCAGTCCCCTCGCCCATTGCCTTACGTTCCAAGACCACGCCTTCGGCCTGGATAGATTCGACGAAGTCCATAAAGGCATTCGTGCCGACTACGCTAACATATTCCTCTGTACTGTCGTGGTACATCTTGCGAAGTCCACGGCCCAGCGTTTGTTCCGGGAGAATGTTGCTCTTGGCTGAATAGGCGCGTAGTCCGACGATGGTTGTAACGTTGCGCACATCCCATCCTTCCTTGAGCATCATCACGGATATTATAGCTTTATAGGGATTGTTGGCGTCGTCAATCTCGTTGGCCTGTTTGCGCAAGGCTTCCAGTTCATCTTTGGCTTTGCCTGACTGCGCCTCGGAAATCTCGCCGTTGTTCTTTGTATGGATTACCAGGACAGAGTCCTTTAAGTCGGGATAGTGGCCTTCCAGGTATTCGGCGGCGTCATCGCAGTTGCGCGTGTCGTCGGTCATTACGAACAGGATGGCTTTTTTACCGAGCTTATTGTGCTCGGCATACGCCTTGCGCCATTCAATCACGCCCAGGTCAATGTAGTCGGCGTACTTCTCAGTGTACTTTGCGCTCTGGCGCTCGCTGAGCTTCGCCCGGCTTGGGGCGTCGGGAAGGACAGGGTGCTTGACCACGTTTTGCGATATAGCTTCGACCAAAGGGTAATCGGCGACGGTCTGCACGAAGATAGCACCGTTGTTGTGTTTCGGCGTGGCGGTTACATCGATCTGCAGAGAGAGCGCACCTTCTTTCTGTTTGAGGCGGTTGTGGATGTCTTCGATAGATTTGAACCAGGCCATGCGCGGATCGTGGATGTGGTGTGCCTCGTCATTCAGGACCATGAGTTCGTCGATATCGCGTACGATCATTCCCAAATCTACCTTGGAATCTGTGGTCGCGCCGGTGGGCCGCTTGCCTAGGAAGTAGTCCATGGTATTTTCATCGCCAGGTGAAGGGGGGATATCGTTGCCGGTATAGACGCGGTGTATATTGGTCAGGAAGATATTGCCGGTGGGCCTGGTGATGGTGACCTCGTCTTGCTTGTGCAGGATGAGTTGAAAATCATCGCGCCAGTTACGGCCGTCTACACCGTTGTCCGGGAGCACCGGATCCTCGAAGAAGATGCGGAGTCCTTGAAAGTCTCGATAGATACGGTCGAGCACGATGATGTTGGGCGTGATTACCAGAAAGTTGCGCGCCAGTTGGGAGTCCGGCTCGTAGAGTTTGTGGAAGAAACTCCACGCCAGCGCAAGGCTGAGGACCTTGGTCTTGCCGCTTCCGGTAGCCATCTTCACTACAAAGCGCCCCGATACAAGGCCGCTTGCGTCGAAGCGCATCATGTCGTGCTTATCCTGAACGCCTACAACGTCGTACAGGTAAACGATCGTTTCCAATGCTTCGCGTTGGGCGAAATAGTACTGAAACTGAGTCATGGTCCCGTCGGCTTGCTGCAGCATGTGCGGAGTATTGAACCACCAGTTGAGCAGGCTCTTGCTGGTGTCGGACGCGTCGACGTAGCCACCGTCCCGGAACTCCTTCACTTTCTTGCGTAGTTGCGAGACCAAAGGCGGCATGAGTTTCTCCATACTGGTCTCGCGTAAGGCTTCGTCAGCAGGGAACCAGCGAATATCCGGATCAAGAATTGCGTGCGGCGAATCGGGGAAGTTTTTGTGTAGTGCCATTATTTCCCGCCTTCCAGCTTTGTGATGCCATGGTCGTCGATAAGAAGCTTCATCTGCTGAATGGCAATGGCGTTCAGCTTTATCAGCCGGTCTTTCTGGACTAGGCCTTCATTAATAAAAAGGGCATTGAGGTTTTCCAGATTGGAGAGACAGACCAGTTGGGAGACATTGGCATAATCTCTGATATTACCTTTCTTGCCACGGTTGTTCTCGCGCCATTCCTTTGCGGTCAGGCCGAACAGGGCTACATTAAGGACATCGGCTTCGCTGGCGTAAATAATATTGATCTGTGCCTTAGTCAGTTGCCGGGGTATCAAGTTCTCCTTAATGGCGTCGGTATGGATGCGGTAGTTGATTTTTGCCAGATTTCTTTTGATATCCCAGCCGAGTTGTTTCTGTTCTGTTTCCTTGAGCCTTTGGAACTCTTTAATGAGGTAGAGTTTAAACTCAACTGAAATCCACGAGGCAAACTCGAAGGCAATATCCTTGTGGGCATAGGTGCCCCCGTAGCGACCCGCCTTGGAATAAATGCCGACGGCACCAGTCCCATCTATCCATTGCCTTGGAGTCAGCACAAAACTGTTAAGTCCCGCTTTGATTTTAAACCCCTCGAATTCGAGGGGTTTAAAATCCGGATTGTTCAATTGCTCCCATATCCCCAGAAACTCGATGGTATTGCGATTTCTCATCCAATTCTGGATGATGTGGTCCGTTCGGCCCGGTTCCTTATAGCGGGCGATATCCGTAATGCAGATATAATCTTCTTTGTTTCTGGTCTGAAGGGCGATCTCCCTGTCAAGAACTTCAATCTTCTGCGTTTTGCTCATATCGTCACCTCAACAATCGTCATCGTGTCGTTGCCAAAGATATCCACCACCTTGACCGCGATCTTGCGCCGTCCCGGCGTGCATTCGTGGAACACGCTCTTCAGTTCCAGGGATCGGTCTTTCTTTGTCCGGAAGGATTGCCATTCGTTCTCAAAGATGAAATCCCCTGTCCAGACCTCCTCCCACATCTCCAGATTCTTCTGGGGTTTTTCCATACCAGCAAGCCTGCCTTGAGGATCAAGATTCATTTCCTTTTTGACCCGGATGATCTCGCGCTTGCTCTCGAAATCGAAATCCACTGACCAGTAGTCGATCCAATCGGTCCAGTTTTTTGTGAGCACCTCACGGTTAACGATGCCGTTCTTGTCCTTGCTCACCTTCACGATCTGCCCCTTCTCCGCCACTATGCGACTGCCCTTATTCTTGATGGCCGCCTCGGCGTTGGCGATAGAGTCCTGCGAATAGAACACTGAGAAGTCCGTTAACTCCATCGCCACGCTGTTCTTCTTCACATGCGGTTTAACCTCGATGAATGAAACATCATGAAATACCACCTGGTTCTTCTCTACTGCCCGCTTATCGAACACCTCGGCAGGGATGTACTTCGGCGCGATGTCGATCCCCTTGGCGCGTGCCTCGTCGAGCACGTTTGGGAAGAGGCCCATCTCGAACTCAAAGCCCAGGATGTCCACTTTCGTAATGTGCTTCTTTCGGCATTCCAGAATGACTTCTTCCACAAACAGCCGGGTCACCGGCAGATTGACCGGGCCGACGGCGATCAGCCGCCCGGCCTTTTTGCCGCTGAAACAGGCGAAATTCTCCACCTTTTCCGCCCGGTAGGCGCGCAGGATCAGATCAAGAAAGGCGGCTTCTTTTTTCTCTAACTGCTTCCGCTGTTCTTCCTCGCGCAGGTTCGGGTTGACGCCGATATAATGCTGCCGCTCGTACTTGCCCAGGTTGAGGATCTCAAAGGCGCGGTAGTCCTTGCCATCATCCTTGAGTCCACGCTGAACGCCGATCATGCGCTTGCGGGTGGTGTGGATGGCGAATTTGCCCAGGTCGCTGACAATCCACTTGCGGCCAAGTTGTTCCGCGACAGCAGCCGTGGTACCGGAACCGCAGAAGAAGTCAGCAACAAGGTCGCCTTCGTTGGAGGAGGCTTTGATTATACGTTCGAGGAGGGTTTCGGGTTTTTGCGTTGGATAGCCTACTTTTTGGATCGCCGAAGCCTGTAACGCTGGTATATCAGTCCAGACAGTTCCAACAAGCGAGCCCTTCGACTCATCCAGATACAACTTGGTAGCAGGGCGTTTTGATAGATTATCAGGATAGTAAATTCTGCCGGCCTTATCCAATTCAGCCATTTTCTCTCTCGAATATCTCCAACCCTTCTTTGGAGGCTGAAAACCTTTCCATTCGTACATCATGTTTGGTCGAGGGTTTGGACTATCTATTGGTCCCAGTCGATAACGGCGACCATCTGGGTCTGTAAATCTATAACGAACCTCTACATCTTCATCTGTTTGTGCGATGTACTGAGGGTTCCAAATAAGTTGGTCGCTTTTTGAGTAATGGAAGATTGTGTCGGCGATAGCAGCCCAAGACTTGGCATCGTTATGTGTTCTTGTTCGTCTCCATGTAATCTCGTTTACAAACTGCCGTCCATCAAAAACTTCGTTTAACGCGAGGCGGATAAAGGCATTTACCCGCCAATCACAGTGCACATAAATACTCCCATCCTCGGCGAGTAGGTCGCGCATCAGAACGAGCCGTTCGTAGATCATAGCAATGAAGGAATCCGCGCCCTTGCCCCAGGTATCACGGTAGGCGATTTCTTCCAAGATGTTGGGCTTCTTTGTGAACGTCTCTGATCCTGAGCCTGTCGAAGGGTCGCCACCAATCTCGATGTCCATTGAGAAATCCGCGCCCACGTCGAAGGGCGGATCGATGTAGATCAGTTTCAGCCCGCCCTTGGCCTCGATCTCCTCTCGCAGTGGCCCGTTCTTCAGTGACGAGAGAATCAGCTTGTTGTCGCCCCAGATGAGTTTATTCGTCCAGCCTTTGAGCTGGCGGCCACGTTCATCGAAAAGAAACATCTGGGCTTCGGTGTCCTCCGGCTTTTCGGCCCGCGGTTCGTCGACCTGCTCGATCACTTGAAACGGTAGAACGATATTGCATACCTCGCTGGTCTTGCCATTCCAGACTAGTTCCACCTCCCGCTTGTCCTCGAATAAGAGGAAACGGTATTTTTCCGGCAGGGGTTTATCCGCTTCGATATAGCGGATAATCTCCTGCTGTTCCTGTTCGGTGAGTTTCGCCATTCAATTATCCTTTAAAGGGGGACATTCTAAAACAACTTATCAGCACATGCTAAAGAATACATTTACATCAAAACCATGGTTCAAAATTGGAAGAAACAATAGCATATTAAAATACTAAGTGAAAAGACATAAAATGAATAGGCGTATTTTGGGAAAGAGCACGTTAAGATGATTTCGCGAATCTTAAATTGTTTTAGAACTTATGTCCCTCTTTATTACTAATGATAGTCAACAACGTCCCCTAAACCTATGTCGCAGATCCCGAGCATGTCAAAGTGTTAGGGATATCAATATTGATTTTCAAAACCCGCACTTGTTTAAAACTGTAAATGTGAAGGGCGTCCCCCTTTCACTTCGTGGCTTTGCCCAGCCCATCTCAAGCGCCTGGTTAGCTTAAAATAATGTGAATGAATATGCTGATCTTCCAATTTTCTTTGTATACACATGGCTTCTTTTTATTTCCAAATCAAATTCAATTTCATATTTTGCAATATATCCTTGTATCTTCTTTTCGTCCTCGCTCTTGTGCACCCCTATACACCATATTGTTCTAATATCATTCTCTGAATTTTTAATTTTTGATATTTTAACGACATCTTTTAGCATTGACTTAATGCATGAAGATGCTCTGTTTCTTTGCTTTAACTCGAGCGCTATCCAAGTCTGTTTATATTTTTGGCGTAAAGAAAAATCTATAGAGCAAACACTCCTTTTCTTTGATGTGCGCTTATCTAATTTGTATCTCTCCTCTCGGCACCAATCTGTAATATTATTATTTCCATTGCAGAATTTTGCAAATTCAATTTGCATCCATTTCTCCCAGCCAGATATTTCTTGCTCATCAATAATGGTGAGCGTCTTAATAATTGATCGCTTTCCGAAAAAGGCACAAGCCAAGCCTTTCAGAAATTCAAAATCTTTTTGCTCTGACATGGGGAACCTCCCAAATTGTTAATCTCCTAAGCTAACGCCGAATTCAGCCGGGAGCGTAGCGAATCGGCTGGAATGACTGGTTCGGCGGCACGACTATATAACCAAAGAGTGGATGTGTTCACATAACTTTTCGATGAATTTAGCAGCTTTCTCAGCGTCACTATGAGAAATCGGCCAATAAGTTCCGGGGTAACTTGGGTCCAAATCAGCTTCGTGTGCGATTTTGTTACGACGTTCAACAATTAGCTTGAGGCGGATTTTTACGTCCTGAACCGACAACGCAAACTTGGAAGCGACTGAAGGCCAAAGTTCGCAGGGTGAAAAGAGTCGGATTGCATCGGCGATTCTATCAGGGTACTGGAAGGCAAGGAAACTGTGTTTTTCTCTGATTTCTTGTTCAAACCAAGAGCTATCTCCAGTTGTCCCTAAACCTAACATTGCTGCATCTATGGTAACTTGAAAGCGACGAAAAGCATTTGTAGGTGGTCTCAATCCATCAAAAACTTCAATCATGCCAAGGCGTGTGATTTCGTGGACGTAATGGTCAAGAGCGCTGACAGTCAGTACTATTTGTGAGCGCAGAATGTCAGTGGCATCGACGACAGGAGTTGTCAACCGAGCAAGTGATATATATAGCCCACCAAGGCTACGTACACGCTCAATATTTGATCGGAATTGTTGAATAGCCTTATGCATTGTCGATTATCGCAACAATCTGATCAGCACCCACTGAGAATAGCTTGTGAAACCGCCGCATAGATTTTTTTGTTATCTCTAAAACTACCCCTGTTTGTTCAAGCTGTTTATCTGTCAAATCAAATATTGGCGCTTTATGTTTCTGTGAAAGCGCAATTAGACTATTGAAATCTGACATTTGAATCAGCGGCTTTGTCGGTTTCACCCCGGCTCCTTTATATATCTTATTGGGAAGAAGCATCCCATTTTCTTTTAGCACCGGAACAAGTCTTGACTTCACGCCTTTTTCAATTTCATCTATCCATTTTTGAAAGGCTGCGGAAGGCGTCTTCCCCTCTCTTAGCCGATATTTTTGAATGATAGTACCAAGAAATTTGGGATTCTTATCAGGGTATGGGTATGTTGCTTTTTGGAGTACAGATTTAGTTTTTGCCTGTCTTGACCAACTGGCCCACTTTGGCAATATAGACGCAAGGCTATCTGTCGCCATAACTGAAAAATAGTCCGGTGCCATAGGGACAATGAAATAGTCACTCGTCATTAACAAGTTTTGATTTATTGGACCAAGGCTTGGACTCATGTCAACAAGGATGATGTCAGCGTTATGTTTTTCGGCGGTAATATCGAATAAATGCCGGAGTGACCCTGGCAAATTTTGGAGCGTGACTAAGGAACCGGACAATTCCTGGGCTATACCCAATGTTACTTCGTATTCCGCAAGCCCAATGTGCCCCGGTAGTAAGAGCATCTTTGCCTGGCCTTTGATTTTTACACATATGACAGGTTCAATAGCTGTCGGGCGAGACTCAAAAGCTGGTGCTAGCCCGTCGCGAATGTTTCTGACCCCTTTTCCCTTATAAATCGCGTCAAATTCATCTGACTTCTTGAATCCTAAAACCATGCCCGTAAGGTTACATTGTGGGTCGCAATCAACGATGATAACCCTCTTGCCTTTTTTTGCTAGCATCCATCCCAAATTAAAGGTTGATGTAGTTTTGCTTACTCCACCTTTGTGATTAAAAAGTGCAATTTGTTTGGCCATGTACTCCTCCAGTATTTAGTCAAAAATACTTTTCTGACTCGCTGAACGCTGAAATCAGGGGCGCGGCTTTTTGCGTCCCCTGAATTTGATTGTTGGGTGGTTTTAAGCATTATTCAAGACCTGTTAAATTGAACCAGTAATCACTTTTTCTGCCAAAAACCTTAGCAATGGTATTTCTTTCCGAATCATTTTTTCTGATCCAGATGTAGGGATATATCGCTGTTGTCTCTCATATCTATCTGATGAGTGTACCAGAGCGTTTCGAATGATTTTGATACGTTTAGCTAAATTTCCTATTACATGCCCTGGGTTTAGCCGAACTTCAACTGACTCACCAAATATGGTCCTTTTCTTGGTGTACAAGTTTTCACTAAGATATTCTTCATATGCTTTGATAAATTCTACTATTTCATTTTCGTCTACAAAGCGGAATATTACATATTTTAACATCTCTGTTTCATCAGTCTCGCGCTTGTGAGTCAGAGTGTCCTGAATAAGCCTGTCCAGATTTTTTGGCGATGTTGAAAACTTAAGATCATTGATTCTTTGGGACAACTTATTATAGAGTTGCTCTTCAGAGATTGACACAAAATAATATTCAAGTACCTGATAAAAAGACAAACATTGAATAAATGGATCATCCGTACTCATGCCTCGTTGATAGAATCGAATAGTATCAGAGTTGAAATTTACTCTTGGAAGAGGCAGTTCAAATCCATCGAACCGTTCCCCAAATTGAAAAGGTCTAACTCTTGGTTGGCGTCGTTGCCATTCTTCCTCAAGGATTAGTGTGATGCCTTTCAAATATGAAAGGCCAAATAGACAACTTTCGAGTATTGGGGTCGATTTTCTGATCGCGGCTTCAATAGTTGCAGAATTAATATTGAATAGCCTTATTGTTATAGGTCTATAGATAACTTCGTACATATCCATTGCCCCTTCTCTGTTGCCGCGATAGAGAGGTCTTCTTAACCTGTCAACAGCTATCCGAGAAAAGGCTTCATCAAATCTAAAGTAATTTACAAATAGATTTGTAGCGGTACTTATTTCACAAAATAGATTTTCTTCAGAACGTTCACCGAAAACATATACCCTATCCCTAAATGGGAAAAGTCTTCTGCGATCATACTCCGAAAAATTAACAACATGCTCTCTATACCCTTGGCTGCAAACACAACATTCAACTGGGCTTATTTCAAAGGAGGATCGCATATTCTCGCATTCGGCGAACTCTTCAATCTCTTGATCTGCTATTCTTATGAGAAAATCCCCACGTGCATTCCGAAAAAATAATTCACGTTGATGTTCGTCGGCCAACTCAAGACCCAAATTTGTATAGCCTTCTTTTAAGCGATTTTTTGCTTCTTCAAAGTTCATAGTTGACCTCATTTGACAATATTTGTTTCATCCTACCCAACCTACGAATCAGGGGTGGCTATGGAGCGCCAGCGGAATAGCCATCCACTGCATTCGATTGTTATCTTCATCCAAACAATGAAAAACGCTTCGTTTTAAAAAATGACATTTTATTTGCGTTCAATCACCAGCCCTCTGTAAGAGTATATTGTAAGAACAATATTACAAATACCGCCTATTAAAAAGAGCCCATACACCCACCAATACGTTCTATTAACTATTTGGTGTGGCAAAACAATCAAAACCAATAAAAACGACGCTAGCATAAATATTAAAATGATGATCCAATCAGAGAACCAAGGGAAAAGGGGGACGAGGCTAAGAAAATAATTAAGTCAATGTTTTAATTCAATACCCCTTTCGGTCGCTATGCGCTCTCCTCTTCTCACTGCGTACACTACCCCCGGTTGACTCATTCCAAGCCGCCCCGCTATCTCCAGCATACTATAACCGAGATCTCTTACGGCCCAATAACAAAATAAACCCCGGGCCTCCGCTTTAGCCTTTTCACGGCTTTTTGAATATATATCCCTTACAGATAGATCAAATATCTTGCATACTCTATCCTCAACACTCTGAAGATTATATCCGAGTCGCTTTAGTTCATAATAACGATTAAATTTATCATCCGCTTCTTTCAGCATCTGGAGCACAAATTCACTGTCACCAAGTATTCTGTCATCCCCCTTTACTCTCCCAATACTTTTCAAACCGGATTTCTTAATTACATCCCAGCCTCCAAGACTCCGAATCAAACCCCCTCCCACCAATTCAGGCCTCCGACCCTGCACAATTCCTTCTTTTACATATTCATAATATAACTTCCGGGCATTGGATACGCGTTTGCTAAAATACCTGAGTACATAGCCGGTTTCCTGCCATTCAAATTCCCTCTTCCCCATAAGAGCACTATGGCCGCAATATCGATAAGTATTCAGACTCCTTAGATTAGGGACTATACCTGCCCGCAATGGATTCAAATGGATATAGCGCACCAATTCCTTCAGGTACGCATCTTCTTGACACACGATCGATTTGAAGCGGTTTTGGAATAAAGGACCATATCGCTTATGACGACGATTAAACCGCCCTGCGTATCCGGTCAAAAGCCTCCGCATGAAGGTTGCTAATGGAGCATCTCCCGTTCGCAGTAGAAAGTGGGCATGATTATTTAAAAGAGCCCAAGCATAACAGGAAGTTTTGGTTTTGGGAATGAGATCCTCAAAACGCTCTAAAAAGTCATCCTGGTCTTTGCTGTCCCTGAATATTCTTCTGCGCTCAATGCCTCGTATAATCACATGGTGCAGAACACCGGGAGCGTCTAATCGAGCTAATCTTGGCATAACCCATTACTATCAGTTCAAGTGTAATAGTGTCAATTTATTTATTTAGCCCCGTCCCCCCTTTATTACGCTTTTGTAAGGGAATAGCTTTCAATGTCACCATTTATTTTGAATAGTAAAGAATCCCATTCCTTTATCCTCTTCCTATTAAAATCCGGAGGTAGATGCCCAACAGTAGCAAGAGTGATATTTGTTTTGTCCATAAATTCCCCTTTCCGGCATAACGCAGCTCTTCAGGCGTAGCGGCTAGCTGTCGGCTGCAAGAGCAACGTTAGGATGATCAATATCAGTCTCTCTGGCTTTTTTCTGCAATGATTTTTGCAATTCTATTTTTAAACCAATTACCAAAGACTACAGGTTTCCATTTTTCGCCTAAATGAGATGCAACGTCAAAAAGATACCCCATTGCGCTGCCTGCAGCACCGCCTAAAGCCGCACCTGGTGGACCAGAGATAACACTACCAACTGTTGCACCTAAAGCCCCGCTACCAAGTACGCCAAATAGGTTTAAAACTCTTCTACTAACCGTTACTATGCCTATTTCCTTTGAGACTTCATGGTGATAAGCGATTATTGCATCTCTGTCTCTTTCAGGTTCCTGTTGAAGCCACTGCCGGAACCGACCAGCTTTTTTCCTAAACTTCAATATGTCATCCAAGCCCATCTTTCCATCGTTTACCAATTTGCGAATGTCTGGAAACTCAACTTTTGCCTTTAAATCTTGAATGATATCCTGCTTTTTCTCCAGATACTGGCTACTTTCGTACAGTTTATCGCCTACAAGAATACTCATGGGTTGTCCTAGCGTAAGTTTACTATGAAATTACACGAAACCAGATGTAACTACTTGTAAATAAAAGATATTAGCCAATATTCAAATGTATACACCAACACCATCTATTTTAGTTCGTT
>JAFDHL010000110.1 GCA_019308785.1 Deltaproteobacteria bacterium
ATGACTCGCTTTTCAAGATACCGGCCGGCTACAGCAAGATGTCCCCTGGTGGGCCAGGGGCGGCAGCACCAAGACCGGCCGCCAAGGCTCCTGCATCACCAAAGACTGAAGGGCTTACGCCTGAGGGAAAAGATACCATCATGGGAGGGGCTGTTCCAATTTATAGGGGCGCTACGGTCACGAATTCCATGAAAATGGGAAATGGAACTATTGTAGAAATGGAGTCCAGCGCCTCCCCGGCAGAAATTGTGAGCTTTTACAAAAAGGCTATGACAGGGAAGGGCTGGAGTGTGCTCATGGAAATGGCTCGGGACAAAAAGGCCACACTTATGCTGAAAAAGGACAACCAGCAACTAATGGTTGGTGCTAAGGAACGGGGTGGGAAAACCAGAACGGGGTGGGAAAACCAGATTCTCATTAACCCTGATAAGAAAATGATTTCAGACTTAAACAAAAAACCTTTAAATGATATGAATAATACCCGCAGAAATGGAGGACCACCCCTTCTTACACGTCCTGTGTCAATGCCCCATCGCAAAGTTTCCGGAAAAATGATGGGCCGGAGAATTTTATATTCGCGTTTGTAATACTCAATAAAATCAGATAGAATTTAAAGCCCTGTCCCCGGGCAGTCGGGGACCGGGAGTGTAGTTAAAGCAATTCATGGATTCCCGCCCCTCCCTTCGCTGGGGCAGGCCCTCCGCGGGAATGACGAGGAGAATAGGATATTCTGATAAATAAGAAAGTCTAAAATAACAGCATTTTTCGCTCAATTGGAGGGTGTTTTATGGCCGCAAAACCAAGCTATGAAGAATTGGAACAAAGGATTAAAGAGTTAGAGGAGCAATCCTTTGAACGAAAACAAGCTGAAGAAAAGGCAAAGCATGAAAAAAAGCGTTTGGAGTCATTGGTTAAGTACAGCTCGTTAGCCATAGTAACTCTTGACGCACGGCATAATATTGTTTCATGTAACCGGGATTTTGAGGAGCTTTTTTCTTTTAAAGAATCAGAAATCGTCGGAAAAAATCTTGATAAAGTCATTGCGAAAGAAAAATACATTAAAGAGGCCATATCATATACGAAAAAGACTTTAACGGGACAGACAATCCATGGTTCTGGCAAACGAAACAGAAAAGATGGAACACTCATAGACGTTGAATTCCATGGCGTGCCCGTGGTCGTTGATGGAAAGGTTGTGGGAGCTTTTGGGATTTATCAGGATATTACCGAGCGAAAGCGGGCTGAGGCTGCGCTTCAAGAAAGCGAGGAACGTTATCGAAATCTATTTAACAATATCAGCGACTTCATTTATACCCATGATTTTGAGGGCCGCTTCCTGACTGTCAACCGGGCGGCATCCCAAACACTGGGGTACAAGCCCGAAGAACTCCTTGGCCGGCCTATCAGTGATTTTATGCTTCCTGAGTACCGGGCAACCTTCTATGCCGAGTATTTAACCGGGATCAAGAATAAGGGGTCGCTCGACGGTGTATCGAAATATTTAGCCAAGGACGGTACGGAACATTACATAGAGTACCGCAACGTCCTTGTAGAACAAGAGGGGCAGGAACCGTTCGTGTATGGTTCAGGTCGAGAAATCACTGAGCGGATCCTGTCCCAGCGCGAAGTACACAAACTGGAGCGACAGTTTCACCATTCACAAAAAATGGAAGCTATAGGCACCTTAGCAGGAGGCATTGCCCACGACTTTAACAATTTACTCATGGGGATACTGGGAAATGCTTCCTTGGTTCTATTAGACATCGATTCCAGCCACCCATATTATGAGAAATTGAAAAACATCCAACAACACGTTCAAAGCGGAGCAGACCTGACTAAACAGCTTTTGGGCTTTGCCAGAGGCGGGAAATATGAAGTTAGACCCACTGATCTTAACGAAATAATAAAGAAGAGTTCTGAGATGTTCGGTCGGACAAAGAAAGAGGTCGTCATCCATCCTAAATATCAGAAAAACATCTGGACAGTAGAAATAGACCGGGGACAGATTGACCAGGTCCTGTTGAACCTCTATGTTAATGCCTGGCAGGCCATGCCCGAAGGTGGAAATCTTTACATTCAAACAAAAAATATCACCCTTGATAAAAACTATGTCAAGCCATATAAATCGAAGCCTGGCAGATATGTTAGGATATCCGTTACCGATACAGGAGTTGGCATGGATGAGTCTACCCGTCAAAAGATATTTGATCCATTCTTTACTACCAGGGAGATGGGCAGAGGGACAGGGTTAGGATTGGCCTCTGTTTATGGTATCATCAAGAATCATGACGGTATCATCAATGTTGACAGTGAGGAGGGTGAAGGCACAACGTTCAATATATATCTGCCCGCCACGGAAAAAGAAACAATACAAAAAGAGCACTTGCCTGAAGAAGTGTTAAAAGGGACAGAAACACTTCTTCTTGTAGATGATGAGGATATGATTATCGATGCATGTGAGCAGTTATTGGAGGAAATGGGGTATAAGGTCTTAATAGCAAAGGGTGGAAAAGATGCAATAAAAGTGTACAAAAAAAATAAGGACGAGATTGATATGGTCATCCTGGACATGATTATGCCCGACATGGGAGGCGGCGAGACTTATGATAAGCTAAAGGAAATTAACCCCAAAATAAAGGTTCTTCTTGCCAGCGGTTACAGCATAGACGGACAGGCTTCAGAGATATTGGGTCGGGGTTGTAATGGATTTATTCAGAAACCATTCCAAATGGAAAACCTTTCTCACAAAATCAAAGAAGTTTTGGAGAAGAAATAGCATTTAGGACCGTTCCCCTTTTCACGGAGTTTTGCCTTGACCGTCTCCCTTACAGATTGTAAATTCGGGCCAATATCAAATACAAAATTACGCCATACCCTTTAGTTCCTATGGCAGTACAACAATTAACCGCAGGTATTTTTAACGATTTCATATCTTCCTGAACTCCCGAAACGTTAAAGCAGGAGGTATTCATGTCAGATAACAAGTTCTATCGCCTGGGCTGTGACATCGGCGGCACCTTTACGGACTTTGTCCTGCTCAATGATGAGACAGGTGAGATGCGGATTAACAAATGCCTGACTACACCAAGCGATCCCTCGGATGCCGTAGAACAGGGCATACGGGAATTAGAGGAAAAAACCCCTGATATTGTGGGGAAACTGGATGAGGTAATCCACGGCACAACGCTGGTCATTAATTCGATCATTGAGCGAAAGGGGGCGAAAACCGGACTTATCACCACCAGGGGATTCAGGGATGTCCTGGAACTCGGCAGGGAGATCCGGTACGCGCCCTATGACATTTTTGCTGAATTCCCAAAACCATTAGTCCCCAGGAGGTTTCGCTTAGAGGTCGATGAGAGAATCCGGAGCGATGGAACGGTCATTAAGGCCCTGGATCCCGGGGAAGCAAGGAAGATTGTGACTCAATTGCTTGAAATAGGTGTTGAATCAATTTCCGTGTGCCTCCTTAACTCTTTTGAAAACCCGGCCCATGAGCTTATAATCAAGGAAATCATTCAGGAGCTGGCGCCGGACATTTCATTATCAATTTCTTACGAAGTCCTGCCACAGATAAGGGAATATGAACGAACAAGCACCACAGTAACCAATGAAAGCTTTTCATCATGCTTTCAAGCGGCGGAATCACTTCGGTTGAGACGGCCGCGGAATTTCCTGTCAGGATCATTGAGTCAGGGCCGACAGCGGCCGTTATCTCGGGCCAGTACTACGGGAAGCTCTTTGATATCCCGGAAATGTTCTGTTTCGACATGGGAGGGACTACCGCAAAGTCCTGCCTGATCCAGGGTGGCGTGGCAGGTGTAGTTCCCATGTTCGAGGTAGGTCGCGTTCAGAGGTTCATGAAGGGCAGCGGTCTTACTATTCAGGTGCCGGTAGTTGATCTGATGGAGATCGGGGCTGGAGGCGGCAGTATCGCCAAGGTCAGCAAAATGGGAACCCTTCAAGTTGGACCGGAGAGCTCGGGCGCCGATCCCGGTCCTATCTGTTACGCCAGAGGCGGTACAGGACCCGGCGTCACTGATGCGGATCTTCTGCTTGGCTATTTGGACGAAAATTATTTCTTGGGTGGAGAAATGAAGTTAGACAAGGAGGCTGCCAGGCGCGGTGTTGAAGAACAAATGGGGTCTCTTTCATACAGGCCATATGGGGTATCCATGATGTTATTAACGAGACCATGGCCGCAGCAGCCAAGACGCATATTGCAGAGAAGGGCGGAAATCCAAAAGTCGTGACAGTCGCTGCCTTTGGTGGTGCGGGCCCGGTTCACGCCTATGGCCTGGCCAAGAAATTGGGTACACCCAAGTTGATCGTCCCGCCTAATGCCGGCGTGGGTTCCGCCTTGGGCTTTTTTACTGCACCAAGGGCATTTGATCTGGTAAGGAGCCACAAGGTTTCTCTTAACGATGCTGATTTCAATGAAATAGAACAGATTTTCAAGGATATGGAAGCCGAAGGAGCAAGAACGCTTCAGAAATCCGGCAAAACAGAAAATATCAGGTTTGAAAGATCAGTAGACGCACGTTTTGTGGGGCAGGGTTCCGAGACCAATGTCCCAATTGCCGAAAGAGATTTCACCAGAGTAAAAAAGGAAGAGGTCCGGCGGCAATTTGATAACATATATGAAAAGTTGTACGGCAGGACCTACCCCGAATCGCCGGTTGAATATATAAATTTCAAGGTACGGGCCAGCCTGCCTGAACGGCTGTTGAAACTGCCCAAAATGGACAAAAAAGCAGGCACCATTGAAGATGCCGTGAAGGGCCGGCGCCAGGCATATTCCGGAATCGCTAAGGATTTTATTCCCTACACGGTTTACGACCGCTACAAACTGTTCCCGGACGCAGAATTTGATGGCCCTGCAATTATTGAAGAGAGGGAATCAACCGTAATTGTTGGTGAAGATGCCTCAGTTTCCGTGGATGACTTTGGATTTTTATGGATTGATCTGCCGCGGGCTTAAGGCGCGCAATTCTCTTTGACAGGATTACAGGATTTACATGATTTCTTTATACTATTTATATCCGGTCTATCCTGTATATCCTGTCTGAATAATGGAGGAAAAAATGGGACAAAAATTTGATCCCGTGGCCTTGGAGATACTCTGGCGAAGATTAATTTCAATTGTGGATGAGGCCGACACCACTGTTGCGCGTACGGCCTTTTCAAGCCTTTTAAGGGATGCCCACGACTACACATGCATGTTTACCGACCGGAAAGGCAGAGAACTGGCCCAGGGATCCTTTGCCACGCCCGGCCAGTCCGGCGCCATGGCCTTGGGGATCAAAAATCTTGTCAACAACCTTCCGGCCGATAGTTATGGATCCGGAGATGTATTTATCACCAACGACCCCTGGGCCCTGGCAGGACACCTTAATGATGTCTGCGTGATGAGTCCAATTTTCTACAAGGACACGTTAGTCGGTTTCACGGCCTGTGTGTTTCATCATTCGGACATCGGCGGCCGCGTATCATCGGACAACCATGATGTATATGAGGATGGCCTGTTTATACCATTTGTAAAACTCTACGATGGTGACGTGCTTAACGAAGCTGTTATCGAGATGATCAGATGGAACGTCCGTACCCCGGATGAAGTCATAGGGGACATCCGTTCACAGATTGCAGCGAATCATGTGTGTGCTCAAAAAGTATGTCAGATGCTGGATGAATATAAGATGGACAGCCTGGATGACCTCGCGGACGAGATAATCGGGCGTACGGAAAAGAGCATGAGGTCTGCCATTGAAAAAATACCTGACGGCGTTTATCGTGCAGAAGGTATCGTGGAACAGATGGAGGGTAAGGGCGATATCGTTATCAAGGTAGCGGTCGAGGTAATAGGGAACGGTATTACCGTGGACCTTGATGGATCTTCTCCACAAGTGGACTGGGGCGGCAATGTTGTGTTTAATTTTACCTATGCCTATGTATTCATGGCCATGAAGAGCATGTTCGAACCGGATATACCAAATAACGACGGTTGTGCAGTGCCAATATCCATGAAGGCACCCGAGGGAAGTGTGGTGAACTGTAAATTTCCTGCTGCCGTTGCTGCCCGCATGCAGATCGGGCATTTCATGACCGAAATTGTTTACAGGGCACTTGCCGTGGCATTGCCAGACAGGATCATCGCAGGATCGGGCGGAACGCCGGCAACCATGAATGTCTTTTACGGAAAGCGGAATGACTCAAGCCCATGGCACTCGGTAATCATCAGGGGCGGGGGCATGGGTGGCAGTGCCGTCAATGACGGGTATTATGATTACATATTCCCTGCCAATGGGGCCAATACGCCGGTTGAGATATTCGAGAGTGATACACCGCTTATCATTGAGAAAAGGGGGCTCATAACCGATTCAGGCGGCCCCGGTAAGATGAAGGGAGGGCTGGGCAGAAGCGTAGTCATCAGAATTCCCGATGATGAATACGCGCCTACCCCACCTGTGAACTTAGGAATACAGTCCGGTAGATATCGCTATCCGCCGGAGGGATTGTTCGGTGGCAAAGACGGGGCAAAGGCACAGTTCCTTGTCAACGGAAAATCCGGCAATCCATATGGCCTGACCCAGTTGAAACCCGGTGATGTGGTCATCATGGACGCTGCCGGCGGCGGTGGGTACGGAGACCCGCTGGAACGTGACCCGGAATTGATTGAAAACGACGTGGCTGACGGGTATGTGAGCATGGAAAGTGCCAGAAACGACTATGGTGTCGTGATCAATCCGGAGACGATTAAGGTGGATACCGATAAAACAACAGAATTGCGCGGTTCCTTGAAAAAGGCGCAAGCCAACTCTGATCCTGCTTAAAATGATTAGGCCTTTCTCTTGACACACAAGGTATCATCTACCTATATTCCATAACTTAAAACGAGGTTATCAAAAAGTGGTTTCTTGTCTTTCGTTACAGATCTCGATGACGGTAATCCCTTAATTATTCGACAGCCCGCGATCCATTAGAAACCATTCAGTTGAGATACAGGAGGAAAAGTTATTATGGAGTTTTTTGATTTAAGGCTCTTTGGAAATACCATATTGGATTATCTAATCTCAATTGGCATCTTCATCTTTACGGTACTAATGACGGCTTGGGCCAACAGATTTTTAAAGGGACGAGTCTTAGTATGGGCTGATAAATCTGAAACCGAAGTGGATGACCTTATTTTGACGCGTGTCTTTGCCCCTATGGCCTACTTTGTACTCATTATCGGGATTGCACTAGCCAAAGCCTACCTGAATCTTGCTGAAACGTTATCCTTTTGGATAGATAAGGTCCTGCTCATCTCGGGGTTTATCATCTTTTTCTTTATAGTGATCCGGTTTTTTCAGGGACTCACAGAGATTGTTGCCAATGAATATTTAAAGCGGGTGGCGGCAAAACGACCGGAGGAACTGGAAGAGCAGACAAGGACCGCAGAAAGGATTAAGAAACAGGTAAGAGAAATTGCTAACATGGTGTTTGCTATTATTGCCATATTGACAATCCTATCAAACGTTGGCGTAGATCTCAAGGCTATATGGGCCTCACTCGGTATAGGCGGTATTGCCATTGTAGTGGCTGTTAAGGAACCCCTGAGCAACTTAGTGGGAAGAATCTACATCTTCAACACAGGTATCTTTGATGAGGGGCATTTTATTATTTTTAACAATTGGGCCGGAACCGTCAAAAGGATTGCTATGTTCAGGACCTATCTTGAGCTCTTTTCAGACATGACCACAGTATCCATCCCCAATGCAGATTTTGTTAAAGGCGTGGTCAAAACCTATTACGGCCGTAAGAAATTTATTTATAAATGGGACCTGGATGTCCCTTACGATGTGGCCCCAGAAAAGATTCAGGACCTGATTAAGGCTCTCAGGGAGCTACTTTATAGTAAGCCTGAAGTCAATAGAGACATGTGCTGGGTCTATCTTGAACGACTGGATCGTTATTCCAAGGTGGTGCGGGCCTGGTTCCAGGTTAATCTTCCGGACTGGTCCTCGTCCCTTTTTTACGGCAACCAGGTGCTTCACGATATTCAACTCCTGTTCGAATCAATGGGTATTGAGTTTGCCTTCCCGACCCAAACGCTCAATTTAAAATCCGAAGGTCCGCCGTCCGAATCTTCGCCCGGCAGGGCGTGAAGGGAATTTGATGCGTCTGTGCGGTATAAGAATACAAAGCACAAAAAGCCATGAAACGATCAATCTATCTTGATAACGCTGCCACCTCTTTTCCCAAACCCCCCGAAGTCATTGATGCAATGGTGTACTTTATGAAGGAGGTGGGGGCCAACCCCGGCAGGTCAGGGCATTATAAATCTGTCGAGGCGGGCACTATTGTGGAAAACGCAAGAAAGGGGCTTGCAACACTCTTTGGCATTTCCGATCCCAAACGTATCGTCTTTGCGATGAACGTTACTGAGGCCCTTAACACCGTCTTGTACGGTTTCCTCAAGCAAGGGGATCATGTTATCACCACATCCATGGAACATAATTCCGTGCTGCGCCCCCTCCGCCATCTCGAAAAAATTGCCTTCATCAGTTTGTCAATCGCACCTTGCGATGGTAAGGGGTTCCTGGATATCGACAAACTGGCTTCTCTGATCCAGACAAACACCGCTTTAATAATTATCAACCATGCCTCAAATGTCTGCGGAACCATCCAGGACGTACGGGCCGTCAAAGAAGCAATCGGCGATATACCCCTCCTCCTTGATGCCGCACAAACGGCCGGATGTTTTCCCATAGACGTTAAAGCCAACGGAATAGATTTTTTAGCATTTACCGGGCATAAATCACTTATGGGACCGCAGGGAACCGGAGGCCTGTATATTCGCGAGGGCCTAAGCGTACAACCTTTGAAAAGAGGAGGCACCGGCAGTATTTCAGAAAAAGAGCACCAGCCGGATTTCTTACCGGATGCGCTTGAAAGCGGAACCCAGAATAACGTGGGCATTGCCGGGCTCGGGGCGGGTGTTGATTTTATTCTGAAGCAGGGGGTTGATAAATTCCGGGAACATGAAAAGACACTGACCGCTGCATTACTTTCACAGATTCGCCATGTGACGGGTGTGACAATTTACGGCCCCCTTAATGCAGACGATCAAACCGCCACCATATCCATCACATTTGACAGTATCTTGCCGCCTGGCTCGCGCTACGACTACGGCGGGTGCGGGGCTGTTAACCTGGAAGTAATGGAAGAAGACATTTACCCTGCCGAAGCGGGCAATATCTTAAACGCCGAATATGATATCCTTGTCAGGGCCGGCCTGCATTGCGCCCCCATCGCACACAGGACACTCAAGACCTTTCCTGAAGGGACGATCCGGATCAGTATGGGATATTTCAATACACTCGAAGAAATGGAAATAGCTGCAAAAGCAATCGGAAGGATAGCTGAAAGGAAACACAGTTGAAATAGTCCTTATCATGCAGCCTGATCATATCCTTAATCATTTTCGATTCACGATATAGATCCCAAGGCTGACCAGAATCAACGCAAGAATCACCCGGAATGGCAGCGGTTCGTGAAGTAAAATAACTCCTGCAAAAGTGGCAAACACAGGAGTTAAGAATGTAAAGGCGGAAAGCCTGCTGACCGGATAGGAGTGTACTAAAAAGAACCAGAGGAGATAACTGATAAAGGCGACAATTATCCCTTGGTATGCGACCGAAAGAAGAATCAACCCGTTAATATGTCGGATGGTCTCTTCCTGAAATATCCCGCTTAGAAAAAAGAGTATCGGGATAGAGAAAATCGTCTGATAAAGAAGGGTGTGATGATGGGACACCTTACCCACTAATCGTCTTTTGACATAGATGGTAGTTACTGCCCACAAGATCGCAGCTCCAAGGGCTAACGCATCACCCAGAAATTCCTTTGGGGAAGGCAGGCCTAAATGTTTGCTAAGGAGAACGACAATCCCGCCAAAAGCCAGAAGTAAACCGATCCCCTTATTCAGAGAAAACCGATCTCCCTTCAGGAAAAAGTGGGCTCCCACAGCATGGAAAAAGGGGGTGATATAGAGAAGGATCCATGCAGAGGAAACCGTGGTGTAAAGAAGAGAAGAGTAAAGAAGCGCAAATTCAGAACCGAAAAGAACCCCCACAATAATTCCATCCAAGATCTTCCCCGGAAATATGCTCATCTTCTTCTGCTTCATCCACACCATCAGACAGAGTGCGGCGATAACGGACCGCAACCCTGCCGCGAAAATAGGGTCGATTCCGAGGTTACTGACCTTTATGGTTACAGCATTTATGCCCCACAACATACAGGCACCCGTTAAAAGGCACGCAGCCCCTAAATCCAGGGCCTCCTTTTCCAACGGCTTATTCATTCATAATACTCCCTTTGTGGTTGATGGAGTCAGCCCTCTACCCTCTTCCTCAGCCCCCTGTTTTTATTAGTTATTTCCAATAACCTTCCCTGCCTTTCACCTCGCCAGTCATTGAATAGTCTTAATCTTCTCGCAGATAACTTTGAAAAACTCCTCCGACCAGAGTTCAAGCGATGACGGGTCTTTCAACAAATTCTCAACATCTTTTTTGGCATTATTGAAGTCTGTGGATCCAATCCTTTCCTGAAGCCTTTGTTTCAATATTTCTTCTGTTAAGGATTCATTTACCTCAAGATGACCAGTCTGTTTCATTCTGTTCTCCAGATGTTTCAGACCAACAGATAGATCCCTTCCCACATACCATACAAGATCATACCAGTCGCGTCCCTTCACCCTTTTTCCCCAGGACCTGCACAATACTGCATGCATTTTTCCAGCAAAAAGATGCGGCAAAGTATAGGTATTAACGGAAAAAGGTACAGGCTGAAAAAGGTATCTGGCCTCAGTACGAAAAGCACCTGGAGGCTCTGTATCTACCTCCAGCTTTATCTTCATTACCTTTCCGGAATGTATCTTTTTCCTCACAGATTCCGGGATATCGATAATAATCATATTCTTCAGTGTCCCTGCCTTGATAAAGGCAGAATCAATATTTGTTTCAAACTTTTTATCTTTCATTTCAACTACTACAGAAAAACCAAAGCTCTTCAATTCATCTTCAACTGCCCTGCAATAATCTGTAAGCAAAAAACTCTCATCATTTTTCAGAAGTGAAAAATCCAGATCTTCAGAAAATCGATCAAGCCCATATAAGATCCTTAACGCAGACCCGCCATAAAAAGCAGCTTTCTCAAAAAATTTAGAACGCCAGAGTCCAAGCAATGCGATCTCCTGAATAATTTCCTTCAGTGCATTTTCATAGTCATTTACGCTGCTGCAATTATATCGATCAAGCATTCCCTTTACGGCATCATTCATTTCATGCTCTCCAAAAGATTGTATAAGAGACTTACATTATGCCCATAAAGTCTGGCTAGTTTTTTGACTTTCCTCAAATTAAGACCTGTAAGCTCTTCGGTATCCATTCTTAAGTCTTCAAAAAGATGCTTTTCCATTCGCGCTTTATCAGTCATCTTCTCCGAAAAATAGAGCATATCTGAAAGCGCCTTTTCCTTTGTGGCAATTAAAATTGAATGATGTTTATCCACCTCATAAAGAGTTACGCCATAAGAATAGATTGAGGGATTTATGTATCTGTAGGAAAAAATGCCGACCGGTGTATTGAAAAGCTTTTTTCTCTTGTTTGTTACACTGGTAACTGTCTCTACACGTTCAGGGATCAGACCATAAAAAGAAAGAGCATACTCAAGAGAGATATAAGAAGGGCCATATATCAGATTCGCCAGAGTCTCCTTTGAGTAGGGTTCCCGGGCCAGTTCAGGGCCAAACACGTAAAGCCCCTTCTTAACCCGGATGATTTCACCCTTTTTCAGAAGATCATTTATCTTGACACGTGGATTTTTGTATTCAGAGAGTGCATGTTTAATAAAATTGTAATCAAATTCTTCAGTTAAAGCTGAATTTCTTAAGGTCAAGAGCACATTTATCACCTCCAGTATGTTAGCATATTACTAACTTACTGGTTGTTTGTCAAGGCATAACTCGATATAAAAAGATTGCTCCATCCGCCAGATACTTAACTCCCTTGTCCCAGTTTTTAATATAGGTGACTTCATCTAACCTGGAATCCATAGCAAAACCCAATGCCCTCATGTTTATTCACTCACAAATGACTAAATTTATTCAATTCCCATTATTCATAATTACAAAAAATGTCCATTGAAAAATAATTTTCATCCAATGTCCCCCAGACAATCACATCCCATTTATACTTATCCTACATGCCCCTCAACACATTAAAGGCCATTTCCAAGCATCCCGTCCATATGTTTGATCTGTTGGGCTCAAAAGGTTTTCCAAGTAATTCTCTGTTCATGATAATTTTATCCCTCTTAAATGAAAAATAAGCTTATTATTATCGAATCAATTTAATTAAAACTTGACTTTTCAAGATAAAAAAGAAAAAAATGTAAAAAACTCATGAGAGTTCGCCTTTGTGGGCGTGCTTTTTTCGTTCTAAAGGGAAGATCTATTTGCCAAAAGTGACATCCTGAAGTCTGGAAACATGAGAAATTATTTGAAAGGAGGATGTTACTATGGCTAATGGGATCGTGAAGTGGTTTAATGAGCACAAGGGCTTTGGCTTCATTGAGCAGCAAGATGGTCCGGATGTATTCGTTCATCATTCAGGTATAAATGCAACCGGCTTCAAGTCTCTTAATGAAGGTGATCAGGTTAATTTTGACATAGAGCAGGGCCAAAAAGGACCTGCCGCGGTGAATGTCACTGTAGTTTAACTCATTGTTTTGAGGAAAAGGGCATTCCATCGATTTAGGGTGGAGTGCCCTTAGCATTATGGTTACGAGATCGAATCATTTTAGTTAACCTGCAAAATTTTCTGTAATCAGAAGGAGATCCGAATGAATATCTATATAGGCAATTTATCGTATGAAGTAACCGAAGAAGATTTAAAACAGGCTTTCGAGACTTTCGGGGAGGTCGAATCCGTAAAGATCATTAAAGACAAATACACTAACAGATCAAAAGGATTTGGATTCATAGAGATGCCCGATGATGCCGCCGCTCAGTCGGCAATCAACGATTTGAACGACACAGAGATTAAAGGACGAGCACTTAAAGTTAATAAGGCACGCCCTCGCTCTGACAGTCGCGGTGGTGGAGGAGGATATGGTGGTGGTAGAAGAGGAGGAAGCCAAGGTGGAGGACGGCGTTTCTAACAAACCAACTCGAAGATGAAGTCTGACATCTCTCAATGGGTCATTTTATAATTATGGGGTATAGTTGAGAGTCGGCATCCGGCCTAAATATTGGAAAAAGGAGGATCATGGCTAAACGCAATACTTATAGCTTTAAAAAGCGGGAGAAAGACCTTAAGCGAAAGAAGAAAGCGAAGGAAAAGCTGGAGCGGCGTCAAGGGCAGAAGGACCAAGCTACTGACGTTGACAAGGAGTAGTTCGACGATCGAATGACGGGATATGAATACTTAAGCCCCTTTGGATTATGTATGGCTGCTATGATCTTTGAATCCATCGATTTTCAATGTTTCTTCTGGTAGTCTTAATAAAATCTGGTGTCCCCATTTTCAAGGTTTCGATAAGAAGTCCTCCATTTTTGCCGTATGACCGATCAGATCCTAGCCACCTCACGATGGTGTCAGATCAAATCCCAGCAACTGCATTTAAATACAGATAATCGGTTTATTAATAGAAATCGGATTCAAAATTCTTCCTATCGTGGTCACGCGTTCTTATCAATCCCCCCCTTTCGTCCCACCTTTCCCTTTCGTATTTATTTGAATGACACTGTTTTGGTATTATTATATAATGCATAATCGTAATAAACAAAACTTGACGGACTCGTAAAAAGTCCGTCAACAGGTCCCGCAAGGCGGGAGTAAGCCCCGGCCTGGGGTGAGGGTGGTCCCGCGATACGCGGGATTGAATTTACTTCAAATGGCAGGGGAGAGGAAGCCCTTCCCCGCCGAGTAAAAAGGCGCAAAGCGACTTTTTATCAAACTTGGTTCATTTTATAAGCGATGTCAGTTGATCGTTGTCAGTTGCCCGTGAAAACTCCTTTTCAGAGGTATACTCACACATGGAACTTCATTTCACCAAAACCAACGGCCCAGCCGATGAGGCTATCGACCGGCTAATTGAACTCGTGGGGGATATCCATCACCCGGAAATTGTGCGAGAGATCCTGAAGCTTATGAATTCCACCTTGAAGGAGATACGGTTCACTGCCAAAGTGTTCGGCCCCTACCACAAGGCGAGAAAGGTTTCTGTTTTCGGTTCTGCCAGGACCCAATCAGATGAATCCATTTACGAGATGGCATGTCTTTTAGGGCAAAAGTTAGCCGAGGCAGGCTACATGGTCATTACAGGAGGGGGTCCCGGCATCATGCAGGCGGTGAATGAAGGAGCAGGCACTGAGCACTCTTTCGGCGTTAGCATACGGCTTCCTTTTGAACAAAAGTCTAACCCTATCCTCGAAGGGCACCCCCGAAACATCATGTATAAATACTTCTTTACCAGAAAAGTGGCCTTTCTGAAGCAGTCAGATGCTATTGTGCTTTTTCCCGGGGGCTTTGGTACGCTCGATGAGGGCATGGAAACTCTTACCCTTGTTCAAACCGGTAAGCGCAATCCCCTGCCTCTTATCCTTGTCGATGAGCCTGAGGGCACCTATTGGTTACGGTGGCTCAATTTTTTTAAAAAAGAACTCTTAGCCCAGGGGTACATCAACGCAACGGATTTCAGCCTGTTCGAACGAGTTGAATCAGTGGATGATGCAGTGATGAGGATTGATCGCTTCTACCATCGGTACCATAGCCTGCGATACGTTAGAGAACAACTGGTACTTCGTCTTACCTCCGGTATTGATCCGTTGAAGGTTAATGAACTCAAATCCCGTTTTTCCGACATCCTGATACCCGGTGGCGACCTTTTCCTCTCCGGTCCCCTGCCGGTAGAAGCTGATGAGCCTGAGGTCGCCCATCTTCCAAGGCTCGTTGTTGATTTTGACCGAAAAGATCGCCTGCGAGATCTTATCGACGCAATAAATGCCTGCTGAATTCGAAGACCTCCGAATTACGGCAGAGAGGACAGGCTTTCAGGGCTCAACAATCAACATATCCTTACTCCCCGTTTTTCCATCTGCCTTATTTTAGAAAAATACAAAAACCTAAAATAAAGCAGGCCGCTAATTTAGATAAATTCACTTGACCCTTGATTTATGTTTTGCTATTTTAGGATATAGCATAAAGTTAAAA
>JAFDHL010000111.1 GCA_019308785.1 Deltaproteobacteria bacterium
CCGGGAGGTGCCATGGCTCCATTTCAGCCCCAAAATGTCGGTGGGTTTTAAGGAAAATGCCCCCGCAAAGGCCCGCATCACCTTTGATACGCCCGTGGAAAAATTTGTATGGGATGGCTTCGTGTCAAGGATCAAGGGGCAAATGGAAGAAAGCACCCGTACCCTGCCTGTTGTAGTGCAGGTACAAAACAGCTATCCCGGCCACGGTCACTTGATGCTGCCGGGAATGTTTGTAACCGTGGAAATCGTAGGGAAACAGGTGGAGGATTTATTTTTTCTTCCCAGAGAAGCGGTTCGTGAAGATGGTTCAGTCTATGTTGTGAAAAAGGGGGAAATACAGTTAAGGCCCGTGAAAATTGTGCGGCGGGTTGGAAACCACGTGTATGTTAAAGAGGAGTAGCCTCGGAGGGTATGAAAGTCCGTATATCACAGAGTGAAAAAGGTACAGGGCATAGCAAAGAGGGGAAACCTTGAGATTATTTTATTCGCTTTGATAATCAGGAGGAGATAACCGGATGAAAACGGTAGCCCGGTGGTCCGTTGAACACAGGGTCACGGTAAACCTGCTGATGGTCTTCGTAATCATTGTCGGACTCATGAGCCTGATCAGGATGAAGCGGGAGGTGTTCCCTTACTTCAGCCTCGATATGGTGTCAGTACAGGTTTTTTATTTGGGTGCCAGCCCAGAGGAGATTGAAGAAGGGATAATTGTAAAGATCGAAGAGAAGATACAGTCGGTTGAGGGAATAAAGAGGATTGTCTCAACAGCACGGGAAGGGGCTGGGACGGTTATCCTTGAATTGAATGAGGACGTAGATGATGTCCAGAAGATTGTGGACGAAGTCAAGACTTTGGTAGACAGCATTGATACATTTCCGGAAGAGTCGGAAACCCCCTTAATTCAAGGGGTGACAATCAAGGAAGAGGCTATTAACCTTGCGGTTTTTGGGGACGTATCGGAATTTGCCCTTCGTCATGTTGCAGAAAAGGTTCGTGATGATCTCTTATCCTTTAAAAGTATTTCGCAGGTAAACTTAGCAGGCATCCGGGATTACGAGATTTCCGTGGAGATCTCCGAAGAGGATCTAAGACGCTACGGCCTTACCTTCGATCAGGTAGCAGCCGCCCTGAAGACAGGCAGCCTTGATCTTCCCGGCGGGGTCATAAAGACGGCCGGCGGGGAGGTGCTCATTCGGTCAAAGGGCCAGCGTTACACTGGCAGGGAATTTGAGACAATCCCCCTTATTACCCTTGCCAACGGCACAATTGTCCGTTTAGGCGATGTGGCCCGAATCGTAGATGGCTTTAAGGATGTTGATCAAAAGGGCCGTTTCAACGGCAAGCCCGCGGCCCTGGTTCAAGTCAGGAAAACCCGAGACGAGGACATGGTCGGTATTGCCCGCACCGTACATGCCTATGTCCGGGAAAACAGACACACACTTCCTCCTAACATCAGCATCGCGCCCTGGGGCGACCTGTCTTTGTTGGTGCAAGACCGCATTGACCTGCTGAAACGAAACGGGATCCAGGGAATAGTGCTGGTATTCTTGTCCCTGGCCCTGTTTCTGCGCATAGGTCTGGCGTTCTGGGTTGCCCTCGGCATCCCCATCTCCTTCATGGCAGCGTTTTGCGTGCTCTATTATTTAGGTGCAAGCATCAATATGATTTCGCTTTTTGCGTTTATCATGACCTTAGGTATCTTAGTTGACGACGCCATTATTATCGGAGAAAACATCTACGCCCATTACGAAAGGGGAAAGACACCCCTTCAGGCCATAATTGATGGAACGGGAGAGGTGGGAGTCCCGGTGATTATGGCAGTCAGCACCTCTATTGTGGCATTTATGCCCCTTCTATATGTAAGCGGTATCATGGGAAAATTTATCAAGATACTTCCCACTGCCGTAATCGTTATTTTAGCTGTTTCATTGTTTGAGGCATTTGTCATATTGCCAGCGCACCTGGCAGAGTCCCTGGAACGTGACTATCGCAAGACCGTGGACAGGAAAAGGTGGCATACCAGATTGTTAGATCGTATCCATCGTGGCCTTCAGCACACCATACAGCATATCTACGGCCCAGCCCTGAAGTGGGTCCTGATAAATAGATATTTTACTTTTACCTTAGGTGTGGGAGTGCTCATCATGATCCTGGGCCTTGTTGCAGGAGGGCATGTGCCCTTTGTCCTGCATCCAAAGGGTGACACCAACTACATTCAGGCTGAATTAGGCTACCCGTTAGGCACACCTGTGAGCGTAACCGAGGCCACCATCAAGAGAATCGAGAATGCAGTTCCCCTGTTGAACAGGGAATTATCCGGCGACAGGACAAATGACAAGGATATTGTCCTTTATTCATTCAGCCTCGTGGGGACGATTGCCAGACGTGGTTTTGAAGGCCCTGAGATAGGGGGTCATGCGGGCCAGGTTTTCCTGGAGCTCCTGCCTTCTGAGGAACGATCTATAACAGCCAATGAAGTGCTCAACCGCTGGAGGAATCTGGTGGGTGAAATCCCTGGTGCTGAAAGAGTTATTTTTACCACCCTGACCGGAGGGCCGGGAGGAAACCCCATTGAAATTCAACTCATTGGGAATGACTTTGTTGAACTTAAACGAGCAGCCGAGGAACTCAAGGCAGAGATAGCTCGATACCAGGGTACATTTGACATCACACACAACTTTAAACCCGGCAAAACAGAAATCAAGCTCAGGGCCAAAGAGGCAGCGCGTCCTTTGGGAATCACGCTGGCAGACCTTGCGCGCCAGGTAAGGCAAGCATTTTACGGGGATGAAGCGGTTCGTATTCAGAGGGGCAGGGATGATGTCAAGGTCATGGTTCGGTATTCTGAACCGGAGCGACGCACCTTGGGCACTATTGAGGAAATGAGGATCCGTACGCCCAAGGGAGAGGAAGTGCCCTTTTCAGAGGTGGCCGAGATTGTGTACGGGCGAGGCTATTCCGTAATTAATCGAATTGACCGGAACCGTCAGATAACAGTGATATCGGACCTGGATGAGGATGTTGCCAACGCGGAGCGCATCATCGGGGAATTAAACAGCAGTTTTTTACCCGACCTGATCAGGCGTTATCCAGGTATCAAATATACCTTTGAGGGCCAAAAACAACGCACCAATGAATCTGTGACCAGCCTGCTTGAGGGATTTGCCATTGCGATCCTGGGAATATACCTGCTTTTAGCTACCCAGTTCCGTTCTTATGTCCAGCCGGTTGTTGTGATGGTAGCCCTGCCGTTTGGCATAGTGGGTGCAATCCTGGGCCACCTGGTTATGGGTCTGTCTCTCACGCTTTTGAGCCTTTTCGGTGTAGTGGCACTCTCAGGTATTGTGGTAAATGATTCTATCATTATGCTCGATTTCATCAACAGGGCAATAAGGAAAGGAGTGCCGCTTATGCAGGCGGTAGAGGAATCCGGAAAGGCGCGATTCCGCGCCGTCATCCTCACTTCCCTGACTACCATTGCCGGCCTGCTTCCTCTCCTGTTAGAGAGGAGCTTTCAGGCCCAGTTTCTCATCCCCATGGCAGTAAGCATTGCTTTCGGGCTGATGGTGGCGACTGTCCTGACACTCCTTTTTGTGCCGACGCTCTATTTGATTGTGGCGGAAGTCACTGTTTTGGTGAGACGGTTTTTTGGATTGGGTCCGGGCACAATTGGGCCGGCGGGTGAAGCCAAACAATTCACTTCCAGATAGGATTGAACTGCCGAATAGATTTCAGATATTTTTTTGGTTCGAGGCAGTGCATCATGTATTTTCTTCAGGTAGGCTCTCTCGCGAACGAGCTGAAAGGTCCTGGGAAAGTTGACATCATAGATCCAGCCCATTTGAAGCACTTTGAAATCATTAAGTGTCTTCAGGCAGGTTGTCCTTACTATCCTTCCGGCCATCATATCCGTATAGACGTCTTGGGAAATTTCCGGGGTATCAGGCAACCCGAGTTCGATGACCCCGTTTCTTACACTATTCATTTCACGATAATAGTCGGTAACAACACGCCAGATATCCAGCTTGTCAGCATCCCGGAGCAATTTTGTGAAAAACAGGCACGTTTTTGTCTCTTCCGCGGGAAGTGTTGCACGGTTGTGATAGGAAACGGTGCGCAGGATCAGTTCACGGGTCTTTTGGTCAAGGGTTTTTAAGACACCGTTTTCGCGGAGCACCCTTACACCAAGCAGGGCATGGTCTTCGGATTCAGGATCCGAAAATGTGCCGTAACGGGCGTACTGCTCAAATCGACCGACATCGTGGAAAAGGGCAATTACTTCTGCCAGGTGAAGGTCTTCACTATCAAGGCTCAGGCTACTACCCAAGTCCAGTATCTCCTTGCAGACCCGCCTGGTATGCTCTTCCTTCAGGTCAATATTTCTCTGGTAATCGGGATCGCCGGATTGGAAGGTTTTTAAATAACTGGTAAACCAGGATTTCAGGCCTGATATGGTTTCTTGACTGATCATATGAATCCTTTTTTATATGAAACTGGATCCCTTATCCAGCGGGATCATGGAAAATTCCATAAGTGTCATTCGGCACCTCCTTTTTTCATTGTGTACCAGGCACATCAACTCAAGGGTTTTTATACTCCATTACAAAAGAGAAAAAAAGCCCCTAAAGAGACATATTCATTTAGTTGTTGGTGGATTGTTGCATTTGGACGCCAACGTCTAATAAATGTTGTCCGATTCTAAAAGACGTAATCAGAATAAGGGGTTAATGATACAGCGGAATTATTGGCAAAAAAAAATGGTTTGACAAACAACAATTGTAGGGATATATAATGAAGTAGGAAATAACGTTATAGTAATCGAGGTGAAAAATGTACGCAAAAATATCGAAAAAAGGTCAGGTAACAATACCAAAGCCCATAAGGCAAAGATTAAACATAGAAAAGGAGGGTGGGGTATTGTTTTTGGTTGAAGACAACGATGTTAAACTCAAGGGGGTCCCGGGAGCACAGGCAAATCTCTTGGCGGGCAGCCTGAAAAAATATGCAAAGGAGTATGTTCTTTTGAATGGAGTTAGGAAAAAAATAAAGGGGAAAATTGCAGATGAAGTTGCCGCAGAAGGTATATCTGATTGATACTAACGTTGTCCTCAGATATTTATTAGGGGATCACCAGGAATTCAGTCCCAAAGCGGAAGCCTTTATGACTGATGTGTCTGAAGGGACAAAAAAGGTCGAGATATTGGATGTTGTTATCGTTGAATGCGTCTATGTCATGGAAAAATATTACGAGGTTCCCAAAAGTGAAATTGTGGAAAAACTAAGCAGAATATTGAATTTTTCCGGCATTGTTAATGATGACAGGTCAGAAATCCTTGAAGCGCTTCTAAAATATGAAAATTTAGATATTGATATCGTAGATTGTATTCTTGCCGCCCGTTCCTCCCATGAAAAGATCGTTATCTCGTTTGACAAAGACATGGAAAAATTGAAAGCGGTCAGTGAGACTCCGTAAACGCTTAAAATATTGTCTTTCAAATTTGAATATTTTTTTTTGGTTGTGACCGTATATGTCAAAACCTTGTGGTTGATCATTTTAAATTTCGCGATATTGCAATATTCCATTCAATCATTGGGTGTTTCGCATCCCCATTTTAGCGCAAATAATTCATGGTTGACATGTAATATTCGCTCAGGGAGAATAAAAATGCCAGAATAATAAAATGCATTATAAACAGGGGTTAAATCAGAATGCAGCTTGTCATTAATACGCCCGGTACATTTGTGACCCAAAAGGATGAATGCTTCCGTCTTAAACAGAAAGAGAAGGTCTTTGACATCTCTCCCCTCAAGGTGGAATCCATCCTAATCTCGAACCAGGCCATGCTTTCCACACAGGCCGTGGTGCTGGCCCTTGAACATAATATTGATATCATTTTCCTGGATAAATTTGGTGATCCTCTGGGTCGTGTGTGGTTTTCCAAGATGGGGAGCACGGCCCTGATCCGCAGGAAGCAATTGGAGGTTGCGGAAATGCCACATGGCCTTGAACTTGTCATTCAGATGATCAGACAGAAAATGGAAAACCAGGCACGTTTTCTGAAAAAGCTGATGCATGCGAGGCCCGGCAAAGATTCGCAATTCGATAGCGCCATCACGACTATTGAACAATCCCTTTCGTCTCTCACTTTTTCGGACGAGGACATTGAAGAGGTTCGGAACAGGATAATGGGGCTTGAGGGTACTGCTGGTAGGGCCTATTTTCAGTGCCTCTCCACCATCATGCCGGAAAAATATCGATTTGAGGGTAGATCAAGACGCCCGGCAAAGGACCCCTTTAACGCGGTGCTCAACTATTGTTACGGTATCCTTTACAGCCTCGTTGAAAAGGCCTGCATCCTATCCGGGCTTGACCCTTATGTAGGGTTTTTGCACACGGATAACTACAACAAGAAATCACTTGTTTTTGATCTCATCGAGCCTTTTCGCGTTTATGGGGAACAGACTGTGGTTTATCTGTTCACCGGAAGAAAGATAAAGGATGAATATTATGACTCTAAAGACGATGCTGTTTCGCTGAATCAGAGAGGAAAACCGGTTGTGGTTGAAGCCATGAACCGTCATCTGGATGAAACCATCCGGTATCACAGGAAAAATGTTAAGCGCAGACACATACTTCAACACGAGGCACACAGGCTGGCTAATATAATCCTCGCGGACGAAGACATCAAAAGGCCGGAATGGCTTGAGATTAAGGAGTTCTAACGATGACAGGGGGAAATGGTGAAACGGTGAATCGGTGTATCGGAGAAGGGGGGAATCGGAGAATGGGGGAGAAGATAAACAGTTAAAAGGATCTCAGGGTTTATCAGAATAGCATGGATGCGGCGATGAAAATTTTTCATCTGACAAAGCAATTTCCGCCTGAAGAAAAATATTCCATGGTCGATCAAATAAGACGCTGTTCACGTTCTGTTTGTGCTAATTTGGCCGAAGCTTGGCGAAAGCGAAGGTATAAGGCTGCTTTCATAGCCAAGCTCAGTGATTCAGAGAGTGAAGCCTGTGAGACTCAGGTGTGGGTTGAATTTGCCAGGAGGTGTGAATATCTGAATGACGAGACTTGTGATGAGCTGGATGCTGCTTATGAACAAATCATGGCGCAGATAGTAAAAATGGTTATTGATGTGGATAAGTGGCTTATTAAACAGCGATGAAAACGAGAAACGGTGAATAAGTAAAAGGGTGAAATGGGGAACGTGGAAGCGGTGAACCGGTGTGCCGGGGACTCCGATTTCTCGCATCTCCGATTTCCTAAATCCCCGGCTCTCCGTTTCTCCGTCTCGCCGATTCTCTATTTCAAGAATTGGAAAGCCGACTATCGTTCTCAGCCATTATACTTTTATAATGTATAGATACAGAGGAGCGCTATGTCCGTTCTTGTCTGGATCATATATGATATCGTTGATGACAAAATCCGCACCAGAGTGGCCAAAGAATGCAAAAAATATGGCCTGGAAAGGGTGCAGAAGAGTGTTTTTTTAGGCAAGCTTAAGTCGAACCGTTTTGATGAATTAGGTGAAAAATGCCTGAGTCTCATTAACGAAGACGAGGACAGTGTTTACATCTTTCCCTTTTGCCAGGAAGATTTCAGACGCGTAAAGGTCTTAGGACAGGGATTTGACAAAGAACTGGTCAATGAGGAGATATTGTCCAAGTTTTTCTGAAAGAGTGTTACTGTTTTAACATTTCCGCGTTATAGTGCCATAGTGTATAATAACATAGCTCCTGAATAAATAACTGGGCAGATAGATGATAAAGAATCCAGGATTATTGAAGAAGTTCGAGGACGGCTTTATTAGAGATGAAGGAAGGCTTCCTTTTGAACAGGCCATTAAACTTTTTACTGATATGTGGATTGAGGGATTAAGCCTCGGCGTGCTTCCTCCAGAAGAGCCGCTCGAGGGTATCGATGTGGATATAAAAATTGCTAAGGTACTTAATTCATGTTTAAAAAGCTCCTTTCCGGAATAAGTGAACGCCTCGACAAACATGGCCTTCCCTACATGATAGTCGGTGGACAGGCTGTATTATATTATGGGGAACCCAGACTTACAAGAGATATAGATATTACTCTCGGTGTGGGTATTGATCATCTTGAAAACCTTCTTAGCGTTGTCCGGGAACTTTCCCTTAAACCACTTCCTGAAGATATTGAAACATTTGTCAGGCAGACTATGGTGCTGCCTGCACTGGATGAAACCACGGGAATAAGAGTCGATTTCATCTTCTCATTTACCCCCTATGAAACCGGCGCAATAAATCGAGCGCGAAAAGTAAGGGTAATGAATCAAGAGGTCAATTTCGCCTCAGTTGAAGATCTGATAATCCATAAAATCTTCGCAGGCAGGGCCAGGGATATGGAAGATGTGAGGACTGTTCTTATGAAAAACTCTAAAATCGACATCCGCTACATAAAATCCTGGCTTAAGGAATTTGATGAATCTTCTGAAAAGAAGGATTTCGTTAAAACATTTGAGACACTCCTTAAAGAGCTGTGAAAATCAAAAAAACAGCGTTTATCCTTTCACTTTTGCCGGGAAAATTTCAGACGCGTAAAGGTCTTAGGACAGGGGTTTGATAAGAAACTGGTCAATGAGGAGATTTTATCGAAATTTTTTTAATAAAATTAGACAGGATCGACAGGATAACCATGGCAGCATTTTTTATATTATGGTATATGTTTTGATAAATATATAATCTTAAGAGGTGGAGAAAAATGGAAGAAATATTAATAAAAATTCCCAATGAACTCTCAAAGGATTTGGCGGTCTTTGAAGGGAATCTGGTTGAGTTGCTTGCTCTCGGCTTACGCCAGGTGAAAATTCAGCAATCTCTTGCCCTATTCAGAGAAGGTGGAATTTCTCTGTGGAAAGCTGCTCGCTTAGCTGGTGTTTCTTTACGGGAGATGACCCAGTATGCTGTGTCTCAAGGTCTCCGGGCCACTTGCGACGACCAAACCCTGGAGGAGGAGTTGTCTTGATCACAATAAGCAACGCTGGTCCGCTTATTGCGTTCGGTAAATTAGGCCAATTGGGGCTATTGCTCAAACTATGCAGTGAGATCATTATTCCCCGGGAAGTTTACAATGAAGTTGTCCTGAACGGCATCAAGCTGGGAGCCCCTGATGCCTTTTCCGTCAAGCGTATTGTAGATTCAGGCCGTATTTTTATAGAAGACGTTGTCCTCGCGGAACAGGATAGAAGACTTGTCAGTATTATTGACTTGGGGGAAATTGAGGTCATCGCCTTAGCAAAACAGAAAAAAGCCGATTGGGTACTAATTGATAACGAGCATGCTCGCAAGGCAGCCCGTGTTCAAGGTCTATCGGTTAGAGGCACTATCGGTATTCTGATTGAAGGTTTCAGAAAAGAATTTTTAAATACAGAAGAGTTCCAATTCCTTATTGAAGAGATAAAAGCCCGCCCCGACTTATGGATCAGTGACCGCCTTTGCGATTTTGCTTTACGGCGGATAAAATAATTCAATTCTTTCCATGCTCTATCAAGAAGATCACAAGGTGATTTAATATTTAAAGCAATTTGTATATGGAACATATATATACGCTACGTATACAATTTCATATAAACGGCTGGACGATCATCAAATTCAAGCATCGAATATCATAAAAAATTGCCGGATGAATAGATGAACATCATGCCAAATCACCCTGAAATCATTGAAGAACTTATAGAACAAGCAGAGTCCGACAGATTGCTGCATTTCAACTTCTCCGAGTTTATGCAAGGACCACCTCTCGATGAAATATACGAGAAAATCGACAAAACCATGACATTCTTCTCAATGTATGTCGCCATGGAACACCTTGAAGATGAACTCTGGGAAGACACCCGTTACACAGAGAAAAAAAAGGTCGAATTGTGTTCCCGGGTGGAAGAAGAGGCCAGAAGATATTGGTCGGACAGGAACAGGGAACATCTCAAGCTTATTGATGAACGATATGAGACATTAAAACAAGATCCCAAATACAGGGACATGAAAGAGTGGGACCTTAAAGACAGGATCATCGATGATTTAAATCAAGAGGTTTATCCCATAGCAATTGAACGGGTCAAAGAAGAGTATCAGGAAATCTATGAAGACGAGTGGGAAGAATATTGGAAAAAGGAAGACCCCTTTGAACCAAGAATTGAGTACGAATATCACCGCAAATACGA
>JAFDHL010000112.1 GCA_019308785.1 Deltaproteobacteria bacterium
AAGACTCGCTGTCCTGTCTGAGGCACTGTTGAGATCAAATAGGTGTCCTATGGAAAAACTGTTGAAATAAGAAGTAGTGGTTGTCTTGAACCCCCTATAAGGTCCTTCCTTTACTTCCAAATGATCCTTGTCAGGCGTAAAGCAGGAGGGACATCCGAACCTTTTGATCTTGAAGCTGCGGTACACCTCAGGTCCATATAGCGCCGTTGCCTTTTCAGGCGAAAACACCTCGCTAAAGCTCCTGCACATAGATAGTTGATGGATATAGTTGTCCCAGTTCTCCATGATGCCTAATTCAAGCACCCTGGGATGGTTTTTGAACTTCTTGAGGCGTTCACGGATACCGGCAAGAAGAGTTTTGAGTTCCTTTGGGTCATAAACCTTCGGACGATTATCCCCTGAGGCAATTATCGCCTTCAGGTTTTTCGATCCCATTACCGCACCCCCCTGAGGCAATTATCGCCTTCAGGTTTTTCGATCCCATTACCGCACCCAGTCCGCCGCGTCCCAGGGTGGATGCCTTATCCACTAAGGCCATAGAAAAAACCACCCTGTTTTCCCCTGAAGGACCGATGGCGATAACACTGGATTTTTCTCCGCCATGGGATTTTTTGAGCGCGTCCGTTGTCTCAAAAATATCAAGGCCCCACAGGTCAGTTGCATCAAGCAGGGAGACACGGTCCTGGCCAAGGCAAAGGACAGTGGGCTTTTTTGCCCTGCCGGTGATAATCATATGATCAAAACCTGCTCCCTTGAGATTGAGAGCAAAACGCATGGAGCCTACAGATTCCGAGATCGTGCCGTTTAGAGGAAAGCGTGTGGTTGCGACTATCTTGGCAGCACCGGGGCAGCCTGTGCCGTGTGCCGACCAGCGGACCCGAGCCGAGAATGATATGGTTATCAGGAGAAAGCGGGTCTGTCCCGGTTGTATAGCCCTGTTCCATAAGCCAGGCATTGAGCCCGAGACCGCCCAGATAGGACCGGGCCTGGTCAAGTGGAAGCTCTTTTGTCTCAAATTTTTCTGATGTAAGATCCGCGTGAAGGATCTTTCCCATGTATCCAAAAGTAGTCATGTCTTATCCTTACATTCAGCCTACAAAATCTTTGCCCATCATACTCCTGGCAATCAGGAGTTTGGAGGGTTCCGCCGTGCCGTCACCTATCTGCCAGCCAAGAATATCCCTCAGCCTCTGTTCAAAAGGAAGGTCTTTGGTAAACGAAAAATCAATCATCTTGTACCACCTTGAACATTTAAGCCTTCTTGGACCGGGCAACAGAACGGGCCATCCTGTCCAATTTAAAAATGGTGTTGAATTCCATGTTCTTGCTGATCCAGAGCTTTTTGCTTATGACAGAATCCGTAATAGCTCCCCTATAGGCCAGACCATCTAACAGGGTGCGGGGATCTTCACATACCATTACAAAATCAGGAGAGGACAGCGTTTTTTCTTCTAATTTGATATCTCCGTCATCAATAATAATGGCGAATTGTCCTCCCTTCGTCTTGACCTGGATATCCCGCTTCCAGCCGGCAATATCTTTCCGGGCGCGGTCATTGGTATTCATCTCTTCAATAATGGATTTCATCTCCTCCAATGCCTTTTCATAAACAGCTACATCAGGATCGTTCGCCTGCGGAAGCTCCGGCTCAACAGGTGATTCCCAGTTGATCTCAGATTCCTGAAGGCCTTTCTTTTCTATCTGTTCCTTTGAAAGCTCAGTAGTGGGAACACAAAAAACATCCGTCATCTCTCCGATCCGGTTATCCCTGAAAACAAGTTTAACCTCAGTCCCCTTGTTTATAATTCCAGGCACCAAGATCCCCGTAGTAGTATAAAGAATAACGCTCATGGCCGTATCAGCCCCATTAAATATGACCCTGCCCCGGCCGTATGGCGCCATATGCTGGAACAGGGACGTGGCAAAGTAGGTAATGGGTGGAGTACTGTTCATTATGCCCACCTGCTCCACTTCTATCAGTTCTGTTGGTGCGAAGTTGCAATCCGGGCAGTGGGTCAACATAGGAGGGACCCTCACGAGCCCGCATTTTGTGCATCTGCATCCCAGGAGCTTCTTCTCGTCCCTCAGGCCGAGAAAGAAGGAAGAAAATTCACCTTTGGTCCTCCGGTAAAAGGTATACATGGCATCATTGGTAATCAGATAGTCCTTACCGTCTATAGTCTCTATATATGAACCCACATCGGGGATATATTTTTCCGGAATAACTTTCTCTTTTTGCGTGGTCATGTTTTTCCATCCTCCTTGTCTCTATTCATGCTCAAGCACCATACAGGCTGTATACTGCGCAACAGTGCTCCCTGTTCCATGAACCAGGGCCGTCTTAAGATTCCTTCTTATCAACTCATTTCGGGCCGACCAGGCAGACATGATATTACTGGCGCCTACTGCATGGCCGCAATAGATCAGTCCTCCGCAGGGATTAACCACGTACTTGCCTCCTGGTATCATAAGACCGTCTTCAATCAGAGAATCGGCCTTCCCCAGGGGGACCAGCCCAAACTCTGCCATACTGATCTCAAGCTGGTGCACAAAGGCATCGTGAAGCTCCACAATATCAATTGACTTTGTGGGATCTGCTATGCCTGCCATGTCATAGGCACGGTGGGAGGCATAGTAATCAGACATGATCCGGGACATGTCCTTCTGGTTTTTTCCGGCAAAGGAATGTTCGTTGGCTTCTCCTACACCGGTTATCCATACCACAGGATTGCCGGTATTTTTGGAAATGGCCTTAGCCGTCTCCTCTTCAGCAAAGATCAAGGCTGCGGCGCCTTCAGTATAGACACATATCTCGAGTTCCTTGAAGGGATAGACCACTAATCTGGAGTTGATCACCTCTTCCGGCGTGACCTGGTCGAATTGCCGTTGCGCATACTTATTATTCCTGACCTGCTCACTCAGCAGGGAGGAGATCTTAGCGGTGACTTCAGGTTTTAAATCCCCGGGGTTCTCGTCCATGTAAGCAAGAACCACCTCGGCATAACTGTCAGAGGCAGACCAGCCAATCGGTTGCTCAAAAAAGCTGTCACCTGACCATCCAATCGATTTGATTACCTCTGGAGTAGCAGACATGGATGAAAAATCAAAACAATCCGTGGCCTTTTCCACACCCAATACTAATGCCGTCCTGAATCTCCTGGCTGCTATGTAGGCATGGGCCGCTGACATAGTGTAGGCACCTGTTGCTCCTCCATTTGTAATGCGTATACCAAACTTATTCTGCATGCCCAAAAGCCCGTGAATGGCATGCTCCGGAATGGCGGTCCTTTCAAAGATATCATTATAAATCCCGTAAAAGGCCCCATCAACATCCTGGATAGCAATCCCTGCATCTTTCACAGCATCTCTGGTGGCCATCTGGGCCAGTTCGTAATAGGTCTTTTCACGCCACGTCCCCTTAAAAGGCGTAACCCCCGCGCCAATAATACCTACTCGTTTTGACATAAAATCCTCCTTTCAAAAACGCCAGATCAACAACATAAATTCTGTCTTAGCCTGTCTGGAGCACATATTCAAGGCTAATGGGACGTTCCATAACCAAAGCAAAATTTGTGTCCGGGCCTCAATAGAACTCAGGCCCCTCATTACAATATGTGGGTCAAGGTCCAAAAAAAATGGAAAACAGGAGGAAGATTCTCGCCCTTATCGACAAGGCTATCGAAATCCCTACAATCTGGTCACTTTACCTACCCAAAAGCTGTCAATACTGTCAACTACAGCATTATTCTTTCCTAAACAGTCAGATATTGTGACCTTCTGCGACAGCCGCTGCGTCCTGATTTCGAATTGTCCAATCATATTCGCATAACCAACCCTTCTCTGTTTTCTTTTTTGAAGTTACTTCCGCGTCAACCCTTATGCTGTCTCCCCAATAGACAGGGCCCAGAAATTTCATATTACTCGTGCCCATATAGGCGATAATGTCTTTTAAAAATCCCATCTGGATGAGCAGTCCATAGGCAACGTTAAGGCAGTGCACACCGGGCACCAGTTGTCGTTCCCAACCATTTTCCTTAGCCGCCCTTTCACTTAAGAACTGTGGGGCATAGTCTCCACCCAAAAGGGCAAGCAGCTCGATTTCGGTCCTGGTTATTGTCCTCGATTTGGTGGTGACTTTATCACCCACTTCCATTTCCTGTATCGGCTTTCTCCAATTATCCTCGATATAATGTTCCCCCATCTTTGCTTATCTCCTTTCTAATTGCGATGCTTGCCCTCATGGAAAGCAATTATATATTCAAGCCAATATTCATCATCACCCAATAGAGCCCTGGCGGTTATGAGATTGTTCATCAGTACCCAAAAATCTATCGGTTCAAATTTTCTCAACCAGTCATGCTATTTACTATAATCGTATACCCCTCTTCCCGTCTTCCTGCCCAGGTGCCCCGCCTTTACTAATTTCACAACCAGGGGACAGGGCCGGTATTTATCTCCCAATTCCCTTTGAAAAGTTTTCATGCAAGCAAGGAGTATGTCCAGACCAAAAGCATCTGCCGCGGCCAAGGGCCCTAAAGGGTATCCCAATCCCTTAGTGCAGCTCCTGTCTATCTCTTCGGCACTGGCAAGCCCGGTTTCAAGGGCGAAAAATGCCTCATTTATCATGGGCAGGTAAAGCCTGTTGATGACAAAACCCGGCGAGTCGGCAACGGTTACTGTTTCTTTGCCGCACTTTCCAAGAAAATCAATAATCGTTTTGTGTGTATCATCTGAGGTTACAGGGCCGCGCACTACCTCCACTAAGGGAGTCAGGGCCGCCGGAATCAGAAAATGAGTGCCGATGCACTTTTCAGGTCTGTTTGTGGCCGCTCCTATTTCGGCAATCCAAAGGGTTGATGTATTACTTGCCAGGATCGTATCCTTACGGCTTGCCTCATCCATTTTTTTAAAAGTCTCTTTTTTGACCTCTATATCCTCAAACACCGCCTCAATCACCAGGTCGGCATTATACACGGCATCACTAATGTCTGTTCCAGCGGTGATAAGGGACAGTAGCTTTTCCCTGGTTTCCTGATCGATCTTTCCCTTTTTTTCCTGTCCTTTTAAAAATGCCTGTATGTTTTTCATGCCCCTTTCAACCAGAGCGGAACTTGTGTCCACCATCGCAGTCTCACAGCCTCCTTTAGCACATACAATCCCGATCTGACTGCCCATAGTTCCCATGCCAATGACGCACACCTTCTTGATCTCCATTTTGCTCACCTCTCTATTACCGCTGCTATTCCCAGGCCCCCGCCGCCGCAGATTGTCTCCAATCCATAATGGGACCCGCGCCTTTTCATCTCATTGAGTAATGTGACCAGTCTCATGGCGCCGGTCGCACCAATGGGATGGCCCAGAGAAATACCGGAGCCATTGACATTTATCTTTTTGTAAAAGTCATCCTGTTTGATTCCCATCATCCTTGCATCCGCTAATGCCTGTACTGCAAATGCCTCCTGTATTTCAATTATATCTACTTCATCTATAGTAATCCCCGCCTTATCGAGAGCCTTATCCACGGATGCAGGCACCGCGGGATAAGTGAGAGTAGGATCAGCGCCTGCCACTGCGCAAGACCTGAAACATGCCATGGGATCAACGCCCAATTCCCCGGCCTTGTCCTTCGACATCAACACCACAGCGGCCGCCCCATCGTTCTCTGTGGATGAATTGCCGGCAGTACATACGCCGTCAGGATAGACAGGCGGTAATTTGTTGAGTTTCTCTAAGGTCGTATCTCTCCTGGGTGTCTCATCTTCATCAAAGATTATTGGATTCCCCTTTCTTTGAGGAATCCGTACGGGAACAATTTCTTCGCTGAATCTCCCCGAATCAATGGCGGCAATAGCCTTCTGCTGGCTTCGCAAAGCCCATTCATCACACTCCTTGCGTGAAATATTTTCGTTTTTCGCTGCTGCCTCAGCCCAGGTCATCATGGAATTGAGTTCTCCAAACCTGTCGGTAGGCTGTGACATAACCCTTGCGCGCTGTATCCTGTCGTATAATGGTATGCCCCACATGGAAAGGGCGCCATGTCCTTTTGGCATAAAACCCCATTTTTCATCGACTTTTCCACCCAGGCCCCATTTTATATATCCCGGAATATATAGTTCCGCCTGGCTCATGCTATCCATTCCGCCGGCTACAATAATATCTCCATTGCCTGTCTGGATTTTCATGACGCCAAAAAAAACAGCATCAAGACCAGAGCAACACCGGCGGTCCAAAGTCACCCCTGGAACCTCAACAGGCCACCCGGCCTCAAGCAGGGCCATACGGGCCCCGTTTGCGCACTCACCGCTCTGGTAAGACTGTGCCATAATGACATCATCCACCCGGGCTGGCTCAATACTGGCCCTTTTGACGGCTTCATTCATGACCAGGCTGGCTAATTTGTGTACCGGGACATCCCTCAAAGCACCGCCATACCTCCCGACAGGAGTCCTCACCCCGCTTGCAATAACAACGTCTTTCAATTTTAATCTCCTTTTCCCCTCTTCCCTTTCACATCCTCCTTATACTCATACCACTCCTTGCCGGCCTTGCGACCTAATTGCCGGCCTCGACCCTTTGCCTCAATCGCAATGCCGTTTCCCATCAAACAAGCACAAACAACAAATACTCTATCAAGAACAGGCAGAAGAGGACCACGGGCGTGAGCCCGTGGGTATCTACTATATGTTATCACATTTTTTTTACGGGAACCCAAAAGGAACATACGGCATCATTCGGTTCTACACCAATTTACAAGGCGTCCTATTCCCTCTATCTCAACCACTGCCTCATCTCCGTCCTCCATATAAACAGGAGGCTTACGAAAGGCGCCCACACCGCTGGGGGTCCCGGTCAAAATGATATCTCCGGGGACCAAGGTGAAATGTCTTGACAGGAAGCTGATCAGGGCTGGAATCGAGACTATCATTAAGCCGGTGTGGCTGTCCTGCATAAGACGGCCGTTGAGCCAAAACCGGATCTTAAGGGAATGCGGGTCCACAACTTCATCGCTGGTGACAAGCCATGGCCCGACGGGACAGAAGGTATCCAGGGATTTTCCCCGCACCCACTGCCCGTCACCAAATTGCAGATCCCTGGCGCTCACGTCATTGGCACACGTATAACCAAACACGGCCTTGATTGCCTCTGTTTCATGACAATTGTGAATGGTTTTTCCCATGACAACAGCCAACTCTGCCTCATAATCCACCTTTTTTGTAACGTTGATATCCCAGGTGATCTGATCCTTATGCCCAATCAAACTGTTCGGAAATTTCGCAAACACAAGCGGGACTTCAGGTATTTTCCCCTTGCTCTCCTCGGCGTGGTCTTTGTAATTTAGACCCAGGGCCATAATCTTGGACGGACGCGTCACAGGCGGTGCCAGTTTCACCTGATCAAGCGGAATTGCACTGCTCCCGCATGTCTCAGACCGTTGTCCGCTTTTGATAAAATCTATCATGTCCCCGTCAAAATCAATGGGGACAAGGGCATTGCCCCGGATCAGTCCTAAACGAATGCGGTTTTTCTCATAAAACTGGGCTATTTTCATACCACTAAATACCTTGCGCCTTGCACCTGTTTCACATCTTCCCCACTTGTTTAACAGTCGGGAACGACTTATCACACAAGAAAGACATCCGGTCAAGGCGGAAAAGTGTCTTGAAATTCACTCTGTTTGCCATTAGCATGATCTCAGGCTGAAATTTTTTGGTAACGTTCAAAAGTGTATGCATGGGATATGAATTCATCCGATTTCCGCGCATGGATTCTTAAGTCTGGTGCCTAAAAATCCGGACCGGCCTTGTTGAAATGAAGGGCATGGGACTCTTTTTTCAGAATCGACTCGGCCAGAGCGCTGGACCTGGCAATCCTGCAAACCAAGGCGGGCGGCGGGCTGCCCAGGTTTATGCCATATCCTGTGTCCTGGGCCTGAAGCACAGCAAGCTCCCCGCCCGCCTCAGGTAGCAGGGTCATGTACAATCCAGCAACCAATTTTTCGATTCTGAAAAAAGAGTCCCATGCCCTTCAAGATACATACACTTTTGAACGTTACTAATTTTTTACATTACACGACTTTGAATACTTTACAAACAATGCCAGAATGCCCCACCCCCTCTAAAGACGGAACCTCCGACAAGGGGGAGAAGATTGTTGATGTGACATCTGACCCATAAGTGATTGAAAGGAAAGACAAATTGGGAACAGAAAGTGCCGGGAGGACAAACGCTTCGATCCTCAAAAAAAACTTTTGCAGATTCTGCCACTTTCTCTATGAAAGGCATCTGGTGTCCGGCGTGGGCGGAAATGTCTCCGCGCGATCCGCTGACAAGATATTCCTTACGCCGTCCGGTTATTCTCTTAGAGATGTGGAGCCGGATGTGGTGGTAACGGTCAATAATAAAGGTGAAGTCCTTGAGGGCGGCACACCTACCAAGGACACTAACATGCACCTTGGGATCCTGCGGGCAAAACCTGATGCCAATGTGGTCTGCCATGTCCACGGGGCCTATATTATCGCTGCGACCACCATGCTGACACCCGGCCCTGATACCCTTCCGCCCCTCACGCCCGGCTTTGTGTACTACGCCTATCCACTTCCCATGGTTCCCTTTTTGGTCCCGGGGTCGGAAGTGCTCGCAAAGACCGTGGCCAGGGAATTTTCAAATGAGAAATGTCGAGCCCTATTTCTCCAGAACCACGGTCTCGTGACCGTTGGCAAAGATTTCCAGGAGGCACTTAATGTGGCAGAGGAAATTGATGAGGCGGCCCGGATCTTTGTTTTGACAGATAGGAAAGCTAAAGCAATTCCTTCAAAGGATCTCGACAGGATAGGTTAGGCTAATTGCTGGCACCCCTAATTTATTTGTATCTACTCAGGTGTATAGACTGAAGGTGGAAGGTAGAAGGGAACAGATCATGCGTGATCACACAAAATCAGATGTTTAGACTTAAGACCGAAGATGGAGGAAGGCTGTCAGGGAATTTCAGCCCCGCCTGCCGTCCGGCGGGCAGGCTTCGGCCTTCAGTCTTCAACCTAAATAGCTGGGTAGTTACATTTCTTTTGACAAAAAACAAATCTCTGTTATAAAGGTTTGAAAAACCCTAATGCACGAAAGGAGGTAAGTGAGATCAATGGCTTCAGAAAGTCCCCTAAAAAATAAAGTCATACTGGTTGTAGATGATGAGCCTGATGTCCTTGAAACCGTGGAGGAAGAACTGGACATGTGTCTGGTTCACAAAGCGACCGACTATGATACTGCCCTCCAATACCTCCTGAGCTACACCTATGATATTGTAATCCTTGATATCATGGGAGTAAACGGTTTTGAGCTCTTGAAAAACTCCGTATCCAGGGAATTTCCAACCGTCATGCTCACCGCTCATGCCCTTTCACCCGAATCTTTGAAAAAATCCATTAACTTAGGTGCCGTTTCTTTCCTTCCCAAGGAAAAAATCTCAGAACTCAGGCAATATCTTGAAGATGTGGTTTTGGGTGAGGGCAGGTCGGCCTGGAAAAAACTCTTTGACAAAATGGGCGACTTTTTTAACAAACGGTTTGGTCCTGATTGGAAGGAAAAAGATAAGTTTTTCAAAGAGTTTGAAGATGAATTGAAAGAGAGCGTGAAGGAATAGGGATAGCATCGCAGTTTTTTGCTTGAACAAGCCGGATGCCCAAAAATAGGCCTGCCTATTTTTTTGACGTGTTGTCAGATTTGCCTATCCTCCTGATAATACCTCCAGAGCAAGCTATTGCCATGTTGAAAAGCACATAAAATGGGATATATATCCGGTCTACAAGAATATTTAGATGAAAAATATCACCTCTCAATTTTCGATGAGGCATTGGCCTCAGGCCAGCCATGGAAACTTCATATCAACAGTCATCGCATTATTAAAGCCAGAATTGTCGAAAATCCCACATACGATCTGAAGATAAGCGTTGATGGTTCGGGTGATGAGGTCCTGTCCAAGACCGATGTAAAGCTTCTCTATCCCGAAGACCTTTCAGAAGCAGTCACAACACTTTTAAAACCAGACAAAAAGGTCAGGGAACTCGGACTTGAACCCATTATTTCACCCGGAAAAAGATACCATGTAAAAAACAAGTCCCTGTTTCCACTCATGAAAGAGAAAGAAGTCCTCTTTTTTACTCTCCTTGAGGGTGAAATCATCAGGGGAATTGTGGCCGATTTCAGCCGGTATGAAATCACGGTCAATCTAAAAGGTGGACTACCGGTTACAATCCTGAGGCACAGCATCTACGATCTGCGCGACAAAAAAGGGCGGTGTTACTTAAAATCCTTTCAGGATACGCACAGGGACTGGGAAAAAAGCCCGCTTTTTATCTCATCCACTCCCGAAGAATAATAAGTTGTTTAGCCCGGACCGGTTCACATTCCGAGCTTTTTTGAATTTTTATGCTTTCCCAAATGCTATTATATATTTTTTTAAGGTCCCAAGTGTTGCTTCATTCATTTCTATGAACTGGATCCCGGTTCTAACCTTTCCGTCTTCATCTGTTTTGGAATGAATCACCTTTCCTTTGATATCCACCATGTCATCTTTCAAGCCGATAGTCAGAACCAGAGTATGTTTCGGATCAATTGGATTAGGTGTTTCCAGCAGGATTCCACCTTCACTGACGTTCAGGGTTCTTCCCATACCCTGGTCCAATGCATGGTT
>JAFDHL010000113.1 GCA_019308785.1 Deltaproteobacteria bacterium
TTGTCTTTTTTGAAGGTAGGCTATTAAATGGCTTAAATGGCAGGCTGATGTGGGTCTACAGCTTCCTCCGGCCAGTCGCCAAAGATGTAACCGCTACTGTCTGAACCACAGTATGTGTCTATTCACTGAGCTTGGCCATCAACTCCGCAGAAACCTCTTGCACGCCCGGTCTTCCATCCAGTTCAATTATCTTCGGAACACTTTCTTTTGCTGAAAGGTCCTTGTAGAAATTGACGGCTGCCATGGTTCCGGTCTCAGTGTCGTAGTATATGCCATGACGCTGATCAATGGCCCCCTCATCCTGGTCATCCGACCGTGTCTTCAGTTCACCGCCGCAGATCCTGCATTTATCACCATCCGGCTTGATGGCGTCTATATAAATATTGTTTGGATGGTTGTTGTCATTGACGCACAAACGCCGTCCCATGATCCGATTCTTGGCAACCTGTCTGTCAAGAACCATATCAATAACAATATCAAGCTTGATCCCTGCCTCCTTAAGGGCCTTGTCCAGTTCCTGAGCCTGGGTGAGATTCCGGGGAAAGCCATCCAGAAGCCACCCGTTCTTGCAGTCATCTTCCTTGAGGCGGTCCAGAATCATTGGGATCGTGATGCTATCGGGCACCAGTTCACCCCTGTCTATATAACCTTTGGCCTCCTTGCCGAGATCACTGCCCGCAGAAATATTCTCCCTGAAGATCACTCCCGTTTCAATATGGGGAATACCCAGCTTTTCCTTGACTTTTGCACCCTGTGTACCTTTGCCACTTCCATTTGGGCCGAAAAACAGTATTTTCATCTTTTCATCTCCTGTAACTACTCAGGTTATTTAGGCTGACGGTCCCGCGAAACGCGGGATTAGTAAAGGGCTGAACGTGGTACACATAGGGCTCCTATTATTGTATTACTGTAACTGATTTATCCCTGAAAAGAATTCTTTCGGTTCTCTTTTCCCTTCAGTCTTCAGTCTAAACACCTTCAGCCTGACTACGTGAGTAGTCAAAATATTTTAAAAGCAAAACCATGTCAAGGTATTAAGATTGGCCAAGAAACGCCGACATTAAATCATGCCCCTTCATAAAATTGAGCCCGGAATCCTGAGCGTTTTTCTCCGTGAACCCGGGGCCGTCGCACTCCGAGGCAAGCTCCTCTTTGCTGGCAAAGGCGAATGGGGCGGGCTCGCTGGTATGCGTCCTTTTCACAACAGGTGTGAAATGGTCACTAACCGCCATAACGCGATAATCATCGAAACCCTTCAGCCCTTCAATAACAGTGCCCACAACCTTCCTATCAAAATTCTCAATGGCCTCTATCTTTTCCCGGAAGTTGCCATTGTGGCTCGCCTCATCAGGCGCCTCCACATGAAGGAAAATAAAATCAAAATCCTTAAGTCCCTCAAGCGCAGCCTCGGCTTTCCCCTGATAATTGGTATCAAGATAGCCTGTGGCCCCTTTTACGTATATCGGAGTAAACCCGGCATAAACACCTATCCCCCTTAACAGATCCACAGCCGAAATAACTCCTCCTCTCAACCCGTATTTATTTTCGAATAAATCGAGCTTTGGAGCCTTTCCCTGTCCCCATAACCAGATGGAGTTAGCCTCGTTTAAACCATTCTTTCTTCTCTCCATATTAACTGGATGGTCTTTTAAAATCTCCCAGGAAGAGCGGATAAAACCCGGAATTGGATCCTGTCGGGACTGGTTCAGGTATGATGCCATATTCTGATCCAGGACGTCATGGGGAGGGATGGTTTCGGCCTTTTCAGGTCCCCTGTCCCACACGAGAAGGTGCCGGTAAGCGACTCCCGGATAAAGTTTTACACCTGGCTTAATTAGTTTTTGTGCAAGGGTCTCAACGATCTGTCTTGCCTCTCCCGTTGATATGTCCCCTGAGCTGTGGCTCTTCATCAAGATCCCTTGACCCGATTTCCAATCCAGGGTGACAAGATTCATTCGAAAGGCAACATCATCAGGGTTGAGCTTTACACCCATGCTGGCCGCCTCAAATGGGGCTCGTCCAGTGTGATACATCCCCGGATCATAGCCCAAAAGCGAAAGATTGGCCACATCACTGCCCGGTTCCTTGTCATCCGGAATAGTCTTCACACAGCCAATCCGGCACGCAGCAATTCGGTCCATGTTGGGCGTTTGAGCGACCTCAAGTGGTGTCTTGCCGCCCAACTCCTGGATAGGATAATCGGCCATCCCGTCCCCAACCAGAAGGACATATTTTGTTGTGTTAAGATTGCTCATTAACGCGGATCAGGACCGTCTTATCGGTCAGGAACTCCAACTCATCTATCAATGATATGGCCTTTTGCACGTTGCTCTCATTGGCCTCGTGGGTCAGCATGATAATCGGCACTGATCCGGCGACCTCCCTGCCCTCCTGGATTACTGAAGAGATACTGATCTCATGTTCACCAAGGATACCTGCTATCTTTGAAAGGACGCCAGGGCTGTCCAAGGCTGAAAACCTGAAGTAATAGGCACTGGTCAACTCCTGTATGGGCTCAATCAAAATCCGTTTCTCAGGCGAGCGGACATGGCCAAGGGGGGGAATAGGGCCTTTTGGCTCAAATCTGATATGCCTTGCCAGACTCATAATATCTGACACTACGGCACTTCCCGTGGGCCTTCTTCCGGCGCCTAATCCGTAATAGAGGTTCGGCCCCATAAAATCACCCTCAAGGTAAATGGCATTGTACGCTTCATTAACATTGGCCAGGATGTGGTCTTTCGGAATCATGGCGGGATGAACCCTGGCCTCCAGGCGATCTCCTAAATTCCTGGCTATGGCCAATAATTTAACCCTGTAACCGAATTCCCCGGCAAAACGGATATCATCCGGGGTCAAAGCACCAATACCTTCCCTGTAAATATCTTTAAAAGAGACAGCAGACCCGAATGCAATGGAAATAAGGATGGCCAGCTTATGAGCTGCGTCCGTACCATCCACATCTAAGGTCGGTGGGTCCTCGGCAAGGCCTAAGTTTACTGCCTCTCGAATTACACTGTCATAAGGCAAACCTTCCTGTGTCATTCTGGTCAAGATGTAGTTGGAAGTGCCGTTCAGAATTCCCATCATGGTTTGAATCCGGTTGGCAGAAAGACCGCACTTCATGGCACCAATGATCGGAATACCACCTCCGACACTCGCCTCAAAGCCCAGGCTGACCCCGTATTTCTCTGCTGCCTCGTATATCTCCTGCCCGAACTCTGCAAGCAGGGCCTTATTGGCGGTGACCACGTGCTTTCCCTTCTCCATGGCCTTCAGTATATATTCTCTGGCCTTTTCCACGCCGCCAATAAGCTCCACAACCACATCAATTTCCGGATCATCTATTACATCCATGGCATCGCCGGTCAAAAGCTCACGGTCTACTGGAATTCCCCTATCAGAATCAATATCCAGATCCGCGATCTTTTTGACGGTCACCTCCATTCCAACCCGATCCGCAATGATCTCCCGATTTTCGGTGAGCACCTCAAATGTCCCGGCACCAACGGTCCCGAACCCGATGATCCCTATGTTGATTTGTTGCATATGCTTCTCCCCATGTGATTGGCCACAGACCCACACAGACGAACACTGACTTTTCCTCTGCCAACAGCGGCAGAGGAAAATCGGGTGCACTGCAGGTCGGCTACAGAATAAATCGTTTTATTTCAGCTTTTGGATGTTTAAAATTAACCAGAAGGCCGATCTTATACCCCGTAGCCTTTAGGTAGTTCAACAACTGGGCCTCATGGATTTTCTGTAAGGAATCAATTGCCTTAAGTTCCAAAATAACCTGGTTTTCAATGACTATATCTGCGTAATACTCCCCGACTTCCTTCCCCTTGTATTTCACTTTAATTGGCACTTGAGCCTCGGCTTTAAGACCTTTTTCCTTTAACTCGATCAATAAAGCATGCTCGTATACCTTTTCCAGAAATCCGGCCCCGAGCACACGGTTTACCTCAAAGATTGCGCCATTAATCAGGTAAGTGAGTTCGTTTATATCCATCTTATCCTAATCGCAAAACGATAACAGGTTTTGGCCGAGCACGTCGCTCGGCCAAAAGGTCCGTGTGGGTCTGTGGCTAATAATTAGAGCCTCTTTGGCCTCTTGTCATAATACCTGCCTTATCCCCCTGATAGCCTGTCTCGTGCGATGTGGGTTTTCCACTAAGGCGAAACGGACGTAATCGTCCCCATACTCCCCGAATCCGATGCCGGGGGAAACCGCTACTTTGGCCTTTTCAATTAACATTTTGGAAAACTCTATGGATCCCGTGTCTCTATATTTCTCCGGGATCTTTGCCCACACAAACATGGTTCCTTTGGGCTTTTCAATTTCCCAGCCGATACGGTTCAACCCGTCAATCAGCACATCACGGCGCTCCCGATAAGTGTCCACAATTTCCTTTACACAACCGTCCGGTCCATTGAGGGCAATAATAGAGGCAATCTGGATGGGCTGGAACATGCCATAATCCAGATAGCTTTTAATCCTCCGGAGTGCCGCAACCATGACCGGATTACCCACACAGAATCCTACCCTCCATCCCGGCATAGAGTAACTTTTGGAAAGACTATAAAATTCCACGCCAATATCTTTGGCCCCTGGTATCTGGAGAAAACTGGGAGGTTTGTAGCCGTCAAATACCAGATCCGCATACGCGAAATCGTGGATAACCATAATTTCATGTTCGGTACAGAAATCCACGATCTTTTCGAAAAATTCCCTGTCCACCACAGCCGTTGTAGGGTTATGAGGATAGGAAATAATCAGCATCTTCGGATTGGGCCAGGTCTGCTTTGTAGCCGTCAACAAATCCTCAAAAAAATCCCTGTCCGGTCCGATGGGTACGCTTCGCAGATCTCCACCGGCGATGATTACGGAATAAGGATGGATGGGGTATGTGGGGTTTGGCGCAAATACCACGTCCCCCGGGCTTATAGTCGCAAGGACCAGGTGAGAAAGCCCTTCCTTGACGCCAATAGTGGCAATTGCCTCTTCATCAGGATCCAGTTCCACATCATAACGTCGTTTATACCAGTCACATATAGCATGTCTCAACATGGTAATACCCTTGGATGCGGAGTACCTGTGGTTATGGCCTTTCTGTGTGGCTTCGATCAGCTTGTCCACAATATGTTGAGGTGTTGGAATATCAGGGTTGCCCATCCCCAGATCAATAATATCCTCCCCCCTGTGTCTCGCTTCTATTTTGATCTTGTCCACAGTGGCAAAAACATAAGGGGGTAAACGATTCATTCTCCTGAAGTCTTGCATGGTCTCAATCTCCTTTTTCTGGAAACATTATAGCACTGTCTGGAAAAAATCAAAGTCTAAGTTAAAAATCCAGCACACCTGGAAAATCTGCCTGAACCATATTCCTCAGCAGTCGATTTTCAGGGCGTGAAAGTTCCGGATCAGAGTCCAGGATTTGCTCTGCCTCTTTTTTTGCTGTCATCAGAAGCTCCGGCTCTCTGAACATCTCCGCAAAATCCAGTTCTCCTGTCCCAGCCTGTTTAATGCCCATCAGTTCTCCCTGTCCGCGGATTTCCAGATCTTTTTGGGCGATTTCAAAACCGTCATTACATTCAGCCAGCACTTTTAATCTTGAAAGACTTTCCCCGGAAATTCCGTTTTTCAGCATAAGTAAACAGAGACCTCTCTCGCGCCCTCTTCCCACTCGGCCCCTTAATTGATGGAGTTGGGCCAACCCAAACCGCTCAGGGTGTTCAATCACAATGACAGTAGCGCCCGGGGCATGAACACCTACCTCAACAACCGTTGTCCCCACTAAAAGATCTATTCGCCCTTTCCGGAAGTTGTCCATGGTCTGGTCCTTCTCATGCGGAGACAACCGGCCGTGTATCAGACCCACACAAAAGCGGGGCGCAAAGAGCTTTCTCAGTCCCGAGTACATTTCAAGGGCATTTTTCAGGTCCGTATCCTCTGATCCTTCAATGACGGGACATATGACCAGTGCCTGTTGACCTGCAGACATTCTCTGTCTCACCATATTATAAACTTCCCTTTTCCGGCTCTCATCCATCAGGAACGTCTCAGCCGGCCGGTGTCCTTCAGGGTATTCTTTTATAATAGAGATATCCATATCAGCATAAACCGTCATGGCGAGGGTCCTTGGGATTGGTGTCGCCGTCATGACAAGAAGATGGGGATCTGTACCTTTTCTATCCAATAAGGCGCGCTGCCTGACCCCGAACCGGTGCTGTTCATCAATCACCACCAGCCCCAGCCTGTCAAAAGCAAGGTCTTCCTGGATCAAGGCCTGTGTCCCGATAATCAAATTATACGCCCCTTCCCTGATTTTTTCATAGGCTTCAAGACGATCAGACTTATTGAGTGCCCCGGTCAAAAGAACAGGGCGAAATCCCATGCTCTCAGACAGGCTCGAAAAATACTCTTTGTGCTGTTGTGCCAGAACCTGGGTCGGTACCATTACCGCCACCTGCCATTTATTGATAATGCTGATGTATGCAGCCATTGCAGCAACCACTGTCTTTCCGCATCCCACATCTCCCTGGAGCAGGCGATTCATGGGCCTGCCGCTGCTCAGGTCCTTGAGCATCTCCTTGACAACTCTCACCTGATCACCGGTCAGTGTAAAGGAAAAATATTCTTCGAGCCGGGAGAGCAGGCCTTTAGGGATCGAGAACACGATGCCTGACCTCTTCTTACGGAATCTTCTCCTGAAGGCTATATTGAGCATCACGCGAAAAAAACGATCGAATATGAGCCTTTTGTGGCATGGTGTTTCATATTGATTAAGCAGATCGATTGATGATCCTTCGGGTGGAAAGTGAACACATTTTATGGCTTCTCCAAGTTCCGGCAGGCCAATGCGACGGGATATCTTCCTTGGAATTTCGTCCGTTAGGATTTCTTGATACCGTTCAAGGGCCTGTTTGACGGCAGATCTTATAACCTGTCCGGAAACCCCCATAACCTGCGGGTAAACCGGATAAAAACCCAGGATCTCTATCACCTTGTCCCTGTTGACCACCTTAATATCAGGGTGAATCATCTGTCTCCTGCCCCGGTCTCTCTGAACACGCCCATAGGCCATAATTTCCAAACCCTGTCCAATAAAGCGACTAAGATGAACCTTTTTATAATTGAACCAAACAAGCTCCAAATGGGCTGTTTCGTCCTTGATTATGATCCTGAACAACCCTTTCCCCCTGCGAAAGAACCTTTCTTCCCTGCCCGATACGACCTTTCCTCTGACTAATACTGCCGGACCCTCACCGGTTTTACCAATTGGAAGGACCCGGCTTCTGTCTTCATAACGAGTTGGGGTAAAAAAGATAAGATCGAGAACGGTCTTGATGCCCTTCCTTAAAAGAAGCTCAGCCCGCTTTGGACCGATCCCTTTTAAAGATGTAATGGGACGATTCAGTTCCAGAATCCGTTTGTGAGTGCTGGTATGTGCTATAATCATTTAAATCCATTAACAAATCGCAGTCTTACTGACAAGATAAAACCTGGATTTTGCAAGCGTCGAGTTTGCCGAAGATACAAGACATCAAGTGCGTCCCGCCCTTTGGCGGGATAGTACTTTACCGCAAGCACTTGATAACGCGGTAGATTCGGTAAAATCGGCGCTCCCGAAGGGTAAACAATCTTGAATATTTGGCCTTCATTCTATTCGCACCCAATAAGTTATTTCCATGGTCTACCTAAAACCTGCCTAAGTACATGAAATTATGTTTTTTTATTAATCCATTCAAGATTGTTTATGCAAGATTCAGGTAAAAGATTTGACAACTAACCCGTTAGATAATAAAAATTAAGAAATAAACGAGGCCTGAGCAAATGGGAAAGAAAACAGAAAAAAGCAAATACGCCGAAGCAGGTGTTGATATTGATGCGGGCAACAGGCTTGTAGAATTATTAAAGCCAATCGTGAGCAAGACCTTCAAACGCGGCGTTATCTCCGAAATTGGAGGATTTGCAGGGCTCTTCTCCTTGAGTCTTGAGAATATCAGGAATCCTGTGCTTGTAAGTTCCACCGATGGTGTGGGAACAAAGCTAAGGATTGCGTTCATGCTCGACAAACATGATACAGTCGGCATCGATCTTGTTGCCATGTGCGTGAACGACATCCTGGTCCAGGGTGCCAACCCGCTTTTTTTCCTTGACTACATATCCATGGGGAAACTGGAAGTGAACAAGGCACAGGAGATTGTAAAGGGCATTGCAGAGGGATGCCAGGAAGCAGGTTGCTCACTCCTCGGGGGTGAGACAGCCGAAATGCCCGGGTTCTATGCTGAAGGCGAATACGACCTTGCGGGTTTTGTTGTTGGAATTGCAGAAAATGAAGATCTTCTGGATGGTTCTGAGATTGCCGTAGGCCATCAGCTTATCGGCATCGCGTCCAGCGGACTGCATAGCAATGGTTATTCTCTGGTACGCAAGATATTTTTCGAGGGCCTGAAAATGTCCGTAGATGATTATGTGGAGGATTTTGGCCGGACCCTTGGAGAAGAACTCTTGGAGCCTACCCGAATATATGCCAGGGCGATTGGCAATCTGAGTCGGGACTTTCGCATATGTGGTATCTCACACATCACCGGTGGCGGACTTGTGGACAACCTTCCCCGTATTATCCCAAAGGCCTGCAAGACGGTAATTCGCAGATCGAGCTGGCCTGTTCCTCCTGTATTTTCTTTCATTCAAAAGGCCGGCCAGATATCTGATCAGGAAATGATGCGGACTTTCAATAACGGCCTCGGCATGGTAATTGTGGTAAACGAAGAGGAAAACAACGAAGTGCTCTCAAGGCTGAACGCCATGGGAGAAACCGCCTTTTATATCGGCTCGGTTGAATCAAGAGGTGATGATGAGGGAGCCGTCCAATTCGCAGACTGAAAGCCTCTTGCTGCAAAAAAAGGCTCCGGTTATGATCAGCGCCTGTCTCCTCGGTATCCACTGCAGATATGATGGCCGGCACGCATCATGTCCCGACTTGATAGATTTTGTAACAACTATCCCTTTCATACCTTTCTGTCCCGAACAACTCGGAGGGCTTCCCACCCCCAGATCTCCTGCCGATATTAAGGGCGGTGACGGCCGCGATATCCTCTCTGGAAGAGCAAAAATCATCAATGCTGATGGAGATGATGTGACGGAGGCCTTCAAGAACGGGGCATATGAGGCATTGAACCTGGCCAGGCTGTCAGGGTCTTTCATCGCAGTCATGAAAGACAGTAGCCCTTCCTGCGGGCTTCATACTCAATACTGCGAAAAACCATCCGGGTTCGGCATTGGAATTGCGGCCGCCCTCTTTGAGTCATCCGGCATAAGGATATTTGAGTTGCGATCAAATGATACCTTTCCCACTCGCAATTTTTTAAAGTTAATTGAAGAAAATCATTAAAGGAGTAAGCCATGTTCGGTCTTGGTCCAACTGAATTGATCATTATCGCTGTTATTATCCTGCTTCTGTTCGGCGCCAAAAGACTCCCGGATATAGGTAAAGGCTTAGGAGGCGCTATAAGGGAATTCAGAAATGTTAAAAAGGAAATCAGCCCTGAAGAACCTGCCGATAAGAATCAAAGCGGCGAAAACGCATCCACGCTTGAGGCCAAGGTAGTTGACAAGGTCCTGAAACAGGTTCCAGGAGTCAAAAAGGCCGTGGAGGTCAAGAAAAAGGCGGAAAAGGTAAAAGAATTCATCAAATAAGTGTGAAAGTCGAGATTTAATCTTGCAGACCTCGTTCACCTACCCCGTATTACAGATTTGAAGAGGAGCTTTCCTGCTCCAGAAATGTCAGACATATCTCAGGTTTTCTTGCCGGCTGATATCCTGCGGGTCTGGAAAGAT
>JAFDHL010000114.1 GCA_019308785.1 Deltaproteobacteria bacterium
TGGGTAGAGCTGCCACAAAACCAGACGGCCAAAGAGACACACGGGAAAAATATTTCATTGTGGATGAGGATCACTGTCTGGGCTTTCAGGAGGATAAAGAGTGGACCATTGAAGAATGGCTGAAAAACGAGGGCGTATATGAATACAATGTTATGAACGATCAGTGGCTCGAGATTATAACTTCTTCAAAAAGCCTCGGCCCAAAGGAAGGTGTTCCTCGGAAAATGCAAATGTTTTTCATGGCTTCCTATAATCTGGACAGGTTCAGGGAATTTGTCTTTAAAAGCAAGTTCTTTGAGCTTTTCGATGTGGAGACAGACATAAAGGAGAGGCTGGCTTCTGACGATGTTTCATTGATGAAGTATGCCTTCGACTGGTTGAGATTCAGCCTGTTTGGGGACAAGACGATACAAGTAAAACCGCAAACTACTGCTAATATTGATTAATCTTTAACCTCTCTTGACCCCATATACCCAGGAAGGTCGCGAATAAGGGAATTGATCTCTTGGCTGTTCTCGCTCAAGAATTTAAATATCCGATCTGATTTCGATTTTAAGATTAAACGATTCTTCTCCTGAATCTCTTTGCCATTCAAAAGCATCTCGTTTTTATACAGGTAAGATATGATAGCATCATCCGCATCTAATTGCACATCAAATTTGCCCACAAGATAATCAAGCCAATAGCCAAATTCCTCCAGGTGCTCAAGATGATCCACGGGCACGTCCAACTCAAAGCTCAGGGCTTGCAGGGTTCCTGGCATCAGCCTTGAGCCGCCTAAATAGTCCAGCACATGGGCAAATTCATGGATCAGAGTTGAATCATCAATGTCCCGGGAAATGGCAAGATAGATATTGTCTGGATCTGCCTTTGTGGACTTATAAACGTTGATTAAGATTCCGCCGCTACCTCGCTCCGATGCCTTGGCGCGGCCGCTTCCGAAGAGGTTCAGGTCTATGTAGCTTTTCAGGTCGACAAACTTAACCCCGATTGAGCTTCCCGTGAGTTCCTTTATGTCCAGGGCATCAATGATTTCCCGTGATCGCCCATAGCTTACTTCCGGTAAAGAGGTTATAGTGGCACTCATCTCAAGAGAAATCTCCCCTAGGCCATCTAAATTCAACTCATCTTCCCTTCCCATATGACATTTTTTAAACTTTTTACCACTGCCACAGGGACATGGATCATTTCTTCCTATTTTTTTCATAAGATAAAATTGCTCCGCAATTTTATACAACGTCCCGCAGACGGGACTCAAATAAGCCTATTAGGTCAAGTTTGCTAAAAGTATCTAAGCCAGATTATTATTTACCCCAAACTTCTGCTTGAACGATCAGCCATTCAGGTATTTGCCTACTTAACTACTCAACGACTCAACCTATTCAATGATTCGATCCTTATGTGCATCATATGACCAGGTAGGGAGAGGACCGAATGTGCCCGTCTCAGGATTCAACCGGTGTCTGTATGATGCCTTCACCTTCTGTGACTCCATCATCCAATCCCAACCGCGAACAAAATAGGGGCATTCATCATTGAAGCAGACCCATTGAAACGCAGTTCCCCATGTGGAGTCCGCAGGCGTTCTCCATTTTTTCATTTCCACACCACAATGCGGACATTTAGGAGTTTCTTGTTGGCTCATTTTTTACTCCGATTCATAAATTATTTTAATTTCTACCCCTGTTTTTGTCTTATCATGAAAAAATAAAGAACCAAACCTTACAGGCCTTTACCTGAAGATTTGGTTCTGGATTTCAGGCTGAGCAAAAGAACTATAGGTTTTTAATAGACAACCTTAAATTTCTTCGGTAACCATATCTTGCGAAAATCATAATGAAATGATTTTCAACCAAAATCCGCAATCATCAATTATCAATCCGATATGGTCCTATGCAGCACCTTTCTGTTCCTGAAGATACTTTTCTTTCACGGCCATCAGGTAAAGCACTACCGGCCTGAACGCCAGATGGGCCCATTTTGCAAAGGGCACCTCTAAAACCAGCATGGGTACGGCAACCATTAAATGAATTACATACAGGACATAGGTCGGCATCGGCCAATCCAAAAGCCTTGTGAAATGGATAAATATTCCGGTGAGGGTGGTAAGCTGTAAGAGAATAAGAAACATCCAGTCTGTCCCATGTGAATTCTTATATTGCGCCTTGCTTTTCTTGAGTCGTCCGATCATTGCATAGGTAGTGCCATAAAGGATTGCGAATGTCGCATAGTACCCCAAAAGACGCACAGGATGAAAAAACGGATAGATCACATCGCGCTGAAACATAATCTCATCCCAGGAGAGACCTATGACATGTATGCCGCCTGCAAGAAAAACGACAACCAGCATAAAGACTGTACTGTAACCAGTCATAATCAAAAGATGGACAATCCACTGCATTCTGTCTGTACACTCTCCAAATTTCCTTTGGGTAAGAAAATGAATAACAAGCTCTTTGGCCTGGGTAATATATATCTCAAGAGGGATCTTCTTTAGTAGATCACCCATGGTAAATTTGACACAGCGCCAAGTGTTACTCAAAAGCAATATTGCAAGAATGGTCCCCATGACTATGTCTGCAATTTCGATTGCCGGTGCAGGCCATACGGAATTGAGATGGGCATGTTCCATATTAGGATTCCCAGCATGAAAAATCCACAATGCCAGCCCGATAAAAATGCCAACAATGGAAATTGCAATGATCTCAAACTTTTCAGATGTATAAAATTTGCGGGAAAAACCTGTCCAATCATATTGGGAAGTAAGATACCGCCTCATCACCATCATGGTCTCACCGGGATCCGCTCCCCGCGGGCAGGTATCCGAACAGTCCCCGCAATAGTAGCAAAGCCAGGGCTCAGGGCTTTTCAAGATTTTGTCCTTTAGACCCATCTGGGCATACTTTATCAATTTTCTCGGAAAGGTATTTTCCGGCGTGGAAAGGGGGCAGACCGCCGTGCAGTTTCCACAGTGCATGCATTTGTTTGCGTCTTTCAGTCCAAATGCCTTCAGGTCCTTCATCAAATTCGGATCAAATTTAACACCCATCCTTATACCTCCTTAAAATTACCATCCCTTGAACGGATTGGGACCAACTTCGTCAATTGTCTCCGCAAACTCATCCAATACAGCGGGAAGCCTGTCGTAATCAATAATGGATACGGTTTCAAAACGTACACGTTCCGATTCCAGGGCCAATCTGTCCAATGTCTCTGAGACCTTGCTCAACCGGATATCGGCTAATTCACTTCCCTTTACAAAATGGCACTGGTAATCATCACCGTGCTTGCACCCCAAAAGAATGATGCCATCAATGCCCTTTGAAAGAGAGTCCGCAATCCATACCAGATTCATGGACCCCAAGCATCTAAGGGGAATCACCCTTATCCAGGCATTGTATTTCATACGGTTTATTCCGGCCATATCAAGCGCCGCGTATGCATCGTTTTCACAGGCAAGTACCAGAATGCGGGGTTTCTCTTCGTCCTCTTCAGGTACATTAATGGCCTTAATCATGGCGCCTATCATCTGCACTGAATAGTTTTTAAAGGAAATGATACGTTCCGGGCACGCTCCCATGCATACACCACAACGCCTGCATCGTGTAATTTGCGGCAAGGGATTTGCCTCTTCATCCTCGTTTATGGCCCCAAAAGGACACTCTACCGTACACCTCTTGCACTGCGTGCAACGCTGCATGGCAAATTCGGGAAAGGTCATGTCTCCTGACCGGGGATGAACCGCCGCACCGTTAGAGGTAAGCTCAATACACTGGATCGCCTTCATGACCGCCCCAGCAGCATCTTCCTGGGCCGTGGCGATTCCCATGGGCCGCCGGACACAACCAGCGGGATAAATGCCGGTGCGCCGGCTTTCATATGGGAAGCAGATAAAATGAGAATCCGGGAAATCGTAACGAAGAGCTGGCAGCTCCGGTCCCTGCCGGTATTCAAGATTCAAGAGTTCCGAACGCCTGATAACATCAAGCGGTATATCATCTAAATCCTCTTCCCCTTTTTTAGCTTCTTCTTCATCCTTTTTCTTTTCTTCCTGGGTAATATCCATACCAAAGGCAGTAACCGGCACCATCCCTGTTGCAAGTACCACCATATCCAGGTTTTCCATAAGAACGGCCTCCCCTAACAACTCATCTTCCGCCTCAACAGCAAGACTTTCATCACTTACCTTGACCTCGGGAGACTGGCACCGGATAAATGTTATTCCCTCTTCCTGGGCCTTCAGGTATAGATCTTCAGACTGCCCGGGTGTGCGCATTTCTTTGTAAACCACAAAGACATTAGCATCCACGTTTTGAGCCTTGATCTGCAGGGCCTGTTTGAGGGCAGTAACGCAACACATGCTTGAGCAATACGGAAGGTGATCTGGGTCCCTCTGGCCTGCGCATTGCAGAAAAGCGACGTTTGTCACGTCCTTTCCGTCGCTCGGCCGGCCTATCTTCCCCCCATTAAAACTCTCTTCAAACATGACGTTGGTGATCACATTAGGAGATGCCCCGAATCCTAACTTTTCGTCTAATTTATCAGGATCATAGGGTTGCCATCCGGCCGCCAACACAATAGCCCCTATGCGATGTGCTGCCGTTGTCCCATTCTGGCTGATAGTAGCCTCAAAAACACCGGGACCTCCAATGGTTTTATCAACCTTGGCCCCGGTATAGACCTTGATCTTTTCATTCTGGGTGACTTCCTGAATCAGCGCTTCCAGGTCATTATCTTCCGTCCCCTTGTAGGGGAATGTCGCTATCTTTTGAACATTGCCCTGGAAACCACCTAACTGGGACTCTTTTTCCACCAATACGACCGAATAGATGTCATTCCCGTTAAACCACCTCCAACGACAAGAATGTCCCTGGATATTTCTTCTTCTGGCTTGTAGGGTTCGGGGAGTTCCATATTATCAACCTTGGCCATGGCCATCCTGAGATAATCCTCGGCCATCATCTGTGTGTCCTCGTCCCCTGGTTTCTGGCACCAGACAACCTGTTCCCGTATATTGACCCTATCAACGATACAACAGGCGGCAATAATCAGGGTATTGGCACCTTCATTGTCAATATCATTTTTAATAAGTTCCACGCCTTCCTGGCTGCACAGGTTATTGTGATTCCTGCAAATGGGGACACTGCCTTCATCAGTGGCCACCTTGCCTAACTGTTCAATATCTAAGGCATCTCCGATGCCACATCCCGCGCAAATATAGACTGCTGTCTTTTTTTCCATTGAGCTTACCTCCTGACAACGGATTGAATGGCTTTTAGGGCTGCTGCTGTTCCATCCTGGACTACTTCCGAAACAAAAGTGGGCGTCCTTACACAACCGGCAGCATATATTCCGGGTCTGGCGTTCTGGGAAGCCACAAACCCATAATCATCATAGGGCACCTCAATAGGCAAAGGGGTATCAGATGTATTGGGTTGCATTCCTGTTGCCAGCACGACCAGGTCGGCGGAAATCTCTCGCAACTCCTCTGTCGTAGTATCTTCAACCCTCAGCACGAGGTCCTTACCGTTTTCATCCTGTGTTATTTTCGCCACCTTACCCTTAAAAAATTGGATGTTTTCATCCTCCTTGACCCTGTTATAAAAATCTTCCAACCTGTCCGTTGCCCTAATATCAATGAAAAAGATATAGATCTTGGCATCCGGATATTGTTCACGCACGTAAGTTGCCTGCTTCATAGATGCCAGGCAGCAAATGCCTGAACAGAAAGGGAGATGATTTTCATCCCGTGAGCCGGCACATTGAACAAAAGCGATTGTCTCAGGGGCCTCGCCATCTGAAGGACGGATAATCTTTCCCTTTGTGGGACCCGTCCATGAGGCCAGCCTTTCCATCATGACATTGGTGATTACGTCAGGGTATTGGCCGAATCCATACATATCCAGCTTGTTCGCGTCGTAAGGCTTCCATCCCGTTGCCCAGACAATACTGCCGACCTTTAACTCCACGGTCCTGGGTGCCATATCCAGATCAATGGCATCATACGGGCAGGAGTCCTTGATCTTCTGTGCCTCGTCGCTTTTTACCAGGGCCGGATCTAATACATACCGCATGGGGAAGGCCATGTCGTGTGGCAAATAGGCTGCCTTGACCTTATCCATGCCGTAGTTGAAGGCATTTTCAATCTCCATGGTGCAGGCTTCAGCGCATTTACCGCAGCAGGTGCATTTTTCGTCGACGTAACGCGGGTTCAACCTGATGGTGACCTCGAAATCTCCTTCTTCCCCGGATATCTTTTCAACTTCAGCCATAGTGAAAAATCTTATCTTAGGATTCTGTTTAATACGACGAAAGTTTATTTCAAGACCGCAATAAGGAGGGCACAATTTAGGAAAGTAATGATGTAGCTGGTTAACCCTTCCTCCTAAATAGGGATTCCTTTCTACAATACAAGTATCGTAGCCCGCTTCTGCCGCCTCAATAGCGGCAGTGAGCCCGCTCATACCACTACCGACCACCAGGATACTCTGGGTCTCTGTGTTTGCCATACTTATCCTCCTTGGCTGGTTTAACGTTATTTCTACAACTTAAATGAAATTATAAGTTTCCCAACAGTAACTATTTTTCCCGCTTATTATATCCCCTGCCTTTCACTGCCTACTGCTTACTGCCTACTCCATACTTGTACTGCTGCTCACAAAACAAAAGATTCATAAAAACGGTCAGTAATTCCTGTTGAAATGCCGATTTACATGACCGAGTATTTCGGCCCCCCCCCTCCCTCGGGTGGCACCCATGTAATATTTTCATATGGGTCTTTCACGTCGCATGTCTTGCAGTGGACACAGTTTGAAAAATTAAGCTTCATGTTGGGGTTCCCGGTTTCCTCATTGATCTCTATTTCATATACATTTGCAGGGCAAAAGCTCACGCAGGGATTCTGATATTCTTCAGTACATTTGGTATAGCAGATGTCCAGATCTAATATCTTGAGGTGTGCCGGTTGTTGCTCTTCATGGGTTGTTCCCGAATAATATACATCTGTTTCCTTGTCAAATGTTCGCTCACCATCGAATTTAATTACTCCCTTTTGTTCATCCGTAGGACTATCCGTGCCATAGACATCAACTACCTTTTTTAGGTGCACAAAATCAGGTTCAGTTGGAAGTCTGTTCTTTATAATCCTGCCACCTAATATATACTGCAATCCAGCCTTGATCAGTGCGATCCACAGCCCCTTCTGAAAGGCCTGATGAAAATTGCGAACTTTATATAGCTCCTTGCCAACATAGCTTTCATAAAGGGTTTTCTGATATTCTCCAAGAACGGCTTGCGAAAAATCATTTTTCATAAGGGCTTGAAAAATCGTCTCTGCAGCCAACATGCCTGATTTCATCGCAACATGAATCCCCTTGATCTTTTGACTTATGAACAGGCTTGCTGAATCCCCCACAATAAGGCCACCATCAAATGTGAGTTCAGGAATGGAAAAATACCCTCCCACTGGCGCTGTTTTGGCCCCGTACTGCGAAAGTTTTCCATCCTTAAGCAGGCCGGCCACAAACGGGTGAAGCTTGAGTTTTTGAAACTCCCTGTGAGGATCAAGAAGGGGATCTGCATAATCCAGGCCGGTCATCAAGCCAAGGGATATCATGTTGTTTTTCATTCCATAGATAAATCCCCCGCCATAGGTATCACTTTTAAGCGGGTAACCCATGGTGTGAATAACCTGTCCCGGTTCCATTCTTCCTTCAGGAACTTCCCAGACCTCCTTGACGCCGACCACATAACCCTGCGGGTTTTTCCCCCCATCCAAGTCAAATTTCTTGATAAGGGTCTTGGAAAGGCTGCCTCTCGATCCCTCGCCAAATACTGTCACCCTGGCATGTAGATCAATGCCCGGTTCATAATTGCTCTTTTTATTACCTTCCGCATCAATCCCCTTGTCGCCTGTCCTGACACCAATAACACGGTCACCTTCGTACAGCACCTCAGTACCGGCAAAACCGGGAAAGATATCAATACCCTTCTCCTCAACCAGTTTACTCAACCATTCGGTAAGTTTTGAGAGGGAGACAACGTAATTACCGTGGTTATTTAAAGGCGGTGGTGTTATGGGAGACTTGATCCGTCCCTTTCTGGTAAGTAAACAGACCTCCTCTTTTTTGATCTCACCTTCCACTGGCGCGCCCTTCTCTATGAAATCAGGAACAAGCTCTTTAAGGGCAATAGGATCCATCACAGCCCCGGAAATGCTGTGGGAACCCACAAAGGCACTCTTTTCCAGGATGGCGATCATGATTTCATCTATCTTCTCCCCTTCTCCAGCTTGATCCACGGATTCATTGTGCTTCTTGATCAGGTTTACAAGATGGAGTGCCCCGCTGAGGCATGCTACCCCTCCACCAACAAAAAGTACGTCCACCTCCATGATATCTCTTTCCTCTTCCACGGATTAGCCCTCCTTCCGGTCTGATTTGGATCTCATATTTCTACAATCAGGCACTAAATTAATTATTCTGTATAGCGTATTATTCCGGCGGACTGCAAGTACTTTTGTGCAATAAATCACAAACTTCTAAACAACCAGAACAGGCTTGGCCCCCAACCATGAAAAATGCCCCGACAACCTGATTAACGGTGATCGGGGCATGTTTTAGGTTTAGGTTAACAACTACACACCTGGCATATTCCAGACATCTCTCTTTATCATTTCCCACTCACCGGTGCTGGGATCCCAGCGGCAGTTGGCAAAACATTTCCAGTTCTCCTCATCCATCTTGGGAGTATCTGCCCTGAAATAATAGCCAGGCCACCTGGTCTCTTCCCTGAAGAGCATGGTGCGGATATGGGACTCTGCTATCCACATCCTCTGGATATTCTCCCAGACCCTCATAAGATCATGGACATCACCTGCAGCCTGCTTGACTGAATCCTCTTTTAACATGTCCATCAATTCCATGCCCCTCTCAAGGAGTGACTTGCTGGTCTTGAATGCAGATGTTACACCGCCGGCATACTCATCCATAAGCTTCTGGAGACGATGCAGAAACTGCCTGGGCATGATATAATTGGTGTTTATTTCCGGATCAGTGGTCTCGCCCTTATGCGCCTCAAAGAGGTCAAAAGGAGCCAGAATCTCAGTCTTCAGTTTCTCCACCTGAGCCGAGTCAACATTGGGCTCTGCGCCTTTTTCTACGATGTACTTAATAGCCGCTTTACCAGCGATTCTCCCCTCGGCATGTGAACCTGAGGTGAATTTATGGCTGGAGGCACCTGAGCCGTCACCTACAGCAAATAGGGCATCCGCCGTGGTCATACCGGCATAACCCCATTTGTAAGGTGTATCCAGGTCCTCGGGGCCGCTCACCCATGCACCTGATGCACCGGAGTGAGATCCTATGAAGTAAGGCTCACAGGCCGCGATCTCAGAGTGTTTTTCCTCGGGCTTGACATTCTGACCTGCCCACAAAATGGCCTGGGAAATGGTCATGTCTAAGAAATCCTCCCATGCCTCGCTCTCCAATTCTTTCATTTTCTTCTTGAATGCCTTGGGATCATCCTTATACTCCTCGGCAATCTTTTGAATGGCCTCAGCAGTCTCCATATAAAGGGGACCCAGGCCCGCATCCACATCCAGCATACCAAGGTAGTTTCTCAGGTTTGCCGGGATAGGCTTGGCAAGGCCATAGGGTTTCCAGTTATTGAGTTCCTCCTTTCTAACGACCATATACTCGCCACCCTCGGCGCTTATGGCACGCGCTTTAAAAAGCAGAAACCATGCACCCACAGGGCCGTAACCATCCTTAAACCGGACAGGGATGAAACGGACTTCCTGGCAGGTCATCTCAGCGCCGGCCTGTAAGGTGAAATAGGCGCTGGTACCAGAGTTAAAGGGAGGATACCACGAACGGCCAAAGCCCTCACCGACTGAACGCGGGCGGAATACATGCACTGCGCCACCAGCGCCGACAATGACCGCTTTTGCCTTGAATACATAAAATTTTTCCTCACGGGTGCTGAATCCTACGGCACCAACACACTTGTTCCCGTCCATGAGGGGACCGACGATGAATACCCTCTCTATCAGCTCTCCACCTGCATCCGCCAAGGCATTCTTGGCTGCCTCGGCAATGATGATCTTATATGATTCACCATTGATCATGAGCTGCCACCGGCCTTCATGCACATACTTGCCGTCTTCGTCTAACCATATCTTAAGGCCCCATTTCTCAAACAGATGGACCGTTGAATCAACGTGACGGGCAATGTTATAGACCAGGTCTTCCCTGGAAATACCCATCAGGTCCTGGCGGACATAGCGTACATAGTCCTCCGCCGTATTTTCGCCATCTTTGATACCCACATACTGGTTAATGGCCGAAAGACCCATGGCCACGGCTCCACTTCTGTCCGTGGCAGCCTTATCCACCATAACCACCTTCAGGCCGTTCTTTTTGGCCCAATACGATGCCTCTGTGGCAGCGCCACATGCTCCAAACCCCGCTCCAACGATCAGGAGGTCGGTGCTAACTTCCACTGTTTCATAATTTGCCATATCTATTATACCTCCTTTTTGTTTAATTGGGTGTGGGAACCGCATCAAGCCCTAAAGATGCAGGCTCTGTTGCCAGGGCCTGGCTGTTCAGATCATCATGAGTGGGAAATCCACCCAATGGATCTGCTGATCCTTCGGGAGTAGTCCTGGTGGGGAACTTGAACCGCTTAATAGAACCATCACGGAACTTGATGGTCCACATAATGTCTTCGGTACCTCTAAGCGGTGTTGCGCTGGGTCCTAAGGGAATAAAGTCAGCATAGCCGCGCACGTCCATTGCCTGCTGTGGGCAGAGCTTGACACAGCACATACATTCCCAGCACATCTGAGGATCACGATTGTATGCCTTCATTTCCCCGTAACCGGCCGAACCGTCCATGTCCAGTACCATCAGGTCGTTGGGACAGATGTACATACAGGCGGTCCTGTCCTGCCCCTTGCAACCATCACATTTTTCTGTAATCACAAAACTTGGCATTATACACCTCCTAAATTTAACAAGTTAAATTAGACATCCAAATACCATGTATAGAACTTCTGTTTTCACACCCCCTTTCTTTTAATTTTGCGTTTCGCTAACCAGAATTATATATAAAACCACTACTTCTTCACCGGAACAAAATAGCCCTTCTGCTACTATTTTTTTGTATCTCCAGTAGCGGCACCGTGTAACTTTATCTCAACCTTCTCATCAAGGCCCTGGTAATAATCCTGGAGTATCTTAACCACCTCTGGACGGGAGAATTCGGCAGGTAGGTCACCACCCTCTGAGAGGGTCTTTCTAACCATAGTTCCTGAAAGAAGCAGCCTATCATCCTTTCCATGGGGGCAGGTCCTCATTGAGGCCATGCCGCCGCACTTGTAACAGTGGAAAGTCCAGTCGATATTGAGGTTTACACATTTGAGCCCGCCCTCGGGGATTTCATCGAATATCTTCTGTGCATCAAACGGTCCGTAATAATCTCCCACGCCTGCATGGTCGCGACCAACGATCAGGTGGCTGCACCCGTAGTTCTGGCGGAAGACAGCATGTAACAGGGCCTCCCTCGGTCCGGCATACAGCATCTCCATGGGATAACCGCCCTGGACCACCGTGCCTTTTACAAACCAGTTGTCTACCAGTACCTGTATGGCCTGCACGCGCACGTCGGCAGGAATATCTCCGGCCTTCAGCTTGCCTAACAATTGGTGAATATAAAGCCCGTCCATCACCTCCACGGCGATCTTGGCCAAAAACTCGTGTGAACGATGCATGGGGTTGCGAAGCTGAAGTGCAGCGACCCTTTTCCATCCTAAATCTTCAAAGATCTTACGGGATTCAACTGGCTTCTGGTAAATGTCTTTAAATTGCTCGGGGTAAATGCCCTCGCTCAAGACCTTTACAGGGCCGGCCAGGTAGTATTTTCCCGTGGCCATCACTGTTGCCACACCCGGGTGTTCCATATCCGTAGTCCTGAAGGTGGCCTTGCACTCATGTTCCTTATCAGCGGTGTACTTCTCAGATACCCGAATCGTGGCCATGGTGATCCCTGTCTCATCATCCACCAACGCAATGTCATCCCCCTCTTTTACATCTTCATCATCCGTAGAAAGCGTAACCGGGACGGGCCAGAAGGTCCCGTCACCCATGATCATATTATCACAAACACCCTGCCAGTCCGCTTTTGTCATAAATCCGGTGAGTGGTGTGAAGGCCCCGATCCCCATCATAACAAGGTTGGAGCTCTCCTTTGAGGTAATCTTGATCTGCTTAAGGCCCTTTGCCCTTTCTGTCTCGGCCTTTAGCTCATCACCCTCCAACAGTAACGGCATCAATTTTTCTTCTTTACCATGTGGGACAATAAGATCTGACATTGACAATCCTCCTTTTTTACTAGCTTTTAAAATGTTATGAATAAACGCTTAGTCTTTGACTTTTCCCTGCCCTAACGGCTCATGAATATGATAAAGTTTTTCGCATACCTTAACCTGCAGCGTATTTCAAAACATTATTATTAAAATATAGAAAAATAGTTTACCCCTTGCATCCTCAAAAATGCTGCAAAAGCAATTTGCAGTAGGACGTTGGCCGGGGTTGCAAAACGGAAATGATTTCCATCAGTATCAAGGGCTTGATCGTTGATCCGAAACCGTGGCCTCATCTTGTCCAACCATCCTGTCTTTTTTCATCGAAATATGATCCAGGATATCTTTGAGCACCCCCTCACTCACAGGTTTAGACATGTAATACACGATTCCCAGTGTTCTGATATCCTTTTCCAGTTCCCCGGTGTTGGATTCTGTCATGGTGACGATTTTTATATCAGGCCGCAGTTCCTTGAGTTTCGCTATCAGTACTTGAGCCGTCATATCATGAATAGATGTATCCAGTAAAACCAGGTCAAATATCTTTTCCTTGACCTTTTTTATGGTGTCACGGCCTGTTTCTGATTTTTCGGCATTGTGTCCCCAGCGTTGAATCAAACCAACGATGTATGAGAGGACAGAAACATCATTTTCAACTATCAGAACGTCCATATGGGGCTATTTACCTTTCAGCAAAAGAGCTGGATTTCCTTACAAGTAAAAAATAAGAAGCAATAGACATGCCAAAAGGATGATGCCATCATTAAAGTATTGAATTAATGCGGGTTCTACTCTTGCAGGATATGGAATCTAAAACGAGAAAGATATATATCGGGCGAAAATACCCGATAGAGCAAGATATATAAAGGCCAACTATTTGAAAATATTATAATTGTGAAACAACGGGCGATATGACCCGATTTCCAGTCAAGGCCTCCCTATTTTTTTCATCTTTGTATATAATGTCTTCGGGTTTATTCCAAGAGCAGCAGCAACCTTTCCCCTGTGCCACTGGTTTTGATTTAATGCATTGAGGATAAAACGTTTCTCGAAAATCTCCATTGCAGATCTAAGATCCCTTACGCCGTCTCCGGGATCCTCATCAATCCCTACCTCTACTTTCTCGGATTTGCCATTCATGGCCAGAAAATCAAAATTTCCCATCGCAAGATAACGTTGGATCACACTTTGCAATTCACGCACGTTCCCAGGCCAATTATAATTGAACAATACTTCCATAATTCTCCCAGGAATAATAGGCACTTTCTTGCCTTTGCTGTACAACCGCATGAAATTCTCTATGAGCAATGGAATATCCTCTTTCCTTTCTCTTAAGGGTGGCAAAACAATAGGAATGACACTGATCCGGTAATAGAAATCCTCCCTCACGTGGCCTTTACTGACCATTTCTGAAAAATCCCTATTGGTGGCAGAAATGACACGAAAGTCGGACTTCCGAACCTGGGTATCCCCAACAGGGATGTACTCGCCGTTTTCAAGGGCACGGAGAAATTTAACCTGTATATTCAACCCGAGTTCACCTACTTCATCCAGGAAAAGCGTTCCTCCGTCCGCAGTGTGCAGATAGCCGGTCTTGTCAATATGCGCTCCGGTAAAGGCGCCTTTGCGGTGTCCGAAGAATTCACTCTCAACAAGATTTTCGGGGATTGCCCCGCAATTGACAGGGACAAAGGGTTTGTCGGCCAAACCACTCATCTCATGAACTGCCCTGGCAACCAGCTCCTTGCCGGTCCCGGATTCGCCAAGGATAATAACATTGGCATCTGATCCGGCGGCCTTCATGATAAGTTCATAAACTTCCTGCATGGGCACGCTCTTGCCGATAATATTGCCAAACCTGTAACGCTCCTTAATGCATGACCTCAACTTGATATTTTCCTTACGGAGATATTCAGCATCCTCCTGCATGGATTTTTCCCAGAGCACCTGTTCGGTGATATCCCTCATGGTGACAAGGATAGTGGGCCTGGATTTAAGGCTGATAACGCTCCTGTTCGTTGACACCCATATCTCTCTTCCCCCTTTTGTAACGCACGTTCCCCATAGTAAAGACCCAATGTCTTCATCCCGCTCCTTAGGGTCGAATACCTTCCTGAAAAGCTCTCTGAACTCACTTGCAAAGAGCTCAATGATTTCCGTCCCTGCACACTCCCCGGCATCCTTATAGCCGAACATATTGACAAAGGCATTGTTTACAAACAGTATCTTCCCATCCTGCACGAGCACAACCGCATCAGCCACGGATTCAGTAAGGCTTCGATAGAGCAATTCCCTTTCCTCAAGGCCTTTTTGAGCCTTCTTGAG
>JAFDHL010000385.1 GCA_019308785.1 Deltaproteobacteria bacterium
TCCTTCAACTTCTGGAGGTGGTCCCTAATTTCACTATCTGTAATATTTACTACCATCCCATAATCTCGAAGTTTAGCGTACGTTGATAACCTCTTAAAGTCATCCTAAACAAAAACATAGTTGTACACAGAGCCAAGGACATAATAAAACACACTTATAACCGGGAAATCCTTCAGGCTCAAGAAACAATATGTCACCCGCACCGGATTTCTATGGGATGAAGCCCGTAAGCGTTCTGATGTTGGAAACGAATACTTGACCTCCAATTCTCCGGCATTTTATCCTGGCTAAACCCGCAATATTCACAGCCCTTGCTGCTTGACATCATTAAGTGTTTCCATTATTTAGGGTGGTGTTAAAGCCTATTTATCCAGGCCTAAGAAAACGCCTTTGGCATGCGTTTTCAATCTCCCTTTTGATTCTGGACCGCTTGATTGAGCATCACTTAAAAAATTTGATATATCATATTTAAAGGAGACGAATCAATTCATGGAGTATTCGATAAGCCCGGACGGGGAACAATTCAAGCTCCCCGAGGAAAATGATTATTTAGAAGAATTCAAAAGACTTGAGCAATTGGTACAGACCCGGCGGGAAGAGGACCTGGAAATTGTTGTGGTCATGGGCCTTGGGTTTGTGGGCGCTGTTATGGCAGGAGTCGTGGCCGACTCGGTGGATAAGAACACAGGCAAGCCCAACAATTTTGTCATCGGAATGCAGAGACCGAGTGCCAGGAGCTTCTGGAAGATACCGCTCTTAAACCGGGGCATCTCCCCGATAAAGGCGGAAGACCCTGAAGTGGCACCCATGATCGAGCGCTGTGTGAACAAAAAAAAGACAATGACTGCCACCTTTACCCATGATGCCCTCAAATTAGCAGATATCCTGGTGGTGGACGTTCAGTGTGATTTTATAAAGCAGGAACTGGGTAATCTTAAAAGCGGGTATGCAGACATAAGCGATCTGGAGGCCAGTTTCAAGATAATCGGAGAAAAAATCTCCCCCCACTGTCTTGTATTAATAGAAACCACCGTGCCCCCCGGGACAACTGAATATGTGGCATATCCCCTTATAAAAAAGGCATTTAAGGCCCGGGGCATAGATAATGAACCGCTATTGGCACACAGCTTTGAAAGAGTGATGCCGGGAAGGGATTACGTGCGATCCGTAAGAGACTTCTGGCGTGTGTGCAGCGGAATTAATCAGGAAAGCCGCGAAAAGGTGACGAGGTTTCTGTCAGACATCCTTAATGTGGACGAGTACCCGTTAACTGTCCTTGACAGGCCCATTGAAAGCGAGACATGCAAAATAGTTGAAAACAGCTACCGGGCAACGATCCTGGCCTTTCTTAACGAATGGAGCCTGTTTGCAGAAACCAACGGCGTAGACATCATCAAGGTGATCAATGCCATCAAGGTTCGCCCTACACATAGCAACATCATCTTCCCAGGCCCTGGCATAGGCGGTTATTGTCTCCCCAAAGATGGGGGTTTGGGCATTTGGGCCTACAAGCATTTGATGGGATTTGAAACCGACATCTTCAAGATCACCCCGCAGGCTATCAATACCAATGATACACGGGCATTGCATGCGGCCCAGCTTGTACGTGACGCCCTCAGAAACATGGGCCGGATTGTTGCGGCCTCGCAGGTAGCCGTCCTGGGGGCCTCTTACCGTGAGGATGTGGGGGATACCCGTTACAGCGGATCTGAAATAATTGTCAGGAAACTGACGGAAATGGGAGCCGAGGTCAAAGCCCATGATCCATATGTGCAACATTGGTGGGAGCTTGAAAAACAGGAAACATAGATCACCTCAAGGAATTTACAATGACAACCGACCTGAAAGATGCCCTTAAGGGCTCTGACGCTGTGGTATTTGCGGTACGGCACAAACCCTACCTGGACCTGGAACCGGACGACGTAGTCAGCATGTCCGGTGCTCCCCTTGCGGTCGTGGACTGTTTTGGCACCCTGGATGACACCAGAATTGAACGCTATTTCGAATTGGGTTGCGAGGTCAAGGGCCTGGGTCGCGGACATATTAACAGGATAAAGGATAAAGTCCGAAAAAAGAAAATGGGCCCTGATAGCTCATAGCTTAAAAACCCAAACTCATCCTGCTATTGACTGTCAGCTCTAAAAAAATAACGATTTATCTCAAATACAAGGAGACTCGTTATGAAAAAGAAAACGCATACGCTCATGTTACTGGCCGCTCTCTGTGTGCTCCTTTCACCGTTTTCATCTTACGCTGATGAATGGGGTACCATTATCATACCACCGGGAAAACCCATCAAGATCGGTTTAGGTGCTATGCTTACCGGGGACTATGCAAGTTTGGGGATTGATATAAAGCATGGCGCAGAGATGGCTGTTGAGAAAAAGGGTGCCCTTCTGGGCCATCCTGTGGTCTTGCAGGCGGAAGATGACGGCTGTGCTGGTCCCTCTTCCGTAGCAATTGCTGAAAAACTGTGCAATGACCCCCTGATAGTGGGACTTGTAGGCTATATGTGCAGCGGTGGCAGTAAACCTGCCTCGGATATTCATAACAAATACAAAGTGGTCATGGTCTCTCCATCCTCCACGGCCCTCGAACTGACAGCTCGCGGGATACCCATCTTCTTTCGCACATGCTGGAACGATAAGATCCAGGCCAGAAGGGCCGCCTCTTTCGCCTATAGCCGCAAGTGGACAAAAATAGCCGTTATCCACGACAAATCG
>JAFDHL010000115.1 GCA_019308785.1 Deltaproteobacteria bacterium
GTAAAAGCACGCAACCGGGTTGGCAGGCCGTTTATGCAGGATTTTAACCAGGCGGTTTCCGCGCTGGGCCTGGATGACATCAAAGACACCTACGCCACCGCCATGAAAATAATTCGTGCCCTGGGTAGAGATTGGCCCTCCTTTTTAGCTTCAAAACACAGAGCCGATGTGGATGAAATTGTTGGAAATAAAAAAATCGAGTTGATGATAGCAAGGGCCAAAGAGCTCCCCGGTGAACCGGGAATACGCTATCTCATCTCCGAATCGTTTGAGCCTCAAGCCATAATGGAGGCTTTAGGTGTATCAGAAGAAGAATACAAAAGCGTAAAATCCAAAGTGGACGCAGAACTCGCCGAAAAAGCAAGAGTTCAGGAGTTATTTGCCGCTGTGGAAGACGCTTCGGAAGAAGATAAGATTAAACATCTCCTCAACAAAAACGCAGCAGACGAACTCATCACAGAAATTGGCGGCATCAAGCAATCCGCAATTGATGCAGTGAAAAAGGCCATGGAAGAAGAGCTGGCGGAAAAGAAGAGAAAAGAAGAAGAACTGGCCGCCAAAAAAGCGGCTGAAGTCCTGCTCTGGAAGATATCGATTCGGACGATATGCTCGAATACATCGAAGGAATCCGGGAAATCCTGGAATTTTCTGATGTGGAAAAGGATATCCGAACAATGTGCGAACAGAGTTCTCTTCCCAAGGCCCTGGTAGACATCGCGATTTCTGATCCGGACAAACTGGATGAACTGGAGAAGGAAGCCGGGGGATAATCGGCAGCCTTTCCACATTTGTGTTCTTAGGGAATGGGGGACATTGTTGACCATGTTGAATAACTCCTGCCTATTGATAAGCAGAACCTGCCTATTTTCTGCACCTCGGTTGAGATACCTCCTATAGATCACAGCCTCACCAAAAACTGAGATAAGAGAGTGATCTCTAAATCCTTTGTGCCACTAAGTCGCGTTACCCTAATTTGTTATATCTGCTATTTTGGGCAGGAATTTATGACACTGAATTCATGAGATATCCGGATGATATGTGAGAGCAGGATAAAATTCTCTTTGGCTGTAATGGTGACAAGCTGTACAAAACTTTTTTGGTGTGGGAACAGAGCACAATATACGGGAACTGCTTACTCCATCGTTAGGCCAAAATCGTAGATTTTGAGATGATTCTGAAAATCGATTTTTCTTGACTTGAATTCATTTTTGATAATTAATAACAATTGTGTGTCATTTCTCCTTATTCCAACCTCTAAATAGGGGCTTATTCTGATGGAGAAACACTTCAAAATGTGCAAGCCTATCTCCTGACAGAGCGTTATTCGCTCTGGTGGGAGTCAAATGTATCACTTCAATTTGGCCAAACCGACCATGAAGCCGGGATGAAGTTTCCACCTGCCCTTACCTGTGAGGTCTACGGTTCCATTCAAAGAAAAAATTTGATGAAGGTGTATACCATGAAAAGACATAAATTATTTATAATATTCAGTTGCATCTTTGTGTTTCTTTTTTTAATGGCTTTGGGATGTGTTACTACCTCCACTTCTGTTCTCAAGATGCCCGAGAGCCTTCCACCTATTGTCAAGGAATATAAACATATCACGCTAAATGCAAACATTCCAGGCATGATGAATACAGGGGTATATCTTAATGACGGTGAAACTTATTCCGTATTGGCAACTGGCAGCATTGACCTGTGGCCGGCTGGACTTGGACATGCTCCTCCTGCTGATTATAAATATCATGACGTACGGCCGGAACATGGCTGGCCGTTAATGGCAAGGGTCGGGGAGAAAAAAGGCGTCATGAACAGATATTTCTCTCCATTATGGCAGGCGAATGGACACACACAAACTGCATGGTCTTCAGGAAATCTTTATTTAGGAGTAAGGGATGGGCCTGTTGATTCATACGGAGAACCACTAAATCCTCGTTATTATAACCATAATACGGGCTTTTTTAAGGTGGATATTATTGTCTGGCATAGAGAGGATTATGTTCAGATTGTGGACTTCTTTGAGGAGATGAAAGGAAAGGATCAAGATAACAAGGCAGTTATTGATGCCCTTGCACAAGCGATAACATATAAAGAAATATCTCTGGCCAAAGCGAAAGCTTCAAAAGAGATAGAGGAGACCGAGAAAGAGATACAGGCATTGAAAGAAGAGCCTGAGCAAAAAAAGGAACAGGCCGTGGAAACGGCGACAAAGGGGAAACCTGTTCTTAAGGCCAAACCGCCCACGGCCGATGCGGGAAAGCAAGAGAAGGTCGCCCGATTGGAGGGAAAACTAGCCAAACTCACAGAAACACTTGGCCAACTGGAGAGATTGAAGAAAGAATTGGAGGAGGAGAGAAAAAAATCGAGCCTTCTCGCTAAAGAACTTGAGGAAAAAGAAAAGTCGGAGAAGGATCTGTTGGTAAAATTGGAGTATGGCTCAAAAGCTCCACCTGTCATCGTCATTGCCTCACCGCAGGAGGGCAGCAAGGTAGAAGTCAAGATAATCACATTTTCAGGAGTGGCTGAAGATGACCAGGGCCTAACGCGGCTGGAGATCTTCATAAATGGTAAGCCAATCAAAAAGAAAGCAGATCGCGGTGTCAGGGTCACAAGAGAGAAAAGTCCAACGCGTCTTGATTTTAGGGAGCGCGTCCCCCTTGAAAGAGGGGAAAACAGGATTAAGATACGTGCTGTTGATTCTGACGGTCTCACCTGTGAGAAGACACTGACGGTTCATTATGTTGAAAGACGGAAAAACATATGGGCCGTGGTCATTGGGATCAATAACTATCCGAATATCCGCAAATTAAAATATGCGGTTAATGATGCCAAACTGTTTTATAATCATCTGGTAAAGTACAACCAAATCCCGGCTGAAAATGTCAATCTTCTAATTAACCAGGAAGCCACACTTACCAAATTGAGGAGTATGCTGGGGACCCATCTAAAGAACAGGGCGGGCAAGGAAGATATGGTTATTATCTTTTTTGCCGGACATGGGGCCACTGAAAAAGATGTGATGAGCCCGGACGGCGACGGATTGGAGAAATATCTCCTGCCTTATGATGCTGATCCGAAGGATCTTTATGCCACAGCGTTACCCATGGGAGAAGTTTCACGGATCTTTAGCCGGATACGATCGGAGCGGTTGGTTTTTATTGCTGACTCCTGTTACAGTGGTGCGAGCGGGGGCCGAACCATTGGAATAACAGATATACGGGCTAACATTTCTGAAGCCTTTTTAGAAAGAATTGCCAGTGGTAAAGGCAGGGTCATAATAACGGCAAGCGGAGCGAATGAGGTTAGTGCCGAGAATGATGAGCTCCGACATGGTGTATTCACCTATTATCTAGTTGAAGGACTGAGAGGCAAGGCAGATGCCGACAAGGACGGGCTGATTACCATTGATGAGGTGTATAGATACGTATCCGAGCACGTCCCTCGGGCGACCGGCCAGGAACAGCATCCTATCAAAAAGGGTACTGTTAAGGGGCGTTTGATTTTAAGCATTGTAAATTGAGAGACTTGATAAGATATATAATGAATTGATTTTCAATGCTGACAATTTGATGGCCAAAAGAGTTATTACTGACAAAATACTGGAATCCTTTCGGCTTTAATGATACTGCAAACCTTTATTTCCAAAAAGCGTTGTCTTCAAGTTAATGCTTCCGACGCTAGGACTGCGAGATCTGCCCCAAGAATATTCTGATATTCACTCTATATCCCGGACATGGGGGCAGACGTAAGTAAACAAGTATTGATATTTGTTTTGTCCTGTACTACTTTTTTGTATGGCCAGAAAACAGCGAAGATACTCAGTTAGTTATGCTCCATTTATTATTACGATGAAAAGATGGAAGACATGAAAACCAAATCATTGAGAAAGATTTGTAGAAGGGATTTTTTGAGGATTTCGGGGCTTGCTACTGTGGGGGTTCTTACAGGATATCCCCATGTCAAGGCTGCAACTCCTACCGCTGATCTGGTCCTAACAAATGGTAAGATCATTACGGTTGATCCTGTGGATACCATCACTCAAGGGGTGGCAGTTAAAAGGGGGAGGATCCTTGAGTTGGGAAAAACCGAGATGATCAAAAAATATGTCGGGAGGCAGACCAAGGTTGTGAACCTGAGGGGGAAGACGGTCACACCAGGTTTGATCGATTCCCATGCCCACCTGCCGTTTTTTGGCCTCAGGGAAAACGGGTGGTTTTTAAATCTTCAGGGGGTCCGATCAAAGGATGAAATCCTGGAGCTTCTGGCCGAGAGGGCCAGAAAGAATCCCAAGGGGGAATGGATTTCTGCATGGGGGGTTGAGAGCCTGTCCATGTCTTATCTGAACAAAGATGACCTTGATCGGGTGACCACAGAACATCCTATGCTGGTGGTCTATACCGGGGGGCAATGGGGTTTTGCCAACAGCTATGCCCTGAGGATTGCAGGGATCGATAAAAACACACCAAATCCCCCTGGAAGCAAGATTGGAAAAAACTTTTCTGGGAAGGAGCCAACCGGGCTACTAATACACTATCCCGCCTTACATCTGGTAAGGAAGCATATGCCGGCACCTGACAATGAACAGGCAAAAGACGCCCTCTTATTTGCCGCCAAACTCTATGCTGCAGAAGGTGTCACCTCTGTTCACGATAATTTTTTCTCCCTCGCCCAGCCGCAGTTCCATAAGGCCTATTTTGAAAAAGTGCAATCCAGGAAGATGCCCATCAGGATAAAGCTATGGCCCTATATGCCCAATTTAAATGTCGCATCTAAGGTATTAAACGCCCTGTTTGAATCTGATGACCTGTATCCAGACTCAAAGATCAAGGACCTGATTCTCTACAAGAGGGAAGTTCCTGAACTATTTAGCTCCCTTTGGGGCGGATTCAAGATGGCTGTAGATGGCGGTGGACCGACCACAATCTGGTATAGCAGACCTGGTGTGCCTCTTCACAAAACAGAGGAACTGCATAGAATGTTTAAACTCTTTCACAATGCCGGGCATCAGGTAAGTACCCATGCCGTGGGGGACAAGGCCGTTGATATGATCCTGGATGCCATAGAAGCTGCTCACCGGGATCATCCCAGGGAAGACTGCCGGCACCGCATCGAGCACGCATTAAGTCCTCAAACCCGTTCACTGGAACGAATAAAGCGATTAGGAGTGGTTATCTGCACCCATCCACAATGGTTATTTGCCTGGGGCGATAAGTGGACAGGGCTAAAAAGACGTGAGGATTATTTCGGGGTCATACCGCTTAAATCATATCTAAAGAGCGATATCCCCTTAGCTATAGGGGCAGACCCGCCGGCCTTTCCCGTATATCAGCCTCAAGTGGGGTTAGCTGAAGCAGTAAACAGGATCACACGAAGTGGATACCGTTTTGATTCGTCACAAAGCATATCAATCCAAGAGGCCTTAAGAATCCAGACCATGGGAAGTGCTTACGCGGGCTTCCAGGAGAAGGATATCGGTTCCATCGAAAAGGGGAAACACGCCGATATGGTTGTGTGGAACAGGGACTTTTATACTGTTAGCCCGGATGAGATCAAGGAAGTGAAGGCAGAGGTCACCATTGTAGGAGGAAAGCTCGTCTATAAAAGCAACAGGACTGAACTTTCCTGGCAGGCTTAGGGTTTTTTGAAAAGGAGAATTTTTTAATGAGAAAGACAAATCCATGGATAATTGTAGTATTTTTTATTGCTTGTTTAGTCTCTTTTCAGGGATGTGTCACTGAGAAGGCTACTTTAAAAATTGAAAAGAGTTTGCCCCAGAGCAAACTGGCCTATTACAACGACTCTTTCGATAAGCTGCGTGAAGATATATGGGAAAAGGCGGCATTAGTGTTAAAAGAAGCGCAATTGTCAAATTTCAAGGCTGCAGACATGACCATTGAAAATAGGAATGGGGGACGTTGTTGACTATGTTGAATAACTCCTGCCTGCCTATTGATAAGCAGAACCTGCCTATTTTCTGCACCTCGGTTGAAATATCTGCTATGGATAACAGCCTCACCAAAAACTGCGATAAGAGAGTGATCTCTAAATCCTTTGTGCCACTAAGTCGCGTTACCCTAATTTGTTGTATCTGCTATCCCCCTGCAAATATCAGTATCTTGAAATCTTGAGATATCAAGAATTATCTCTGAATAAATTTAACCGTCTCACTTTTTCCCTTTTACGCTTGACCTTTGCTTTTCCGTCCGGTCAGGGTGATCAGTGTAATTTCAGACGGGACGCCCAATCGCATAGCCGGTCCCCAATACCCGGTCCCCCTGTTTACATATATCCAGGTTTTTTCATACCTGTGAAGGCCTTTTGTGAAGGGCTGATACAATTCGACGAGCATATTCCAGGGAAAATACTGCCCGCCGTGGGTATGTCCCGATATTTGAAGATCAAATCCTGCCTTTGCTGCGGCAAATATACTGCGAGGTTGATGTGCGAGAAGTATTCTGACGTCTCCCGGCCCGGCTCCATCAACAGCGTGCATCGGGTTTGAGATATGGCTTTTGAGAAAACGGCCGCCGCTATAATCGGTCACGCCGGCAAGAACAAAGTTTGTATTCCCATGGGTTAAAATCCGATGACTATTAAGCAGTACGGTAAAGCCCAACCGGTCAATTTCTTCGACCCAGTCCTCTACACCGGAATAATACTCATGGTTTCCGGTGACAAAAAATTTTCCATAGGGCGCATATAAATCCCCTATGGGAGCAACCTCGTCCCGAATGCCCGAAACAAGGCCATCCGCCAGATCTCCTGTCATGGCGATGATAGGTGCTTCAAGATCATTCACTTGTTTGACAACCCTTTCCACATAGTCCCGTTTGATTGTGAGGCCCACATGAAGATCTGATATCTGGGCGATTTGCAATCCTTCCAGCTCTTTTGGAAGGTTTGGTATGGGCACGGACACTTTGACCAATGTGGGACGTCGACGGGCCTCATAAAAACCGCAGCCTGTCAGCAAGGCGGAAGTGCCCAGGAGACCGAGGTTCATGGATTGGATCAAAAAATGACGACGCTCTTTATCGAGGGCTGTCTTTATTGCCTGTTTAGGGGCTATGGCCCTCTTTACCATGACTATTATAAACCGGATAACGGCGGCAATAATCCAGATTGAATCCCTGACCAGCAAAACAGCCAAAACCAATGAAAAAAATCCCAGACTGATGTATCCGATCCACCCGGATAAATCACTCCACCACGTATTAACCCCCCTTATTCGGAATTGGAATGTCAAGGGCATAGTCAATGGAATCAAGAATAAGACGCCCCAGGCGATCCATTTATGAAATCGCTTTAGTTTTGCAGGGCCAATGAAACGCCATCCAATATAGCCGTGCATCAAGATAAGGAAAGTCGTAAAAATAATAAAGAATTTCATGAAACCCCCTTTCATAAATATGACCACCGGTATAAATCTTGACTATAAAACAATTTCTTTGTAATTTCATAAGAATATAAAACCCTTCTCATACTTTTCCAAAAATGGAGTTCATTTATGAGAAAATTTGTCATTTACATCTTCCTGTTTATTCCCGTTTTGCTTTTAGTAGCACCTGATACTTCCCATTCAACAACTCGCGGCATGCGCGGCATAAAAGTTCTGTCCAAAGAAGGAAAAAAAATCGAGCTCTATCAGGATTACCATGCATTGGTGGTGGGAATCAGTAATTACGAGAAATGGCCCAAGCTCCCTAACGCTGCCGAAGACGCCAAAGAGGTGGCCGCAAGGCTCGAGGAATTGGGTTTTAAGGTGAAGCTGGTTCTCGATCCCACCTCCCGGGAAATGAAAACGGTATTGAGCGAAATGGTTTACGAAATGGGCGGTCAAGAGAATCGGGCTGTCTTATTCTACTATGCCGGCCATGGTGAGACGGAGACATTGGCCGACAAGACCAAGATGGGGTATATAATTCCCAGGGACTGTCCAGTCCTGGAGAAAAATCCCAAGAGTTTCAGTACACACGCTATCAGCATGAGAGACCTCGAGTCCGTTTCCTTACGGATAAAGGCAAAGCACGTATTGATGTTATTCGACTCCTGTTTTTCCGGTTCCCTGTTTAACCTTGTCAGGGCTGTGCCTCACGATATCACTGAGAAGAGCGCTCTTCATGTAAGACAATATATTACAGCGGGCAGGGAAGATGAAAACGTGCCTGACAAAAGCATGTTTAAACGCTGCTTTTTGATAGGTCTTGCTGGTGATGCTGACCTTACGGGTGATGGATATATCACGGGTTCTGAACTGGGCATGTATCTTTCGGACAAGGTAGTGAATTATACCCACCGCAGACAACATCCCCAATACGGAAAGATCAACAACCCGGATCTTGACAGAGGAGATTTTATTTTTGTGCCGATGAAGCTCCGCCAGAAGGAGGAAATGGCAGAGAGAAAGTTTCAGGAAGAGAGATCTGCAATTGCCGAAGAACTTAAGAAGCTGAAGGAAGAAAGAAGGAAGAGTGAGGGGCTTGTCAAACAGTTAAAGCACTTGCTGGAAGCCAAGTTCACGTCCGAGGAGAAAGAAAGGGAGGCCTTGGTCAAGAAAAAGGATTTAGAGGAAAAGCTCAAACAGGTTGAGAAAGACAAGGAAATCGATAAAGAGTTAAAACAAGCCAGGATAAGGGAACTGGAGGCCAAGCATAAAGCGGCAAAGGAAAAGGCAAGAAAGGAGGCTGCCGAGAAAAAGGACCTTGAAAAAGAACTCGAAAGACTGAAGGCGGAAAAAATGGCACGGCTGGAAGTGACAGAGAAAAAAGCTCAGGAAGAGGAACTAAAAACGCTGAAAGATGAAACGAAGAAGGCCGGAGACAAACGTCTGGCCTACATTCCCAAAAGCCTTGAAAGTGTTTATGACAGATTAAGATATGGTCAAGGTTTTTTCATTATCGATGACTTTGAAGACAAGGATTTATGGTCAAAAAATTTTAATGCAAAGTGGGAAAAGTTGGTTAAAGGGCCGGCAAGCATAGATGTTTTAGTTGATGCAACCCAAGGAGCTAATGGGACTTCTTGTTCAATGAAAATTGACTATAAAATTGGAGTAAAATCGATTGTTTTTACTGGTATAGGTGGTAGAGCCTCAACTCGAATACTCGAAGTTGAGAAGGATAGTTCAACTGCTTATGATTTTTCTAGATTCCATAAGATAGTTTTCTACCTGAAAGGTAAGAAGGAAAAAACATTTTTTTCGAGGCCGAACAGAATCTTCGTGACATTTGCTTGCTATGGTAAGGATATTGTGTCCGATACGGGCAAATGGGCCGTTTATTATAATGAAGCTGAAATTATCCCGGATAAAGAGTGGAAGAGAATAGAAATTCCGTTTGATGATTTTGTCCCTTCCGCAAGAACAGTAAAAAGCGTTTCAAACTACCCTTCTAAACCTAATCTTCATAATGTCCTATTAATATATTTTGTGTTTTCAAGTTATAAACCTTTTGGTGGTTATACTGGTTCCAACACAGTCTGGATCGATGAGATCACGCTGGAATAAATCTTTTCAAGGCGCAAATCCTGATAGCGTTATTTCAAGCTATTGCTCTTGAATACCCCCCTTACCAGTGACGGCGGCCATGATGGTGGCGGGGGTGATGATGCCAGTGGCGGTATGGCCGCCCAAAGTAAAAGGAAAGTCTGGGGACAGGAGGCCAGGCCCACCACCCATAGTAATAAGCAGGCGGACCGCAGACCTCTTCGACCGTTTCTTCTTGTCCAAATCATTCTCCGCTAACGATGTCGGTGTCTGCGTTTGTCTCTGTAGTCTCGATGTTTGTGGGGCGGAGGGCGATGATAGACATGACTGCGATAGTGGGGACGATGCCAGTAGTAGTGGTAAGGTCCGTAGTATGGCGGCCAGGCGATAACGAAGTTGCTAAAGAAGTAAGGCTGAGGAGAACCGTATACCACCACGAATCCGGTGTGGTGCCAGCGTCCCCTGGCTGAGGCAGAAGGTATAAATAAGGCAAGGCATAAGGCCGTAGTGAACAATATGATCAAGGCATTTTTTTTGTTCATGTCTTTTACCCCCTTTGCTTTTTGTTTTTTTATTTCTATAATCGCAAATTACGTGCCAGAGCCTCGCAACTTATTGTAACCACTTGAAATTACTTGTGGTTCACATGAAACGATAAGCAATGGAATCGAATAAATGATGTCGAAAAAAACCGGATATTCGACAGATTTGTCGAAATGCGATGGTTTTCAGGAGGATGACAGATGAAAAACTTTAAACTGACTTCGATGATTTTCTTACTGGTTTGTTTTTGTCTGGCTTTGCTTGAGTGTCCGACGATAAACGCAGAGCAAAATGAGAAAAAAAACATCTGTTTCCGCTGGGCGTTTGGAGCGATGGTCGGCTCAGAGAACGACCGGCGACTTGTGGCGATAACGCGTGATACGACCCTGAAAACCGGGGATCAATTAAAGTTGTTCGTGGAACTCAAAAAAAAGTGCTTTGTATATCTGATTTATTGCAGCGGGCAGAATGAACTGCACATGTTATTTCCATATGAAATACAACAATTTACCGCGGATTATGAGACGCGAAAGAAATATTATATTCCCCAGGGCACTAAGTGGTTTGAGCTCGATGAG
>JAFDHL010000386.1 GCA_019308785.1 Deltaproteobacteria bacterium
CGATGATCTTGCTATTATCCAGACCGTGGATTTTTTTACGCCCATTGTGGATGATCCATACTGGTTCGGCCAGATCGCAGCGGCCAATGCCTTGAGTGATGTCTATGCCATGGGTGGAGTCCCCAAGACCGCTATGAATCTGGTGGCCTTTCCCATCAAGGATATGGACATTTCCATACTCCGTCAGATTATCCAGGGTGGATTGGATAAGATGAAAGAGGCTGGTGTTGTCCTGGTAGGGGGGCACAGCGTGGAGGACAAGGAACTGAAATACGGTTTGTCTGTCACCGGGTTCGTTCATCCGGATCGCGTACTTACAAAGAAGAATCTTAAACAAGGCGATCAGCTGATACTAACCAAGCCGCTTGGTACGGGCATCATTAACACAGCCATCAAAGGTGGCCTTGCCTCTGCCGAGATCATCGAAACCGTCACCCGGCTCATGGCAACCCTTAACAGGGACGCGGCAGCGATCCGTGCACTGATATTACGGGTTTTGGTCTCTTGGGTCATATTGCGGAGATGGTAATAGATTCGGCATTCGGGATAAGACTCATGGGCGACAAGATACCCATTCTACCCCAAACCCTTGATTATGCCGGAATGGGGCTTGTACCTGCCGGGGCTTATAATAACCGCGAGTTCCGCGAATGCATGGTGGAATTCGCATCTTCTGTAGATCGTATCACTCAAGATGTTCTATTTGACCCCCAGACATCCGGGGGATTGCTTATTTGTGTGGACAGGGATAGGGCTGATGATCTGTGATGATCTGTTAGATGAATTGAAAAAAAACGGGATCAATGAAGCGGCCATTATCGGAGACGTAGTATCCGAACCAGAGGGAAAGATAGTTGTTGATACGTAAATGGATCGGTTACAACGCAGAGCATTATAACCAGGTTTAAATTTAGCCACAGACATTTGAGCAAATTAGAACATAACCTCAGTGCCTATCCAGATTCATGTGAGGGAGATAAATGCTTAAAGAAATAGATTGCCGTGGTCTCGCCTGCCCTGCCCCGTCGCCTGCCCTGCCCCGGTATTACAGACAAAAGAAGCAATGGAGAAAGATCACCCTGACGTCATAAAGGTGGTGGTGGACAACGAGGCGTCCAAACAAAATGTCTCCCGATTTATGGAATCCCAGAATCTTGAAGTATCGGTGCAACAGGAGGGAGACAACTTTCATGTCATCGGTAAGAGGCAAGGGGAAATTATACATGAAGAGCTTGTTGTTGAAAGGCCTGAAACAGAACAGAAAAAAATCATGGTCATGGTGGCCAATGACCGCATGGGGCACGGGGATGACGAATTAGGCGAAAAACTTATGGTGAGTTTCCTGAAGACCTTGAAGGAGATGGGAGATGAACTATGGCGTCTTGTTTTTGTCAACAACGGTGTCAAACTGACCATTGATGGCTCAGACGTTCTTCCGGTTGTTCAGGAACTTGATAAGGATGGGATACACATCCTTGTGTGCGGGACATGCCTGACCCATTTCAACCTGTTAGACCAAAAGCAGGTAGGAGAAACCACCAATATGCTGGACATAGTAACGTCCATGCAATTAGCTCATTAATATTTGATGTGAACCTTCAGCCCCACCACAAATTCCCTCATCTTCCATCTGTCTCATCGTGAAAAACAGCCGATAAAGCTTACCATTTGCAATGTTTCCGGTTGACTCAATTTTAAGGATTGCCCTCCGCTTGGGCCTTAAACGGGTTTTTGATCAAAATGCCTTCAACATATTGACCGTGATTGAGGTCTTCAGTGAGTATGGTAGCTGCATTTCTCGAAAATGCCGCAGAAACAATTAGAGCATCGGCATCATTGAGGACAACGTCCCAATTGAAATAACTCTTCACAATTCCTCTAACAGTCGGCTTAGCAAGGAGCGTAGGTATTTTCCTCGTGAGTGTCATATAGAATTCCTGTAGAACCTGTGTACTTAACATTCCCGAACGAGATTCCCATAATTCTAAAACAATCCCTCTGGCTATCTCATGCTTATTCCCTGCGTCCAGATCATGGGCATAAACAAGGATATTTGTGTCCACAAAGGTCCTATCTTTCATAAAGATCCTCACGATTCCAGTTTATGTGTCCACCCAGATGAAATCCCTTCTTCAAATTTTGCAGAGCATTTTTCTTTGCCGCCTCATAGCGGTCTTCCTTATCCACGATTTCTTTAAGCAGTTCACTCAACATTTTGCTGACGGACGTCTCTTTTTGGACTGCAATAATTTTCCCTTTCTTGATGATCTCTTTATCAATACTCAGGGTAATATTCTGTTTCATCTTTCCCTCCTGATTAATATACACGTTTTTTACGTGTAACACGTCTTTTTTGTGCTTTCAAGTGCATGTGTTAAGTTTATTTAGCCTATCCGGAAAAAACACCTGTCCTAAAAAAACCAGTTAGCTGACATGATTCTCCTGTTTTCATTGGCTTTTTTATTTCTTTTGACCTCGAAAAATGTTAGCCTTTCCTGGTATTTGGACCCCTGGAACGGTCCTGACATGACAAAGCACATTCTAAAAGGCCTGATAAAGGGAGGTCACCATGGCAAAGATAGAGTTTGAATCGGCGAAGAAGTCACCTGCAGATGCCGGCAAGCTTCGTACGGCAACCGAGGATAAGGGGATAGTCCAGCAAGTGGACAAAATCATCCAGGAGGCGGTAAAGGAGGGCGCGACAGAGATCCACCTCGAGCCGCTTCAGGACACACTGGTAATTCGAACTCGTATTAAGGGCGCGCTGAGGGCTGTGGACATTAACATCCCGGCCGATACTAAGGGCAATGTCATCAACAGGATTAAAGTCCTCTCCGGCATGGACATCACCAGGACCAAGATTCCTCAGAGCGGTTTTTTTAAATTGACCTTAGATGAAGGTAAAATAGAGCTTTACACCTATATCATGCCCACACTTCATGGCGAAGCCACCATCATAAAAGTCCAGTACAAGCAGAGTGCCACCCTTGGTCTGGATCAATTGGGAATGACCCAGAAAATGCTGGCCTCGTTCCGGAAGGCCCTCTCCCGCGGCTCAGGTCTCTACCTGATCACAGGCCCCCCGGGCTCGGGGAAACGGACAACTGCTTACGCCTCTGTCTTAGAGGTTTTAAAGCCAGAAATGCTTGCAATGGGATTTGACCCCGTGATCAAGTACGAGGTGCCCGGGATGATCCAGGGAAAACCCGAGGAAAAAAGCGAGTTCACCTTTGCCGAGGGAATTCAGTCGGTCATGAAACAGGAACCCGATGTTGCGTACATCGGGGATATCACTTGCCAGGAGGATACCAGGGCCGCTATACAGGGCGCCTTTGCCAGGCGCATCGTACTCTGCCGCATGAGTGCCAATGACAGTATCAATGCCGTTCAGAACATCATCGACATGGGTGTCCAACCCTTCTTGCTGGCGGCCTCCCT
>JAFDHL010000116.1 GCA_019308785.1 Deltaproteobacteria bacterium
CACGGGGACATCGTTCCACGCAAGCCCCACAGGTAGCACAAAGCCAGACTTCTTCGCTCCCAAGGTCTAACAGGCCAATCTGAGATTCGTGAATAAGCCTTCGCGTAAGAAAGGGGCGGACCAGATTCCAGGGACAAGAAGCCGTACAGAGCCCGCACTGGTAGCAAGACTTGAGAGCTTCCCCACCGGCCTCGTTTATAGCATCAGCAACTTCACTGAGCGGATTTACAACTTCCATAACTATCCCATTAACAATTTTTATTACAATGTGTCAATTCTACTTTTTGTGTCTTTTGCCTGCTCATCTTCGAATCCCAGAGCCACCTCTTGAAATCCCTGGTGCCTCGCTTCGAGTTCAAGCTCAGGCACTTTTTCTCGCGGCCATGAAGCAAAGCCTTCATCCCGCCCGATATACTGACTTGGAACATCCCTTTCAAACAAGACTTCCTCGATATCCCCGGCCCCTCCTAGGGCTATATCTATGGATGATGCGGCCTTGCGGCCTGCGGCAATTGCATGAACAATGGCGCCCTGCACGGCCGCCACGTCGCCGCCCGCATATATTCCTTTCATGCCTGAAGGGTATCCTCATTTACCACAATAAGGCCCCTGTTCACTAATATCTCACTATCATCGCCCAAAAATGACAGGTCAGATGCCTGACCTATGGCCTGAATCGGGTTTATCATCGGGTTCATATTGATATTGATACGACAGTGGAGACGGTCTATGGGGCTATTGAAGGAGCCCGAAAAGGCCATAATACTCAGCATCGGGGCAAGAAGGGACTGCGGCCGGTTTTGGCCTTTCTGGCGGAGACCCGGGAGTATACCCGGGAGTATCTGGCCGGGAATTCCTATTTATGATTCTTTTTCTTATTTATTCTCTCACTATGCGGTTTTCGCCGCAAACTAATATTAATTCAGATTCCTCAAAAACACAGGCGAGCGTCATGTTAAGGGCCTGTCCCATTTCGACGGCAAGGGCGGTCGGTCTTGATTTACTGATCATAATCGGCAGATGCGCTCTGGCAGCTTTTTGAACTAATTCATAACTTATCCTTGAAGATAGAACCAGGATGCTGGCTTTAAACAGCTCTCAGCAAAAGAGATCATTTCCAGTTGATCGTCAAATATTAATGCAGCGTGTGAGCCCCTGGTTCTCGGATAGTAGGTCTGGTTTTCGGAAAGCTTGTTAATGCAATCAAAAATACGGTTAATTTCAACCTGGAAGCCTTTTTCTGCCGGAGTTAAGATCTGATAAAGGTCCTTTATCATCTCCTTACCGCAAATGCCACAACTGGTTTGGCTGACAAAGCCCCTCCTCTCAAGAAGATCATGAATCTTTTCACGCCTTTCGGGTTTGAGCCGGATATCAATAACATTCGGATCCAGATCTTTACAATATCCTATGGACATAAAATCATCCGGGGAGTCCGCAATCCCCTCCCCAAGACAGAACCCTGCCGCGTGAAATAACTCTTCCCCGGGTGTTCTCATCACCACTGAGTAAGGCTTCTCATCGATACGAATCAAAAGGGGTTCCTCTCCGATCAATTCGAGAGAACTGGTCCGGCAGACCTCTCTTTCATACCGAATCACTTGATAAGATTCAGTATTCTTTCCTGTACTCAATTGTTTCTGTTCCTTGAGAAGAAGGTTAGACCTTCTAGGGCCACGCGGGAAAAAGGGACTTCTTATCAAACAAAAACCAGTATTTTGATTCCGTCCTGGAAGCGTATGAATCCTTGTCTATTTCTCTGACTCGGGTTCGGAAGAAGGTGAGGAAGACGTTAGAGCTTCAGTCAAAACGTAAGCTGCTTGTAGTGCCGATGTAGGGCAAAGCGGAAAACATTCTTTGCAGTCCCAGCACTCCTTAGCGGCTATCTCCGGAATGAAACTTATCTCTTTCCTTGTTCCTCTGTCAACAAATCCAACAGCGTACTTCTTCTTGACCTCAGCGCAGTATCTTACACATAGACCACAATGAATGCAAAATGAGGCCTCTTTTTCAAAACGGTCTTTGTCTGCTCCATACTCTTGAGCCAAATCCAGTAATTGCGGGGAATCCGGAGCATGAGCCAGCAATAGCTCTAAGATCATTTTGCGAATTCTATCTAGCTTCTCAGACCTGGTTCTTACTACCAAATCTTGTTCTACCGGGTAAACGCAGGCGGCAACGAGTCTTGTCCAGCCATGAACTTCTACTTCTACGGAGCAAATTCGGCAAGCCCCATAAGGCTCTAATTTCTCGTGGTGACAAAGTGTCGGAATAACTATCCCTGCACTTTGGGCTGCCTCCAAAATGGTCATCCCTTCCTTTGCTCCAACTTCTCTTCCGTCAATCTGTAAAATGATTTCACTCATTTTTTTTACTCTTTCTGACTATAGTTCTTTGTTCTTCAGGAATAGGAGGCGGAACAGGCTCGCCGGAAATCTTTGTCACTGCACCGAATTTAGAGGGGCAAACTTCAAAGCAGGTTCCGCACTTTGTGCATTTCTCCTGGTCGATTACATGGATCTTGTTCTTGCCACCGTCAATCGCCTCGGCAGGACACTTCCTAAGGCAAATCATACAGGCCTTGCACTTATCCGGGTCAATATGGTACGCGATCAGCTCCTTGCAGGACAAAGCCGGGCACCTCTTCTCCTTGATGTGTGCCTCATACTCATCTCTGAAGTAGCGTAACGTGCTTAGGAACGGGTTAGGGGCACTCTTACCTAAAGCACAAAGGGCGGCTTCTTTGGCTACCTCGGATAGCTCCTCCAAAAGCTCGATGTCGCCCTCTTTTCCCTTTCCTTCGGTGATATTAGTAAGAATCTTAAGCATCTGCCTCAGGCCTTCACGGCATGGGACACATTTGCCGCACGATTCATCAGTGAGGAAGTCAATGAAGTACCTGGCGACATCAACCATGCAGGTATCTTCATCCATTACAATCATCCCCCCTGACCCCATCATTGAACCGGCCTTGGTGAGTTCATCAAAACCAACTTCCAAATCCAACAGCTCCTCAGGGATACATCCTCCGGACGGTCCCCCGGTCTGAACTGCTTTGAACCTCTTGCCTCCAGGGATTCCACCGCCTATCTTGTAGATAATATCTTTCAGGGTCATGCCCATGGGTACTTCCACAAGGCCGGTATTGGTTATCTTGCCAACCAGGGAGAAAATCTTCGTGCCCTTGCTTTTTTCAGTTCCAATTTGAGCAAACCAGTCAGCGCCTTTATTGATGATAAGCGGCACATTAGCCCATGTCTCAACATTATTCAAAACGCTGGGTCTATCCCAAACGCCCTTAATGGCGGTGTGGATATATTTCGGTCTGGGCTCTCCTGCCCTGCCTTCCAATGCCGTCATCAGAGCACTCGATTCACCACAGACGAAAGCACCGGCTCCCTGGTGCACGATAACTTTGAAATCAAAGCCTGAGCCGAGGATGTTTTTCCCAAGAAAACCATACTCCTCAGCCTTCTTAATAGCGAGGTTCACATTCTCTACCGCTAAGGGGTATTCCTGTCGAACGTAAATATAGCCCTCGTGGGAGCCGATGGCATAGGCTCCGATGGTCAATCCCTCGAGGATTGAGTGAGGATTCCCCTCGAGAAGGCTCCTATCCATATAAGCTCCAGGATCCCCCTCGTCTGCATTGACTATCACATATTTTATTTCATCAGGGGCATTGCGGGATTCTTCCCACTTTCTCCCTGCGGGAAAGCCGCCACCTCCCCTCCCTCTCAGGTTGGATTTTTTGACTTCCTCCAATACTTGCTCGGAGGTCATCCCGGAAAGAGCTTTTGCTAACGCGGAATAACCGCCAATTGCCAGATAGTCATCGATGCTCTTAGGATCAATATTACCGTTGGAACCGAAAACAAGCCGCTCCTGGTTCTTGTAGAAGGGGATTTCAGATTCATGAATTATCTTTTCATTGGTGCTGGGATCGGTATAGAGTAAACGCTCTATGACCTTCTTCTCCTTTATAGTCTGGGATACAATTTCAGGAACATCCTCAGGCTCTATTTGTAAATAACATATTTCCTCAGGGTGAATAACTATAATAGGACCCCTCTCACAAAAACCATGGCAACCAGTCTTCCTGATGTCCACCTCACCACTTAAGCCTTGTTTTTCAATCTCCTCTTCAAGACTCGCAGCAACTTCTCCACTACCAGTAGCATGGCAGGCAGATCCGGAACAGAGTGTAATACAAGGTTTGTTTGGGTCTCTTTTCGACAAGATACCCTTCCTGAATTCTTCCAATTCAGCGGGTGAATTTATCCGCGACATAATTTTATCCTACTCATAGTTTTTTAACACGTCTGCTGTCTCGGCCGGCGCCATCTTACCATGGGTCTTCCCATCGACTTCCATCACCGGTCCTAAAGCACAGCAGCCGAGGCAGTTAACAGTTTCCAGGCTGAACTTCAAATCCAAGTCCGTTTCGCCAGGTTTAATTCCAGTCAGGTCTTGCACCGTGTCGAGGACACGCGTCGCACCACGAACATGACAGGCAGTACCCACACAAATGTGAATTTCATGACGTCCTTTAGGAACTAAACTAAAGGCTTTATAAAAGGTAGCTATATGTAGTATCCGGGTTAAAGGAACTTGTAATTTTTCGCTGACCCTCTCTAATGCTTCCTTAGGAAGCCAATGATTTTCACTCTGAATCTCTAATAATACCTGAATTAGTAAACTGGCTTCGCCGTTATGTTTATCAATAATCTGATCGATTCTGTCGTTATCCATAGCCGCTGTCCTTATCTTCTTCTTTCACCTGATCCACTGCCTGCTCTTTCACCTTAGGCAAGAGCAAAGCACTTTTCGCTTTCATCGTACCTGACGAATCCTTGTCTTGATGAACTGTTCATGTGCCTTGATACTTCAGACGGGTTTAGACCTAAATTCTCAGAAATTTCTCCAGTTGAAAGGGGTTTTTCTCGCAGGAGTAACATAATTTGGCTTATCGCCAATTTATCTACAATTAATTCATTAAATAACCTGTTTAACTCGTCACTGGTGAAAAATTTATTATACGCTTCTTCCGATTTAACAGGTACTCTCAGCCTCTCCCTTTCCACCAGCTTAATGTAAGGGACTAATTTATTAACTGCTTCAAGTTTGAACTTTAATCTATTTTCGTCTATTCCTTCGCTTGTGCCAAGTGGTCCTAACTCCTTTACCTTCCTGGAAAAGTCATTCGCCAGTGCGGCGAAACGGATTCCATCACTGGAAGACATAAATTCGAGCCTTAACCTTTCCGGGTTCAGCCCTATATGTTCCATTATTTTTCTGCATAGAAGCACCACGCTTAATGCATCGTAATTTCCATGCGTAACATAATTGCATTCACCGAGATGACAACCACCAATAAATACCCCATCCATTCCATTTGAGAACGCTCGGAGGATAAACTTCAGGTCGATTCTACCGGAACACATGACGCGGATAAGCCTCATTTCAGGCGTATATTGCAGTCTGGAAACTCCAGCCAGGTCAGCAGCTCCGTATCCTCACCAATGGCATACAAAACCTATTATTCTTGGTTTAAATTTAAGTCCTGTACTCATTCGTTCTCACCTCTCCTTTAGTCGGTTATGGTAACCTTGGTCCTCACAGCCAGGTCAGAGCAAAATGGCTCTGCCTTTAATCTGCACAAGTGCCTAAAGTGATCTAAAGTGCCTAAAATGCCTAAAGTTAATGAATTCTGCTATTTTCTATAAATTACTCTATGACACCAATTAGCACGCAAGAGGGGGTAAACCCCTGAATCTTTGTTTGATAAAATAGCACGCCGAAGGCGTACCACAACTTTAGGCACTTCAAACTTTAGGCATTTTAGGCACTTTTTTTTTCATAGCGCCTTAGCCCCTTCCAGGGGCAAATCAAGGCCACGTCCTTCCCCGCATAGCGGGATCTTCGATGGGCGTGGATTCTTTACTCACTCGTATACTTCTACACATCTCCAACCGCCGCATCCATTTGTTGTATGATCTCTTCTTCTGGAACCGCCGCATCAATTTGGCTCAAGATCTCTTCATCGGTAAAGTGCTTTAGAAAAATAGCCCCTGTTGGACACTTTGCGTTACAGAGACCATCTCCTTTACAGAGAACAGGATTAACTCTGGCCTTTTTGCCTTGTGGTGTATCATGAAACTCTATGGCGCCATACATACAAGCTGTAATACATGCCCCACACGATACGCAATCATCCTCTTTTACCTCGCAAACAGAACCTGAGACTGTGACTATATCATGTGAGAGAAGGGTTAAAGCCCGACCTGCAGCTCCATAAGCCTGGGTAATCGCTTCCGGTATATGCTTGGGATAGTGAGCTGTCCCACACAGGAAAATGCCATCCGCGGCAAAGTCAACAGGTCTTAATTTAACATGGGCTTCTTTGAAAAAATCATCCGGTCCCAAAGAGACCTTGAATAACTGAGATATTTCCCTGTTTCCTGCGGGGGGAATCACGGCAGCAGACAAAGTGAGGTAATCGGCATCTATAGCAAGCTTCTGACCTAAAATGGGATCGGTCGCGGTAACTCTTAAAACAGGCCGACCTTCCTCCTCAACAGCTTCCACCTGAGGTTTATCATCCGGCTCGTAACGGATGAATTTTACATCTTTCTCTGACGCTTCCCGATAATAGTCCTCCATAAGACCATACGTTCTCATATCCCGAAAGATAATGTAGATATCCATCTCGGGGTTTATCTCTTTTAGTTTCAAGGCGTTCTTTATAGCATGGCTGCAACATACCCGGGCGCAGTAGTTTCTGTCTTCATTTCTGCAGCCTACGCATTGGATCATCACCAGACTCTGGGATTTGATCAGCCTTTCTTCTCCTCTGGCGATTTGGTCCTCCAACTCCAGCTGGGTCAATACCCTGTCATCTTCTCCATAAAGGTATTCGGTGGGTTTATATTCATCAGCACCAATAGCGATGACGGCTGCTCCATGCTTTATCTCTGTGATCCCTCTTTCAGACTTCACCCTGGTTACGAAATTCCCAATATAACCGGTAGCCTCTGTGATGGTAGCATCAGTATATACATGGATTAAGGGGTGCTGATAAACCTTGCGCACAAGATCACGCAAATAGGCCTGAACATCCAGCCCTTCCAGGGTGTAATGGATTCTTCGAGCCATTCCCCCCAGGTCTGTATCCTTTTCCACCAGATAAACATCATGTCCCTGGTTGGCTATGGAGAGAGCACAAGTCATGCCGGCTATACCTCCACCAACCACTAACGCCGTCTTGTTGACCGGCAGATCAATTTCCTGTAATGGCTCCAAAAGGGCAGTTCGGGCTACCGACATCCGGACGATGTCCTTTGCCTTTTGGGTGGCTTCTTCCGGCTCTTTAGAGTGGACCCAGGAGTTTTGCTCCCTGATATTACTCATTTCCAGGAAATATTGATTAATTCCCGCTTCCCGGACGGTGTCCCGGAATAACGGTTCAAGTGTCCTCGGACTGCAGGCAGCGATAACTACTCGATTAAGCCCTTTTTCTTTTGCAATGTCTGCTATTTCTTTGGCAGAATTGGTGGTACATGAAAAGAGCTGCTCCTGTGCATAAACAACATTTGGCAAGGTTAATGCATATTCGACTGTGGAGGGAACATCCACCACCCTCCCGATATTAGCCCCGCAATGACACACAAAGACTCCTATCCTTGTCTCCTCTTTGGAGACATCCCTTTCCGGCGGGTATATCCTTTCCTGTGTCAGTTTCCCTCTTCTGTAGTCAAGGATCTCACCACACTGGGACCCGGCCCCGCTGGCCGTAATGACTGACTCTGGGATGTCTAACGGCCCCTGAAAGGCTCCGCTTACAAAAATTCCCGGACAGGATGTCTCAATCGGATTAACGGGATTGGTTTTACAGAAGTTGTGAGAAGTAAGCTCTATTCCGAACTTTTCTGCCAGCTCATTATGATCGGCAGGAGGATTTAATCCGATAGACAAGACCACCAGATCGAATTCTTCCTCTTTTACACCCTCGTCAGGAGTAGAATATCTTATAGTCACATTCTTAGTTTCAGGGATCTCTTTTCCTATTGATACGTAGCTTCTAACAAATTTAACGCCTGGCATATCAGCGGCCCTTTGATAGTATGTCTCAAAGTCCTTGCCATAGGAACGAATATCGTTGTGGAATATGGTACACTCTACATCCGGATAATGATCTTTTGTCAAAAGCACCTGTTTCTGGGTATAGGTGCAACATACTGCTGAACAATAGCTGTTATCCCCCTCGGTAACCCGTCTCGAACCTACGCATTGAATCCAGGCTATTTTATGGGGATGTTTCTCGTCTGAAGGCCTCTTTACCTCACCCTCATATGGTCCGGTTGCAGACAGTAAACGTTCAAAGTCAAGACTGGTTACTACGTTCGGCATCTTTCCATAGCCATACTCATCCTTCACCCCGGGATCAAATGGTTCAAAGCCCGGAGACAGAAGTATTGCTCCTAGACAGTTTTCATCTATATAGCTGACAAGAGGAACTGCTATGGAAAAGTATATATGAACGGCCTTATTCGTGGACAATTCTTGATTATACGGATCAGGGATCAAAGCCGGGCAGTATTCTGCACAGGTAGCACAGCCGGTACACTTATCCTCTATAATGTATCTGGGCTTTTTTATCAGGGTTACCGTAAAGTCTCCCGCTTCCCCTTCTACACCGTCAACTTCCGTATAGGTCAGTATTTCAATATTTGTATGACGGTCGGCCTCGACCATTTTGGGTGCAAGTATTCATGTGGAGCACTCATTGGTGGGGAACGTCTTGTCAAGCTGGCCCATATGGCCGCCAATTGACGCCCCCTTCTCAACCAAATAGACCTTAAAACCCGCAGTGGCAAGATCAAGAGAGGCCTGAATCCCGCTGATCCCTGCACCAACAACAATGACGTCTCCAAAGTTACTGTCCGCGAAACTTTTACAAAGCTGTTCAATTTGTTCTTTTTCCACTTCTCTATGTCCTCATCAGGTTTCTTCGGTTCCCTAAATCGCTTCTTGGATAATTTCCGTGATGTCTTTAATCTCTATCTTTTCGTCGGCCCCCATTGTTACTCTGCTATCCTCAAGCATGGTAATGCAGTAGGGGCAGGCAGTAACAAGCACCTCAGCCCCGACATCCATTGCCTGTTCTATTCTGAGGTCGGAGAATCTCTCACCCTTTTGAGTTTCCATCCAGACCCTGCCTCCTCCACCTCCGCAACAGAGACTATCTTCCCGTGACTCAGGCATTTCAATCAGTTCTAAACCGGGAACTTCCTTTAACACGTCCCGGGGCTCGTCATAGATGCCGTTATGTCGACCTAAGTAACAGGGATCATGATAGGTAATTTTTTTAGCATACTCCCCTGTAAGTTTAATCCTGCCCTCATTAATAAGCTCGAACAGGTATTGGGATATATGAATCACCTCAAAATTTACCATAAATCGGGGATACTCGTTCTTGAAGGTATGGTAACAGTGAGGAGAATTAACAAGTATTCTTTCTACTCCATTATCGACAAACGTTTTGATGTTTTCCTTAGCCAAACGTTTAAATAATTCTTCATCACCGGTCTTGCGGATACTTTCTCCACAGCAGTTCTCCGCTTCGCCCAATATCCCGAAATCTACCCCTGCCTTGTTAAGGATATTGGCTGTGGCAACAGCGACCTTTTTTAGCCTTGGGTCATAGCTGGGATAACAGCCCGGGAAATATAAAATATCCGTTCCCTCGGTAAACGTCTTTACAGACATACCTTTTGCCCAATCACCCCTCTTTTTTCGTTCTTCACCAAGGGGATTTCCTTCACCCATGAGGCCCCCGACCGCAGTACGGACAGGCTTTACAGACTCCGGAAAAACACCATATTCCGTGGCAACCTTGCGCAAGGCTATTCCCGACTCTATCTGATTAACGTCCCTTGGGCACTGCTGAGGACATCTTCCGCAGGTCGTACAAAGCCACATCTCTTCACTTTCTATCTCAGTAAAACCGAACACAGCCTGCCGGACCAGCTTGCGCATGCTAAAGTTTCTAACCCTATTCCACGGACAAACCGTATCACATAATCCGCATTGAAAGCACCGCTTAAAGGCGTCTCCGCCGCTCTCTTTTATGACATCGACAATCTCTTTGTACTCGGCTATATTTTACTCAATCAATCTAAGAAATTGTCTCTCAGATTTGTAATTGCCAGAAAATATAGCGCCATTTAGGTGTTTAGGCTGAAGGCTGAAGGTTTGACGACGATCTATTTTCACCTTCAGTCTAAACCCCTTCAGTCTAAAAGCCGGCAGCGCAGCTGGTTAGTCCTTCACTGACATCCTGGCAACGGTATCCATTATCTTGTCCAATCCAAATTTGTCTGCCAATGCTTCCAATCCGATCTCCATCTCCTCCTGCTCCAGTTCTTCTTCTACTTCCTCTTCCCTTTCTTCGTACGTCAGGGCATCAGTTATGCACCACTGAACACACAGGGGCTCTTCTAAATCCGGATCGCTTTCACACATATCGCATTTCAGAGGGAGACCGGAATCTGGTTCTTTGAAAAGATCCCTGGATGGGCAGGAAGCCCTGCAGAAGGCACACTCGTCATATTCCTTTCCGTCAATCGTGTATTTGTCTCTGCCCATACATTCGGATGCAGTATACTCACCCGCGTATACAGGAACATATACGTCTTTAAGTGGATCACGAATCACCCGAATACGAGACCTCGCCGGATTATTGCTGCTATATTTCGGCTCGGCGTGAAAGGCGGAGCAGATGACCTCACAGGCCCGGCAACCATTACATAAATCAACATCAACTTTTATTGTTTTAATTATTTTCTTTTTTTTCTCACCCATGACGGTTACAACCTCTTCTCTTTATTTCTTCTCTGTTTCCGCCGAAGTCTCTTTGGAAGGAGCGTCTTCACTATCCGTCAAGATCCCCCTCTGAACAAAGTCTTCTGCAACGTAATCCAAACCCAGTTCATGTAAAGATTCTTTAGCAGGAATACCATCATTATTCCATCCCTTGAATTTGTAATACGTATCAAGGAGTTCCTTTTCAAGTTCGGGAAATCTTTTCTTCCAATGGTCCTCCGGAGGCTTCTCATCAGCTCTCCTCATGCCTCTTCTGATATTAATGGCTCTAACTAAAGTTCGGTACCTTTTGGCTGCCTGGGTTAGTTTGTCTTCATCCATTTCGATCCCGGCCCCTGCTGATATAAATTTCGGGTAATTGTGCATATGATAGGGAGGCTTCAGGGGGAATGATGACAGACCCGAGCACATGCCGAGGGCGTCATCAATATAGTGCATCCTCTCTTGCCAGTCGACAATGTCACAGGACATTTGGACAGTCGGGTAATATGGATTTGAGTTTTCTCCTCGTGGCTCCCAGTCCAAAAAATACTGTTTGAACTTTTCATCAGGGACCTGGAACCAGTCCTTTACAAAGGCTTCTCTATGCTCTCTTTTCGGGTAAGGGGCCTGGGGGAACTGCCCTTCAATCTGGGTAATATTTATCTTCTCTCCGGTAGAATACATAAGGAAATAAACGGGATTCAGCATTGACAGCTTGAGAGGCAGTTGCTCATGTTTCTTAATAGTATTATGGGCATATTCTTTCGCGCCCTTACCAATCTCTTTGGCCGCCCAATACGTACCATTGGCTAAAACATCTCCTATTCCTTCCCGCCGGACAATTCTGTCAAGTAACCAGTAAAATCTACCCTCGTTATCAGACGGCATTCCAGGAAAATCATCGTCGGTTAAAATGCCGTTTTCATACAGTTCAAGGGCGAAGGCCATAACCTGCGGGGTTGAGTATCCGTCAACTCCATATTCCTGAGCAAGGCCGGCGATTTTAAAACCAAACTCCAGGTCTGACATGGCCGCCATTGTATAGGTAAGTTTCGAGAAACATTTCATCATGTATGTTGGCTGTCCCGTTGGGGTAATTGTTGCCCCGCATTTCATGGGACAGTTATAGCAACTTATCAGCCGCGTCTGCATACTTTCCATCGTTTCCTTCCACTCCTTTGCGATCTCCTCGTTCCAGAAATCTCTTCTGCGGACGCGGGAGTTTCCCCACATGAAATTCTCGGTGTGCCACTTCTCATCATGGGTTGCCATCTCTTGCGGTGACCCAAGCCCTTGTAAAATGGTCATTACCCCGGGAATCGGATTTTCATTTCGGAATTTTATATATTCCAGCACTTCATTGCAAAGTTCCATGAATTCAGCGGGTTGGGCAACATTGATGTCTTTTGTCCCACGAACAGCTATCGCCTTTATCCCTTTGTCTCCCATAACGGCCCCTACTCCTAATCGGCTGGCGCTGGACCTGCCCTGCTCGATGGAAGCAAAATAGACCCTGTTTTCACCGGCCAGGCCGATCGCAGCCACCTGGGCTTTCGGCTCATTCAACTCATCTTGAATAAGTTCTGCAGTTTCGATAGCACCTTTACCCTGCAAATGAGAGGCATCACGTATTTCTACTTTGTCATTGTTTATCCACAAATAAATTAGATTAGGGGATTTGCCGCGAAGGACCACCTTGTCATAACCGGCATACTTCAATTCCGGTGCCCAAAACCCACCCATCATTGAAAATGCCATTAACTCAGTCTGAGGAGAAATGGTAGAAACAATGGTACGGTTACAACCGGTAGCAGGGGTACCACACAAAAGACCGGCGCTGAATATTAAAAGATTATCCGGAGAAAAAGGTTCAACTTCAGGCGGAACCCTGTCCCACAATATCTTGGCGTTCGTCCCCAGACCCCCCAGATAAAGCTCGGTGTCTCTTGGGTCGGTTTCTACCCTCTCAATGTTTCCCCGGGTTAGATCAATTTCTAAATTAAACCCTGTCTCTGCGTACCTCATTTTTTTCCCCTTCTAGATTACCTGAATCCGTGGCATGCTTTTTGATTAATCATGACGGACTCGTAAAAAGTCCGTCAATCCCGCACAGCGGGAGGGTGAGGGTGAAGGTTGAAATTGCTTAAGTTGCTGAAGTTATTTTTCTATCAAAAGCTATGCCATTAGTTCAGGGGCTAATAAACCTTTAATACTGAATCAAAAAATTACTCTTGGTGATAAGAAAAGATTGTCTACGATGTCCGGTACGATGTGATTACAATATAGCTATATTGTAACTACGTGTCAAGAAAAAAGTGGGTTTTTGTAAAAAGCCATTGCATTTTTTTCGAAAATGGAATGGCTTTCATTGTTAACAGGGTGGATAGTCAAAAATCCAGTTCTTTTCTCAGGTTAATAAAATTGCTCCTGTCAAAGCCCAATGTCTTGAAAAAGGACAATAGGTCTACTGAATCCCAGAGGACAGTAGTAAAGATATGCTTAATACCCCTCTCCCGATATACAACCAATATTTCCTCTGCCAGCCTTTTCCCGATCCCTTGGCCCATAAATTTCGGGTCCACACCTAATATGGCAATCCATGCGCTCTTTTCAAGGCCGAATCCGCCATAAATAGTATAACTTATCATGTAACCAGCAACCCTGCCATCAATCTCAGCCACAAAACTGACATCTTCATTTTTTCGGACTTGTTCTTCAATAATTTGCCTGAAATCTATTTTCTCGGCAGATTTCGTGATGGCTGTCTGAATACTACTTATATCGTCGGCATCTTCTATCTTGATTCGTCTTATGTTCATTTTTTTCAAGGTATCCATGATATCTCAAGGAGTGGATTCTTTAATCAATTCTGATTATTTTAACACTGCATCCGACCCAATCCGGTGGTAGATAGACCCGTCCGCTGTTACCGCTCTGCTTTACTGTCTTTTCCACCATCTCTTCGCCATAAACTTCAAACTTGACCTTGCCCTGTCCCCTTTCGGCAGAGAGGTTTTTTTCATTTTTTAATTTTTTGTCATTTAGCATTTTGTCAGGCTACCAAAAAAGGCCAGAAGGCCATAAAAAAAGAATTTAACTGTTTAATTTTATTATGAATTATTACAAAACCCCACTCAATTGACCCGGGATAATTTAACTACAATTTAGCTACAAAGTAACTACGTGTCAAGAAAAAAATTGTTAGCAATCACGTTATTTTAATTTTTGACTAACGCTTCCTTATTTTGCTATATTATCTTAAATTAAATGAAATAAGGAATTGAAATGAAGGATTCATCGAACGAAAAGTATCTTACTCCAACGTCCATTATTGACAGCGATCACAGGACGATCATTGACTTTGCTGCACATATGATCGGCAGGAGCAAAAATCCCATAGAACGGGCAGTAAAAATATACTATGCCGTGCGTGACGGTATCTTGTATGACCCCTATTATCCTTTCTATCTCCCAGAGCATTACCGGGCCAGCAATGTCTTGAAAAGCGGCCGGGGATATTGTGTCTGCAAGGCTTCACTCCTTTGTGCCCTCGGCCGGGCATGTGGAATTCCTTCCAGGTTGGGATTTGCCGATATCCGAAATCATTTAGCTACCAGACAACTGATTGAATTCATAGGTTCAGACCTGTTTGTTTATCACGGTTTTGTAGAGTTTTGCCTGGAAGGCAAATGGGTCAAGGCAACCCCTGCCTTTAACAAAGAGCTGTGCAAAAGGCACAGGGTTGCTCCCCTTGAATTCAACGGCCGTGAAGATTCCATCTTTCAACCCTATAACCTGGAAAAAAAGCTGTTTATGGAGTACGTGGCAGATCACGGAACCTTTGCAGACATCCCGGTGGATACCATCATGGCCGCATGGAAAGAAGCCTACGGCAAGGACCGTGTTGAAAGCTGGATCGTTATGTTTGAAAAATCAGGAGGGAAGTCTCTTTCCGATTTTAACAGGGAAGAAATCTGGGAAGGGAAATGAAAGGACCACGCGAAAAGGTTAAACTTCCCCACTGATAATGCCAGATTCATTAGGGCCCTTAAAAGACAATCGCCGTATGTTCTTTAGGCCTTCCTTTTCTAACATCCCTTTAATCTGATCACCCGAATAGGCTCGTCCCTTTTCCGTGTTAACAAGCATGTTTAATGAAAAGAGCGCTGGAAACAGGGGTCCGTCAAAGGTATCGTAAGATAAAATCATGGACCAATACGAGACCTCCCGGCGCCATGGCAGATATGGTCTTCTCAACGATCATCTGGCAGGCATCAGGGCCTTCCCCGTGAAAAATATGTGAAAGCCAGGCCACATCAAAGGTCCCTTCTATTTCATCCTCTAAGTAATTGCCTGGCACAAAACCAATCCTGTCGGATAACCCGAACTGTGCGATGGTCTTTCCCGCAAAAGGCCGTGTCGCAGAAAGATCAAAGACAGTGGCCTTCAAATCAGGATTTGCCAGGCAGAAATGTATGGCATAGGTCCCGGGACCACCGCCAAGGTCAAGCAGGTGTTTCCTGCCCTTAAGGTCGATCTCCCTTGCCACTTGAGGCGCAATGCCCATAGCTAGGTTGAACATACCCATTAAGAAGCTTTCAAGCTCTTGTTTATCTCGTAATCCTATTTCGCGCACAGGCTTGCCAGACCTGACCGCATTATCAAGCCTTGACCATATCTCCACCAGGTGATGGTGGTGCATGATCATGTAACCGATATATCGGGGCGAATCCTTAACAAGCAAGGATTTACTTGCGTCTGTGTTGGCGTATTTGTCCTGTTTCTTTTTAACAAGCCCCATGGCTGAAAGGGCATTTAAGAGCATCGTGATGCCTCTCACATCACAACCTAATCTTTCGCCAATCCCTTGGGCATCAATCTCCTCATTACTGATCAGAGTAAAAAGACCAAGTTTAACACCGGCATGAAGGGTGCAGGCCTGCCAGTAACTCCCGGATACCCCTCATTCTTTGCTTTCCATAATTCCTGCTCCTGATCCTGGCCACCATCATTAGTTTTGTTATAAATCGCGTAACTACTCAGGTTATTTAGGCTGAAGGCCCGTCGAGAGACTTGTCGGCGAGCCCTTCGGCTGTGAGCTCAGGGCCGAACGGCTCAAGTCGTGCCGCCTCTCGTTCGACCTTGAGGCTCTCGACAGGCAGCCTGACTACGGGAGTAGTCACTAAATCACAAGCATTCTCGAAGCTTATATTTGACAAAAAACATAAAGCTGTCAAATCATTAGTCCTGCTCTCATTGATTTCTAAGTGAAAAAGGGGTTAGCTTTAATTGGGCTAACCCCTTATAGTCATTATGGTGCCGAAGGGGGGACTCGAACCCCCACGGGCATACACCCACTAGACCCTGAACCTAGCGCGTCTACCAATTCCGCCACTTCGGCTTTGCTATAGAGTTGAAATATTTATTAAAAGAGATTATATTCCTGACCGAACCTTGTCAATGCCTAATTATTTGGGACGGTATTTGTTGTAAAATGACAATATTATACGACCTGGAACAACTTGAAGAGCCATTAAGAAATCCGGTATTGACCATAGGAAATTTTGATGGCGTCCATAAAGGCCACTTAGTCCTATTTAATATTGTAAAGGAAAGGGCTAACAACATAGACGGGCAATCGGTGGTTATGACATTCGATCCCCATCCTATAAAGGTCATGATGCCCGAGAACAGTCCTCCCCTGATTACGCCCACCCAGCAAAAACTAAAGCTGATAGATGATGCTGGTATTGATGTCATTTTTTGTATCCCTTTTACAAAACAGCTCGCCTCGATCTCTGCCCGCGATTTTGTACAGAATATTTTGGTGGACAAAATTGGCGTCAAGGAAATCGTGGTTGGATATGATTATTCCTTCGGGCATAACCGCGAGGGCAACATTACGCTCCTGCAAGATATGGGAAATCATCTCGGTTTTCTCGTACATGTTGTAGAACAGGTCCGTATTGACCGTAAACTGGTCTCTAGCACCTCGATCCGTAACATGGTTGGGGCAGGGCACGTATCCAGGGCAAAAAAGCTATTGGGTAGAGATTATCAGGTCTGCGGAACCGTTGTTAAGGGCAAGAGCAGGGGTGGCAGGCTTTTAGGATTTCCCACAGCTAACATAGAGCTCATCGACGAATTGATACCCAAAATCGGGGTTTATGCCGTCAAAGTACATATTAATGATAATACCTATAACGGATTGACCAACATCGGATATAATCCTACATTTGGGGATAATCAGTTCTCCGTGGAAACACATATCCTCGATTTCTCAGGAAATTTGCTCGGAAAAACCATCAGTGTCAGCTTTATTGAACGATTGAGAAATGAGAGAACTTTTGCGAGTTTTAAAGATCTCTCCGATCAGATAGCTCAAGATGTCCAACAGACAAGACAACTATTTAAACTTAGTGAAAAAAATCAGCGAATTGAATAAAATCATAAACTGGAAACTCTGGTCAGGGCTACTCATAAGCGCCCTGTTTTTGTATCTGGCCTTTCGAAAAGTCGATCTGGTACAGACGTGGACGATGATTCGATCAGCCAACCTGTTTATTCTCTATTTTGTTATACTCCTCACCTTTTTTCAGTTTGTAATCAGGGCCTGGCGATGGAAAATACTCCTTGAACCTATCCAGAAAACAGGCTTTTCAAATCGGTTATCATCAACCCTTATCGGTTTCGCCGCCAACTGCATTTTTCCCGCCAGACTGGGGGAATTCATTAGGGCCAATTACCTGGGACATTCAGAGAATATCAGCGGCGGTTCAGCATTTGGTACTATCGTCGTTGAAAGGCTTTTTGACGGTTATACACTGCTCCTGGTTCTGTTAATTGGCCTAATTGGGACCACTTTCCCGAGTGAATGGCACTTCATATCAACAAGCCTGAGAGGGGCGGGCTTCCTTTTACTTTTTTTATATAGCCTCCTTATTATCTTTCTGGTGGGGGTTAGATACAAGGCCACTCCATTTTTAAAGTTACTTGAAAGGCTCCTTTTCTTTCTCCCGACTCCTTTTCTTAATAAAATCATAAACACAGTCAGGAATTTCAGCATGGGACTGGTACTTTCAAGAAACCCATACAGATTGATTCAGGTTGTTTTCTATTCTTTCTTTCTATGGTTCACATCCCTTTACCAGATTCAATTAATCGAACAGGCCCTGGGATTATCCCTCCCCTTTATCGCCTGTTTTCTGATTCTATCTATGGCTACTTTTGGGGTGATAATCCCTTCAGCCCCCGGGTTTATCGGTACTTTTCATCTGTCCGTCCAATACGGTTTCATGTTTTACGGAATAGGCAGAGAAGAGGCACTTTCCGCTGCTATTGTGTGGCACAGTATCTTATTCTTTTCCACAATCATCTTCGGGTTTGTTTCCATACTATTCATACACATCCCTTTTGGTAGGCTTCGGAAAGAGGCCATAGTTCTGAAAAAAGGCCCCGCTAATATAAATGGCTCCTAATAAGAATCTGTGGGTTGAAACAGAACACATAAAAAAGGAAGGGTTGTGAGGTCTTTTCTGAGTGACTGTCGGAAGGCCTTCGTCATTTCATCGTGTTACGGAATGGGGGACCCCCTGGCCCCGAGCGAAGGCGAGTGGAACAGGGAGGGGGGAGGCTTGTCCCGCCCAGAGGGCGGGGCTTCACCCGTCCGTAACGCCTTGAAATGATCCCGCCAACGGCGGGAGAGACTCGGAATCGAGGAAAAGACCTCACAACCCTCTCATTGTGATTTATTACAATTGTCTATTATTTATTGGGCATATCTTCCGAATAAACATATATTCCAATTCATCACCTATTTCATTCTATCTAAAATTTTGGCACACAGATTTTTATTTTTTACGGTTTCACAGCGGTAAAATGAAATAAGTGTCTTGCCATCTTGAAACCCTAATGATAAAGTTTCTGCCGATATTCTTTATGCGGAGGTGTAAAATGCAAAAAATGGATTACTTGCCCAGCAATTATGGCTCCATAAACCGAAGGTCATTTATAAAACTGTCTGGTCTTCTGGGCCTGAGCCTGGCCTCCGCGGGTATCATTCCCGCAACGGCCGAAGCTGTGAAATTCAACCGTAAAGGGTACAAAGTTTCAAGGACCAAACTGGCCATGGGCACTTTTGTCACAATGACTCTTATCCACCCTTCCAGGGACAATGCGGAAGAGGCAATTGGCCACGCCTTTGAAGAAATAAACCGGTTGACACGTTCCATGAACCGTTTCGATGAAACGACGGCAATTGCCGAACTAAACAGCCAAGGCTCACTAAGAGACGTTCCCCCCGAAGTTGTTGAGGTAGTCGCTCGTGCACTGGATTTTCACCGACTAAGCGGCGGGACCTTCGACATTTCGGTCAAACCGGTCGTGGATCTCTTTAGACAAAAGTTCAGAGGCGTGCAAAAAAAGCCCCTTACCAAGACCGAATTGGCCAGGGCACTCGAATTAGTAGGTTCGGATAAAATCGAACTGAAAGGACGCACCATTCGATTTAAAAAGCCGGGAATGGGGATTACATTGGATGGTATTGCAAAGGGCTATATTGTTGACAAGGCCTCAAAAATCCTTTCAGATTATCAGATAAAAAACCATCTCATTAATGCCGGCGGGGATATTAGGGCCATGGGCGTTAGGAGCGACAAGAAACCATGGACCGTGGCCATCCAGGATCCAGGGAAAAGGAAACAGTATCCGGATGTTATTCATATGGTCGGAGGGGCAGTTGCCACATCCGGCAACTATGAAATCTATTTTGATCGTGAAAAAATGGTTCACCATATTGTAGACCCCAAGACTGGGCTGTCCCCAAATTTGAGCACCAGCGTATCGGTCCAAGCTAACACGGCCATAGACGCGGACGCCCTTTCCACAAGCGTATTTGTCATGGATCCCATCAAGGGGATCCGGTTCATCAATTCTATTCCTGAGTGTGAATGCCTTGTGATCGTTAAAGGAGATAAAAAAATTAAGTCTTCAGGATGGAAGAGTGCGGCCATGTAAGGCCCTCGATTCTCTCCACAAGTCCTGATAAACTGGGAGGGTGAAGCGCTGAAATAGCGATCCCTCCCGTTTTTTTTGGCAAAGGACGAATCTCTTCAGGAGCTAAGAGGTCTGTCTTGTTGAGTACCAGAAGGACAGGGATTTGTTTCAAATCCAAATGTACCAGGATTTCTTCAACGGTCTTTATCTGTTCCTCCAGACGCGAGCTTGTTGCATCAACCACATGAAGCAAAAGATCTGCGTCATGAAGCTCTTCCAGTGTTGCAGCAAATGCCTCCATGAGGCTTTCGGGGAGGTTTCTGATAAATCCCACCGTATCCGTGATTATCGCTTCCCGCTCCCGTGGAAATCTCAGGCGCCTGCTGCTGGGGTCCAATGTCTCAAAGAGGCGATTCCGGACTCCAACATGGCTGTGGGTCAGGGCATTTAGGAGAGTCGACTTTCCGGCATTGGTATACCCCACAATGGAAATAACGGGCAGCCCTCTAACATTCCTCAGCCGCCTCCTTTCACTCCTCTGCCTTTTTATTTCCTTTAGTTCCAAATTCAGCCTTGAGATGCGTTCCCTGACCCGGCGTCTGTTGATCTCCAGCTTTGTCTCGCCAGGCCCCCTTCCCCCTATGCCCCCTGTCAATCTCGACATGGCTGTATTCTTAGTGGCAAGCCGGGGAAGCAGGTATTTCAGCTGGGCAAGTTCAACCTGGATCTTCCCCTCTCTGGTCACTGCCCTCTTCGCAAATATATCAAGTATGAGCTGGCTTCGATCAATGATCTTCAACTCAGTGAAGTCCGTTAGGCTCTTCACCTGCGCCGGCGTCAGCTCGCTGTTGAAAATCAGCAAGTTAGAACCGGTCTGGAGGCATTCGAGCACCATCTCGCTCAGTTTTCCTTTCCTTATCAAAAACCGGGGGTCCGTCTTCTTAATACGCTGAATCACTCTCCCAACCACCTGTATATTGTCGGAAACCGCTAATTCCTCCAACTCATTAAGTGATTCTTCCTCCTGCCACCGGGAACCGGTTGTCACTCCGACCAGAAGGGCGCTCTCTTTCTCCTCCAGCGATCGTCGAGGCCGATTCCTGGCCAGTTCCTCCTCAATGGACTGGATCATCTCTAAAAAATCGACGGTCAATTGCCCTATGTCCGGAACCCGATTGACAATCCATCGCTTTCCGTCACTGTTCTTCGGTAAGATATTTGCGAAAGAAATAGTTCCTGGAATTCCTTTTGTATCTACCTGCACACACACCATGAGGTCTAAACCTAACAATACCAAATCTGTTACATCCTCCTTTGAAAGAGGTTCCCCGTTTAGGTGGGTGTGAATGCAACGAAGCCCTTTAAGGCGGCCTGCTCCGAGCCGATAGCTGCTGAGGTCAGGGATCCAGATATGTTTGTAATCGCCCACGACCACATGAGCCACTTCCCCTTTACGGGTCATAAGTAAGGCTACCTGTCGTTTAATGTCATGAGAAATGGAGCAAATCTGGCGGGCCAAATCATGAGAAATGATCTCGTGGACGGAAATCCTGCGGCGATACAGATTCTGAAGTCGTTTTTGCTGGCTGGCCTTAAGGCCGCCTGTTTTACCATATACCTTATCAATAACTCCAGCCCTTGAAAAATGGTTAAGAGGTTGAGTCGTCGAATGGTTGAGTTGTCACATTGACACCGCCTCACATGGGTATTTCACCTTCTGTATAGTTTCTGAAACGGGTCAGTTCTTTCTGAAAAGTCAGTTTAAAGAATCCGGTTGGACCATTCCTCTGCTTACCCACAATAATCTCGGCAATATTCCGGTTTTCTTCGGAAGTGGGGTTATATAACTCATCCCTGTAAATAAATGCAATCACGTCCGCATCCTGCTCAATGGCACCACTTTCCCTCAGATCTGCCAACTGCGGCCTCTTGTTGGGACGGTCCTCCACCTTTCTGTTTAACTGCGAAAGCGCTATGACAGGCACGTTGAGGTCTTTGGCCATCGCCTTCAACATCATTGATATCTCAGACATTTCCAGCTGGCGGGATTCGGCCGATCTTCGTCCTTGAATCAACTGCATATAGTCAACAATAACCATATTAAGGTCATGCTTTTTCATCAATCTCCTGCACTTCGCCTTCATTCCAAGCACGCCGATCCCCGAGCTATCATCAATAAAAATCGGAAGTTCTGAAAGGCGATTGGCTGAGTCCGTCAATAATGTCCAGTCGTTGCCCCTCAATTCCCCGGTCCGCAATCTTGTGGCATTTATTCCGGAATCAAGTCCCAATAGCCGGATACCCAACTGCTGTTTGGACATCTCCAGAGAAAAAACTGCCACACTTTTCTTGGTCTTTTGAGCAGCGTTGTACCCGATATTCAAAGCCAGTGCTGTTTTTCCCATGCTGGGTCTGCCTGCAATGATAATCAGGTCCGAAGGCTGCAGGCCTGCGGTCAATTTGTCAAAGTCGTCAAAACCTGTAGGAACGCCGGTCACGTATCCATCGATGTCCGCCGTGCTCTCAAGTTTTTTAAAGCTAATAGTTATGACATCATTCAGGCTCTGAAGACCTTCTCTGACCTGCTCCTCAGCAATACTAAAAATGGATTGCTCCGCCATTTCAAGAAGACCTTCGGTCTCTCCTCCATCCCGGAAACATGTCTCGGAAATGATGGAACATTGATTGATCAGGTTTCTTCTAACGGAAAAATCCTTGACGATCTTTGCATGATAAGCGATTCCGGCAGAGGTGGAAACAGCCTCAACCAGCGAAGCAAGATAATCGGTCCCTCCCACCTTTTCCAAGAGATCCTTCTTGGTGAGAATCTGGGAAAGGGTAATGATATCTACTGGTTCTCCTTTATTATACAACTCAACCATTCCATCAAAAAGGGCCATATGGGCTTCGCGGTAGAAATCATCAGACGACAAAACGTCCATGACCTGATTCATGGCGTCATTGTTAATCAATATTCCACCCAATATTGCCTGTTCCGCCTCAATATTGTGGGGGGGAACCTTTAAGTAGGAAGGAGCTGTTTTCTCTTTTGCTTGAGGCAACTTCTACCCCTCTTTTTCCTTCTCAGCGACCACAATCACCTTAAGGGAGCCTATTACTTCCGGATAGATCTTGACCGGGAACTCAAATTCTCCTAAAGATTTTATGGGCTTTTCAATGATAATTTTTCTCCGGTCAATAACAATGCCCTGTCTTTCAAGGTATGATGCGATGTCCATGGTGGTTATTGAACCGTACAACTTCCCCTCTTCCCCTGCCTTTACCGAAAAGGTAAGTACCATCTCCTCAATCTTTTCTCTGAGCTTTTCGGCATCATCCTTGGCCTTAGATCTTCTAACCTCAATCTTTTTAAATTGTAATTCAAGGGCCTTTATGTTCTGCGGACTTGCTTCAAGGGCAGTACCTTTCGGGATTAGATAATTACGAGCATAACCCTTGGCCACATTCACAATATCTCCTTCGAGGCCTAACCCATCTACATCCTGTCGCAAAATAACTTCCATGAGTACCTCCAAAAATTTCAGCCGGTTTTTGTCCACGGCCATATTCAGTCCGCAGGGAGTTTCCTGACGGGTATTAACTATCAATCCTCTTTTGAATTTTCCTGAAATCAACCCACTGATCAAAAAGACCGGCAAGCACCAAAATTGCTATAAAAAGCTGTTGGACAATAATTAAAAAGTAGATTCCAAACCTAGCCCAAGCTGGAATATTATATTTGTTTAAGAAAAACAAAACAATAGATAGCCCGTGAAAAAAATATATGGCCATCATTACAATCAGGGTATTGATAGCAAATAATTTTATACCTCCAGAAGACAAAAATAAAGCAAAACCTGAAACAATCGCCACCCAAATCAAACTATCTGGTGTCCGCCAACGGTCCATGGCCATAAAGTCAGGGTATTCGAGATTTCCCATCCGAAATAGTGGCTTGGCCATGACAATGTTGAGCCAAACGGCGAATCCTGTGCCGATAATCATAAGAGAGGGATAAATCCTTGAAATAATATCTATAAAGACCTTTCCGTACATCTCGAACTCTACGCCTTTTTCCTGCGGAATCCCCATCCCTTCATAAGCCTTGACGGCCTCCTTCAGTTGAACCTGAAAAAAGTTGAGTACCATCTCAAGTGGCCCCATATTTTTTGAAAGGGCAAGCAAAAAAAGTGAACCAAAGCCCAGCAACAACATAAACATGGTGGCAAAAAGGATCGTCTGGCCAATTCCGAACTTTCTTCTGAAAAGCTCTGCCAAGACAAGCCCCAATAGACTGAATTCCAGGCCAAAAAGGACGATATGCGGTTGCCCGGCCAGCTTGACAATAAGTCCGATGATAAGGATGGCCAGAGCGGCGAGCTTCACACCCTGATAGAAACCCAACTTAGTTGAATAATAAAGAAATGGCAAAGGGGTTAGCAGGCCAAAAAAGGGGCCGACAAAGGGGATCAACGCGGAGGCAAAGAAAAAAAAGGCGGCCCAGCCCACACACCCCATCATGTCTCTCGTTCCCATGAGATCTGAGGAGTGGCAAACACCAAGGATTGAAGCCCCTGTCCATCTTTAGCCGGACTAAAGCGGGTCAGGGAATCTTCAAACGCATGGAATCCTTTCGGTTTTTTTCACTCGCTGGAATAGCAGCGAGACTTTGGTAAGAAATTCGGCTGAGGCTCCCTTCGGGCTTGCAGAGTTATCCAGCAGGTTTCAAATTACTTGACAATGGACGTCGTGAATGGCAATAAAGCCATATTCCTGGCCCGCTTGATTGCCAAAGTCAGCACCCGTTGATGCTTGGCACAGTTGCCGGAGATCCTGCGTGGCGTGATTTTGCCCCGTTCGGTTGTAAAATACCTGAGGGTCCTGGGGTCCTTATAATCGATTACAAGGCTGCTATCCGCACAGAACTTACATACCTTTCTTCGGTAAAATGTCTTTCTGAATTTATTTCTATCGCTATTGTTGTTTCTACTGTGCGGTCTATTATACGCCATTTTCTCCCTCATTATTTTTTCCAGTTTCGATCTCTTCTTCTGTGCCTGTCTCGCCTGCGGTCTCCGTGGATTCAGTCGCCTTGGATTTATCTTCCTCTACTCTGGCCTTTAATGCCTCAGGGTCCTCACTGTCACTGAGTTTGACCGTTTGATATTTAATCACCCTGTCATCCAGTCGGAGTTCTCTCTGAAGCTTTTCGGTGAGACCAGGTTCCCCACAGTACTGCAGGAGTACGTAATAGCCTTTATCGAACTTTTTGATCTCATAAGCCAGCGTTTTCTTACCCCATTCATCAACCCTGATAACCACGCCTTTATTCTTTTCAACAAGACTATTGTACTTGTTTACGACGTCCCTGTAATCCTCATCCGCTAAATTAGGGTTGATAAGATATAGGGTTTCATAGTATCTCATATCCAGGCTCCTTTCGGTCTTTCTCCTCATCAGGAAGTTTTCGGTCCCCCAAACGGCCAAAAAGAGCCGTCATAAGAAACAAGGAGTATTGATTTATAAAATTTTTGTTTAAAACATTATTATATTTTATTGTCAAGGGATTTCAAGTCACCATTGACACTACCTGAGAACAAACCATGTGGAATAAGGAATTAGAAACTGCACGCCTGGCCGCAAGGGCAGCCGGAAAGATCTTGAGCCGTATGTTCGGCCACGTAAATCATATCAAAAAAAAGGGAAACATAGATCTTGTCACAGAGGCAGACCTTGAAGCGGAAAAAATCATCCTGAAGACTATCCGCCGTGATTTCCCGAAGGACAGTATCCTTTCGGAAGAATCAGGAATGCAAAAGCAGACCTCTGGCAGGACCTGGATCGTGGATCCATTAGATGGGACAACCAACTTCGCGCACGGATTCCCTTTTTTTGGGGTTTCCATTGCCCTTGAAATCGAAAAGGAAATTGTACTTGGAATTGTCTATAATCCCCATATGGATGAGTATTATGAAGCAGTAAGAGGGAGAGGTGCCCTTCTGAACAACAGGCCCATACACGTTTCCAAAACTTCAAACCTGAATGAATCCCTTTTGGCCACGGGTTTCCCTTACAATATCCACGAAAAGTCCCAAGAAGTTATTGAACTTTTCGGCAAAATGATCGTCAGAGCCCAGGGCATTCGCAGGCCGGGATCTGCAGCAATTGATCTATGTTACGTGGCAGCAGGCAGGCTGGATGGGTTCTGGGAACAGGACCTTTACCCCTGGGACACGGCAGCAGGAATCGTCATTGTGGAGGAAGCCGGTGGAAAATTGACGACCTTTGAGGGAAAACCATATTCCCCCTACCAGAAAACCATCGTGGCCGCCAATCCCTTCATCCATGGTGAGATGTTAAAGGTCTTAAGCAGTTAAACATCCCTCTTTAACAGATCCTTAACATCCTCGATGGAACGCCCGTGAATCCGAACCGATTTTAGTCTTGACCGTTTCCCCGAAATAATCTCCACGCTCCCTTTGGGCAGTCCCAGCTTCTTGGTGAGTATGTCACTCAGGGCCTTGTTGGCCTTACCCTCGACCGGCGGTGCAGTCAGTTTCACCTTAAATAACCCGTTTTCCTGACCGACAATCTGATTCCTGGAAGACCTCGGCAACACCTTGACCCGGATAGTGGTTTTGCTGCCTTCCATTTTAACCACGGTATCTGGGCCTTTCGATAATTGTTGATTCCCTTATGGGTTTGTGGATTCCCATCAAGCAAGACGCGCGGCTATTTGTATCAGACTCTGGACCAAAAAAGCCTGAGCAAAGATAATGGCCAGAATAACGAGAATCGGAGAGAAATCTATGCCTCCCAGACTTATGGGGAGCCTGCGCCTGATAGGATAAAGCACCGGCTCTGTCACAGAATTAAGGACCCGCACTATTGGATTATACGGATCGGGATTCACCCAGGAAATAACGGCCCGAGCGATGATAATCCACATATAGAGGGTCAGACCTATATCAAGTACCTTAGCCACAGCGATCAAAAAATTGGACAAGACAAACATAGAACTTACCGTACCTTTCTATCCTTCCATTATTCCTGTTCTCCATCACTCCATATGGATGGCGCAAACAGTAAAATACATCGAAAGCCTTATATATTTCAGACATTACGAAACGTATAATTAAGGCATGTTAGAGCAGCCCATAAGCCGGGTTCTGTTTCCCGAAGTCCCGCTGTAAGCGGGACTTCGGGACAATGACCATTCATCTAGCCCCGATGTTGCCATCGGGGTCAAGCGACCTACCCGGGAACTCGGGCGGACCACCCTTAAACGTTCCTCTATTTGGTCTTGCTCCGGATGGGGTTTGCCTAGCTCCCGCCGTCACCGGCGGGACTGGTGAGCTCTTACCTCACCCTTTCACCCTTACCCGGCACTCAGTGAACTGAGTATCGGGCGGTCTACTTTCTGTGGCACTTTCCTTCCCGTCACCGGGACTGGGCGTTACCCAGCATCCTGTCCTGTGGAGCCCGGACTTTCCTCCCCCTTGCCCGAATGGCAAGGCAGCGGCCATTTGTTCTACTCTAACATGCCCGCTCAACATTTCTGAATGACATTCTGCAATCCTTCATCTTCACTCCAATAGATAATACGCATACAATTGGGACAATCCATCAACTCATCGCCACGAATCAAGTCATTGAACTTTTGTGGCGGAATACCCAAATGACAGGCCTGGCATATACCCTTGACAACTGGGCTGATAGCCACCCCTCCCTTATACTTCCTAAGATGATCATACCTTTTTAGTAAATCCTTATCAATGGTCTGGGAAAAACGTGCCCTCTCTTTTTCCAGATTTTCAAGGTCCTGGCCCAGATCCTTCAGTTCTTTTAGTATCTCATCACGATCCTTTTCAAATTCTTCTTTGAGCTTCTCGCTTTCCGCTTTGGCGCCAACATTTTTCTCTTCCAGTATCTCGATTTCCTCCATAATCTCAATTACTTTGTCTTCCAGGAGCGACTTTTCAACCTTTAACCCATCGATCTCCTTTAAGGCTGCCTGATATTCCTTATTTGATTTTATGTTGGATAACTTTTCGTTGCTCTTTTCTATCCGGCTCTCTACGTCCTCGATGTCCTGCTCAGATTTCCGTCTATCTCGCTTATATTCCTCAAGTTGATTGATCTCTGCCTCCAACCGTTTCTCCATGACATTCAAACCTTCCTTGAGTCCATGGATTTTGGCAGGCCCTTCCTCCTTCTTGGTTTGGATAGCCATTATGCTGGTATCACAGTCCTGGAGGCCTATCAATGCCGTCATCCTTCCATCCAATTTCTTCACCTCACCTTATGAGAATTAACTTAT
>JAFDHL010000387.1 GCA_019308785.1 Deltaproteobacteria bacterium
CCCTATACCATGTAAAATCCGTACAAGAATAAGAGGAAGGTAGAATTGAGTCAGATCCCCTTGAAAGAGGAGATATGTGAGAGGAAGAGTGGTCATGATGAGGCATCCAATTGTATAACTTCTCTTTCTTCCGATTCGATCAACCATGTCGGAGATCCAGGGACGACAGAGGACAGAGGAGAGGGCAAAGGCTCCCATAATTATCCCTATATCGGCCTTAGAGCCTCCATGGTCCGTAATAAAAAGAGGAAAGAGGAAGAAACAGCCAAAGCTGGACACTGTAAAAAGATTGGAAAAGGCTATGATAAGAAATGACGGACTATACAACATAGAGATATTCCTTCCGGGAATTGGCCGGTTGAGTGGTTATGCAGAATTCTTTTAGCTCATCTTGGACAAAGGGGGTTTTAGAAGAGCTGATTAATAGTTTTCCCACGTTTTTGGGCTATTAAAAATGTTTCAAGGAATCGGGAAAAATATACTGAACTCAGTAAATAGTCAAGAGGATGCTTATACCCATTAAATCTTTATCACACGGATTTGACATATCCGGTCAAAATGGCATCATCACACACCTTTACTCCGACGCTTGAAACATTTGGATTTTTTGACAAAATTGAAGTATAATTGTAATTTTCCCTCAATAGCTTTTCCCCAACAGGAATAACCGACCTATGACCCTCACCAAAGCTAACATCATTGACAGTATTTACAACAGCACCGACCTGAATAGATCCCAGGCCACAAAAGCTGTCAAAACCCTTCTGGAATCAATTAAGACAACCCTTGAGTTTGGCGAGGATGTCCTTATTACCGGATTCGGGAAATTCTATGTGAATGTGAAAAAGGAACGGAGAGGAAGGAACCCGGCAACCGGTGAAAACTTGATGCTTCCAACAAGAAAGGTAATTGAATTTAAGTGCTCTTCAGTGCTCGGGAAGAAGATGAATAGGTGAAGGTCAACTTAGAGGCAATGAATATTGTAATATCTGGAATCCATAAATATTGAATATTATGGTTTCAGCATGGCATATGTGGGTGTCCCTATTATTCTTCCTTTGTCAATGAAATTAAAAAGAGGTGAACATGTCTATTCTCTTTACACCAATAAATTTGGGAAATGTGCAGATCAAAAACCGATTTATCCATTCTGCAACATACGAAGTTATGTCGTTAGAAACGGGTGAGGTAAGTGATAAGTTTGTTAAAAGATATCAAAATTTGGCAAAAGGGGAAGTAGGTCTGATTATTCCCGGTTATATGTTTGTTCACCCGTTGGGTCGGTCTTATAAGTATCAAACTGGAATCCATAGCGATGATATGATTCCTGGTCTGAGGAAAGTGGTTGAAGCAGTCCATCAAGAAGGTGGCAAGATAGCGTTTCAATTGGCCCATGCAGGAAGACAGACCACAAAAGCCATGATTGGGCAGACCCCAATCGGACCTTCCAGCAAAGGAAGGGATCCTATCAATTTCGTCAAACCCAAGGAGATGAGTGCAGATCAAATTCAAGAGGTGATCCAAGCCTTTGGTGTTGCAGCCAAGCGGGCCGTTGAAGCCGGCGTGGATGGAATTCAGCTACATGCTGCACATTGCTACTTGATCAACCAATTTATTTCGCCTTTTTTCAATCATAGAAAAGATGAATGGGGCGGCTCCGACGCTAATCGATTTCGTCTTTTAAAAGAGGTCATTTCAGAGGTTAGGAATAAATTACCGCAGGGAATGCCAATTTTGGTAAAATTGAACACCCACGACTATACACCACGTGGCTGTCGGATTTGGAGATAAATGGGTTGGAGATAAGCTGTGGATCACCTGTTTATTCTTTTATGAACATGTGCCGGGGCGATGTTCCGGTGAAAGAATTGGTAAATAGCCTCCCATTCTGGAAAAAACCTTTAGGAAAGTTAATGATGAAGAGTATGGTCGGAAAGTATGACCTTGGAGAAGGATATAATCTTGAAGCTGCAAAGATGATAAAACCTGTTCTTGGGAAAATTCCTTTATTCGTTGTGGGTGGTTTACGGAAGGTGGCACAAATGAAGGAGACATTAGAGAACCAATATGCTGATTGTATATCTATGAGTCGTCCTTTTATTAGGGAGCCATTTATTGTAAAAAAAATCAAAGAAGGAAAGACTGAGGCCGTTGCCTGTGTCTCTTGCAACAGGTGTTTAGCCGCCGTTGCAAACAATATGCCCGTACAGTGTTACAACAAGGGATTTCCGGCACCATGAATTCTGCTTAGTAAGAAATTTTGGTGCACCGTAGCTCACGCAGTGAAACGTGAAACGGGGTCACCCATTAAAAGGCCCTCTGTCAAGTGAAAAACTTCTCCTTGGCAAGAAAAAATGTATTTTTCCTTGCAGAGAACAGACGAGTATGTTCGACTCCCTGGTTCAAAGC
>JAFDHL010000117.1 GCA_019308785.1 Deltaproteobacteria bacterium
CATAACCACAAGGGACGGGAAGGAGAGGATTTACGCTGATCTCCTTGGCGGGAAAAGCGGGCATTACTTTCGATACCTCGAAGAGTACGGAATTGAGCCGTCAAGCATTGATTTCGGCCACAGCAACATACATGTTATCATAGATGGGCACGGCAATGAGATACCGGACATAAGCAAAGAGTCTGATAACGAGCACGTTCTCAGGAAATGCCTTGAACTCACCTTTCATTTCACTTCCGACCCTGAAAACTGTGTTCTCTTTTCCGTGGCAGGCGGGCGAAAGACCATGAGTTCCTGCCTTACCCTGGCAGCCCAGATGTACGGCCGGAATCAGGACCGGCTCTATCACGTGCTTGTCTCCCCGGAATTTGAAAGCAACCGGGACTTTTATTACCCGCCCAAGCAATCAAGGTCCGTTGAACTCAGGGACAAAAACGGCCAGCCCTTTTTCAAGGAAACCCGGTATGCTGAAGTGAATCTTGTCCATATCCCGTTTGTCTCTATCCGGGAACAGCTTTCTCCCGACCTCCTGAAAGAACCAAGAGACCCTGCCACTCTGATGCTGTCTCTGATCCGTCTCACTATAAATCTAATTTCAGGTAAAGTCATTTACAAGACAACTGAACTTGACCTGATGCCGTCCAGGATGGCTCTTTACACATTTTTTGCATTACAAAAAAAGAACTGCTCAAAAGAGGTGGAGAGTTGCTCTGATTGCACGGAATGTTTTCTTGATATCCAATCTATTTTTGAAAAGCAGGTTGAAATAACAGAACTTTACAGGAAGGTGTCGGGCACTCGTCCCTTAGAAGAGATGAGCGATACCGGCATCATCAACTTAAACACCGATAATTTCAATATGTACAAAGGAAAAATGAAGAAGGAATTGTTGAACAGATTCGGTCCTTATGCCCTGAAAGACCTGGAGATTGCTTCTGTGGGGTCCCGGCCACATACAAGGTACGGCATCAGGATGGACAGGAGTAAGATTGAGATTGTGTATTGACCCATTTTTCAGCTTTTCATGCAGAGGTAGGAACAAGTTTTTCGGTTTAAAGCTAAAGAGACTGCAACGTTGCAATGGTTGTTACACATAAAACATTGTGTATAATCAATATAATTATGGATGTTACCTTACTTCTTAATTGCTTGAAAAGACTATTTTTATCTATCTGTTATACTTATTCTGTCAGTTGTTATATTAGGGAGCAAAAATGAACAAAGAACTTTTAAAGGGAATTTCAATCGCTGGCATGTTTCACGATATCGGAAAATTCGCCGAAAGGGCATATATTATTGAGCCAGGCGATCCTGATATGGTACGCCAGGATTACAACTACGGACACGCCTATTCAACAGAACTAGCCTTGAAAAAGATTTTTCCTGAAGAAATACTTTCTCATAAACTGCCGAACAGTATGGGTGTGCAGGAATGCACTATTTTAAATCTTGCAGCCCGGCATCACAAGCCCAGGCATCCTTATGAGACCATAATCAGCGAAGCCGATCGTATTGCTTCCGGTCATGAACGGGCAGGATCTGATGAAGACAGCGAGTTTGAAACTTCCGGCCGTGAACGGAAAAGCCAGGTTCCGCTCCTGAGCATTCTGGGCCGTGTACATTTGCAGGATAGAGCTACAGACCCGGCATCAAGGAATATGCGCTATCGCATTGCCATCCCTCCTTTGGAAAATGAGATGGAGCAGTCTATTGTTTTTCCAGTTCTGCCGGATGGATATCCAGCCAATCAGGTCAGACAGGATTATAGGAAACACTGGCAAGGCTTTGTAAGCGAATTGTCGTCACAGCAGGGTTTGCTTGCCCTTGATCTTGAAAAACAATTTGACACCATTTTTGAGATTTGCCGGATGTACCTATGGTGTCTGCCAGCATCGGCGCGCAAGGAAGAGATTGAAGACGTCTCCTTGTTTGAACATCAAAAGACCACAGCCGCTCTCGCGGCCTGCTTATATTGTTACCATGAAGAAAAAAGGACACTCCGGGAACAGGATATTCGCGATAAAGACGACCAGAAATATCTCCTGTTCTGTGGTGATATCAGCGGGATACAATCATTCATCTACCAGATTTCCTCAAAAGGTGCATACAAGACCCTTAAAGGACGGTCATTCTTTATTCAACTCCTGGCAGAGATGCTGGCTCGGAAATATATGGAAGAATTTTCGTTGTCGCCGACAAACATCCTGTATGTCAGCGGCGGTAAGTTCTATTTGCTCCTGCCGAATACGGATTCGGTTACCGATGAATTGCCGGAATTAAATAATTCAATCAACCACGAACTCTTCAAGAGCTTTAACGGCGATATTTACGTGCGCACTGGTCAAGAGCCGCTTTCTAAGGGGGACTTGACCCGTCAAACCGGCCGTACACTGAGCCAGGTATGGGACGATCTGGGCCAGAGGCTGATCTTCGAGGACCGGCGGCGCTATGCCTCTTTTGCCCGTAAACATTATGAAGACCTTTTCGGCATAGGGAACAAGGCGAAAACCGGGTCCTGTGCTGTTTGCCATAGCGCTATGCATCCCCAAAAAAAGGGGCAGGAAAAGAAATGTCAAACCTGCTTAGAGATGGAAAACATTGGCCGCAAACTGGATAATGCCTCGTATATCGTCATGGGGGACAATGAGGATACACTCGAAAAAAAGCAGACATTCGAATTATTAAACAAGCATTTTTGGTTTGTTGATAGCGATATTATTGAACAGGGCGGTCTGTCTGCACATCATAAGTGCCTAATTTGGGCGCTAAACAGCACTCATTTTGGAAAACTTGCCAAAATCGAATCGCTGTCAATAATTAATTCGGCTGCGTTAATCGTTGGCGGTACCCACGGTTTTAGGAAAGAGTTTCAAGAAATTGCCAACGAATCTGAGGGGTTGCACCGGCTTGGCGTGTTGCGGATGGACGTTGATAATCTTGGAAAAATCTTCAGTCATGGTCTAAAGCATTACCAGCATAAAAATGAAAAGGATACATATCGCTTCTATTCTCTTGGAAGGATTACAACTCTAAGCTGGCAGTTAAGCCTTTTCTTCGGCGCGTTGGTACCAGGGATTATCAGGAAAAATCAGAGTTGGAAAGATCGGGTGACAGTTGTTTATTCCGGCGGCGATGATCTCTTTCTGCTCGGAGCGTGGGATGCCCTGCCTGAAGTGGCCCTGACAATCAGGAATAAGTTTGCCGATTTTACCTGCCATAATCTGTCATTCAGTCTGTCGGGCGGCATGGTAATGACCGGCGGCAAATTCCCGATTTACAAAAGCGCAGAAATGGCCGGAGAAGCTGAGTCAAAGGCAAAAAAACATGTAACGGTTTTTCAGGAAGAAAAAGGGAAATCAGAGGAAAAAAATTCGTTCACATTTCTCGATACTCCAATGCACTGGATGGAGTTTGAATCTGTCAACGGGATGAAAAATGAGCTCTACCCACTGCTGCATGAAAAGGATAATCGTCCTTTGTTAAACCGTTTACGGAACATCGCATCTTCGTGGGCAGAGAGCAGGGACAGGCTGATTCGCAATGAAGGACAACAAAGTATTGAGCATATTAGGCGCCAACTAATGGCTCAAAAATGGCGCTGGCGAATGGTATACGCTCTAACTCGTTTCAGCCAGGGCCGTCAATTAATTCTGGAAGTGATTGAGAAGTTACAACAATTTATACTCGGGAAGGCTGGCAGCGATCGGGACGGCATTGAATTATTGGGAGTTTTAAGCAGGTGGTGTGAACTGCAACTGAAAAAACCTGAAAACAGAAAAGGAGGAGAGTGATGCTACAGGAAGATGTGAGGCAATGGGTTACGAATGGCCCTGCTCCAGAAATCATAAATGTTGCAAAGAAGTTTGGGGAGCAAATTAAGAAAAAAGGGCTGACAACTTCTCAAATCAGACAGGTTTTTTCAAAATTGAAGTCAATCGAGGCTAAAGGATATATGCACCAGCGATCTGAATTCATGATGTTAAAACCATTCATCGCTTACGCTGCTGGCCGGCAAAGTAAAGTCCAGGGGCTGCAAGATTTGAAGGATAGGGTTACATGGGGCATTGATGCTGTTCTTGATGTGAAAGAAACAGATGAGAGAAAGCATCTGGAAGAAGAACAAAAGCGTTTCCGGAATTTCTGTAAATTTTTTGAAGCGATTCTAGCATATCACCGTGCCAGTGGTGGTAAATGATGGAGGTTGACTATGGACGATACAAGAAATTTGGAACTTACTAAAAAGGTCTTTATCAAGGGCAGAATCATCACCAAGACTGGTATCCACATCGGCGGCTCATCGCTCGGCCTTCAGATCGGCGGAGCCGATAATGTTGTAATCAGAAATCCGATCACCAACCTGCCCTACATTCCCGGTTCATCTCTTAAGGGAAAAATGCGTTCACTTCTGGAAAAGAGTCTTGGGTTAGTGAAAATTGAACAAAAGGAAAAAAACGGCAAACAAGTGTGGGAAGGAAGTCTTTGCACAGACCAGGATAAGGATGTAGTTCAATTGTTCGGCAGCCCGGCTGATGGGGAGGGTGCAACAACGTCGACCCAAGCCCCAACCAGACTGACAGTGCGGGACGGCGATCTCCTGAATGAAGGCGATCTGGCCGCAGCGGAAAACACCGACATGTACTGCACTGAGATCAAAACCGAGGTAAGTATTGACAGGCTAACATCTTTCGCCAATCCACGGAATTTCGAGCGTGTGCCGGCAGGCGCAATATTTCGCCTGGACCTTGTGCTTGACATTTATAATGTGGACATGCCCGAAGACAATAAACAGCGAGCTGATGAATTTGTCAAGCTCATCAAACAGGGTCTTTTGCTGATCGAGGACGACTATCTGGGCGGACACGGGACGCGCGGTTATGGACAGGTGAAATTTCATGTCGATTCGGTTACGGAACGATCAGCGGAGGATTACCGCAAAGATGTTGCGAACCCGAAGGTTTCCAACTTTGCCGGAACGTTTTCCTGTTTCATGAACCGACAGCAAGCAGAGGCATGATATGATATATGCATACCGTTTGTCATTCTATTCCGCGGCACATTTCGGGCTTGAGGGCATCGGGCAAGAACGGATTGAGCACCGTGTACGGTCCGATACCCTGTGGGGGGCGATAATTCAACAATGGCTGTTGCTTTACCATGACGACCCGGAAGGGCTCTGTCTGGATACGCCATTTACGCTCAGCTCCTGTTTTCCGCTCATCAACGGCGTCCCCTTTTATCCCCTTCCTTTAGGTGCTCTTGATCATCTGATCACCGAGGCCGGTCAGTCGGAAAAACCGGAAATCAGTGTCAAGTATCTTAAAAAAATACATTTTGCGGCCGAACCGTTATTCCGGAAAGTTATTCGCGGTGAAATCTTGGGGTTTGAGGAGTTGCAACCGGATGCTGTTTTTCCTTTTGATGAAAAACAGTCGCAAACCAAGCGTAAAGGCAAGCCCGCTTATAGCATTATGCAGCGGCCACGCTTGCGCACGGATCAACTATCCGGCGGCGGCACGGAAGGATCGTTCTTCTACTGCTCCGACCAATATTACAACGAGACCAACGGGTTATTCTTTCTTGCAACGTTCCGTAATGATGAGATGCAAAAGCATTTTGAATCCGCCTTGCGACTGCTAGGCGACACCGGCCTTGGCGCAGACCGCTCAATAGGGCGAGGGTTGTTTTCTTTTGATACCAGCGAATATAAAATGTCTGATAATCCGGCATCAGAGAGTTATCTGCTTCTTTCTTTATATCACCCAACCATGGAAGAGGTTATGCGGGGAATTCTTGAAACGCCGGGCACGACATACTCCCTGACCAGGCGTTCAGGACATGCCGCCTCGCCTGCGGTCAGCAATTTTCGCCGTTATGATGTCTGGATGCTCGAAGAAGGTTCGGTTTTCAGTGCAAAGCCGATCGGAGACATAGTGCACGTGTTGGAAAGGTCGGAACTGGTTCCTCATAATGTCTATCGATGCGGACGGGCTTTCTGCATACCAATACAATTAAAAACAGCCTGACATGGTGAAAAAATGAACGATCATACAATACGAACCGTTTATCAATGCAACCTGCATATATTAACTCCGGTGCATGTAGGGTCTGGTGAAAAGCTGATTGAGCATTTTGATTTTTTCCGGCAAGGCGGCAAAATCCATATGATTAATTCCTCAAAGATGTTTGCTACTGTTGAGAAACTGGGCGCCGATAAAATCATGGAATTTACCCAGGCAGTTGAAGACGGAGATATGGTAGCATGGTTTCAAAAACAGGGCATACGCCAAGATAGATTCGCTCCCTATTCTCTTACATTTTCTGGGAAAAAAACGCCGAGGGAAATCCACGCTCATATCCGTGACGCCTTTGGAAATCCCTTTATCCCGGGCAGTTCTCTGAAGGGGGCGTTGCGTACCGCTATTATTCGAAAGCTGGCGAAGGCGAAAGATGATTTTCAGGTTAAGATAAAAGGGACCAACCCAAAATATATGGATCAAGCAATATGTGGGGCATTGTTGGGCCGAGATCCGAAGGAAAACCTGCTGCGCACCTTGTCAGTTGGGGATTATGCTTTCCAACCCGACCAAACAAGCATACAACAAGTATGGGTAAACCGATTGACAAGTAAAACAAATTTTGCAGGCAAATTCCCAATTCATATAGAAGGGATCAGCAACAATACTGCCAGCCAAGGCACTATCTCTTTTGACGAATTTCTTCCTGACAAAGACAGCGAAAAAAAATGCTTCAGGTTCAAGGCCAGATTGTCCCTACCCTGGCTGCTTGAGGCCTGTAGAAATCTAACCCGGCATACCATTGAAACAGAGCTTCGATTTTTGGAAGGTACGGCTGGCAAGCCGGTTGAAGGACTCAGCGGATTTTACACCCTACTTTCCGATCAGGTTAAAAACCTTTCAGAAAACGAGGTCATTATCCAGATGGCGTGGGGGTCAGGATGGCGGGGAATGACCGGACAACTGCTGGAGAGTGACAACCTCACCGATGATTTGCGGAAAAAGTTGCGATTGGCAGACAAATATCTTCCTTTCCCATTCCCCAAAAGCCGTAGGCTAACCTTGGTCAATGGTACTGATAGCCCCATGGGTTGGATAAAACTATCTTTTTTGCCAATGGAGGAAGTCAAAAAGGCGGAAAAGGAGAGGCAACGGCAGCAAATATCCTTGCAGAAGGAACACCAACGACGTGAGGCTGAAGAACAGTTTCGCCAGGAGGCTGAAGCAAAGAGACGGTCTGAACTTGAAGCCATGACGCCAGAAGAAAGAGAGATTGCTGAAATTGGTGTCCCATCGGTTTTGGAGAGCCGTGTTGTCGAGATATACAACAGGATTGATGAGTTTTCAGAAGAAAACAAGAAAAAGCTGGCTGAGGTATTGAAGCAGTATTGGGAAACACACGGGAAATGGAAAAAGGGCTCAGATAAGCAAAAGCGGAAAGTTGAAAAAGTCAAAGGGATTCTGGAGGAGCGCTAAGGGGTATGCGTGAAAGAGAATCAAATAACTGTAGCTTAATCTGAAAATCTAAAGTTCGTTAATGCAAATAGGAATAATAATGTCAAAAACACTGTTTCTTATATTTAATCACGAAATAACCTCTCTTCAGCAGGAGGATGCCAAGCATTCTCTTGGGGTAGAGAAGATAGTAGACCTGCCAAATGATCTCAAGGAACTGTGGCGTCAGGTCCCTCCCGATCTGCCTGAAATCATCAGTTACCTGGGGCCTATAAAATCCTGGCTTAAATCGCAGGCTTCAAAAAATGACTATGTTCTCATCCAGGGCGACTTCGGCGCCAGTTATATCATGGTAAACTTTGCCTTTGAGAAGGGATTTATCCCGATATACTCCACAACCAGTCGGGAAGCGGTGGAGGAATATGGCAGAGACGGATCGGTAAAGGTAGTTCATAATTTTAAGCACCAGATTTTCAGGAAATACGGGGTTTGATTATGTCCAAAGTCTACATGGCTTTTTTAGGGACAAACGACTACCTGGCATGCACCTACTTTAGTGATGATAGAGAAATGCGGGATGTCAGATTTGTGCAGGAAGCAACCCTGGAATTTTTTTGTAATGACTGGTCAAAGGATGACCGGATTTTAATTTTTACAACGGATGAGGTAGTCCAAAAGAACTGGAAGGATAATGGGCATAGAGACAGGGAAACAGGAAAATATTTTAAACGCAATGGTCTGAAAAAATGCATCAAAGACCTCAATTTGTCCACTCCCTTTCAGAATGTGCCAATACCGGAGGGCAAAAGCGAGCAAGAGATCTGGGACATATTCAAGATAGTCCTTGATCAGTTAAGCCAGGGAGACGAGGTTGTTTTTGATATTACACATGCCTTTCGTTCTATCCCCATGCTGGCTATTGTTGTTCTCAATTATGCCAAAATCATGAAGAAAATAACACTCCATGGAATCTACTACGGGGCATTTGAAGTGCTGGGCACTATTCCTGAAGCAAAGAAAATTCCATTAAAGGAGAGACGTGTACCGATTCTGGACCTGACTTCCTTTGATCAGTTAATGGAATGGTCACTTGCAATTAACCGGTTTATTGAAGCCGGAGATGCAGCACATATAAGCAGGCTGGCGAACCAATCTGCCAGATCCTTCCTGTCAAAAACAAAGGGGAAGGATAGGTCCGCTCATTTCCTGCGGAGGATTGCAGGGGACCTGGATAAATTCACAAAAACCCTTTCAACATGCAGAGGGCTGGACATAAGTAATGTTGTCAACAAACTCAACAAGGACATAAGGCAGCTTGAAGAAAGCAATTATCTCCCTCCTGAACCTTTTCAACCTGTTTTTAAGCAAATAAAGGAGCAGATAAGTCTCTTTAAAGGTGATTCTGTTATGGATGGAATAAGTGCTGTGAGATGGTGTCTTGACCACAATCTCATACAACAGGGCTATACAATTTTGCGAGAGACACTGATTTCGCATTTTGTTTCTAAAATAGGTGAAAATCCAAGATACTTGAAAAACAAGAATAGGCAAATTGTAAATCAGGCCGTTACAATTTATGCCAACAATTTATCCCGTAAAGAATGGATAAAGCCCGCCAAAGACGACCCCGAAACTACTCGCAAATTTATTAAATATTTTAAAACCCAAAAAGAACTCGTAAAGATTTACAATGACCTTAGTGACTCCAGAAATGATTTAAATCATGCAGGATATAGAACCAACGCGAGACGATCTGAAATATTTGGGAAACAATTATCAGAGATGATTGTCAGGATTGAAACATGTTTGGCCGATGGGTCATGATAAATTTGATATTATTTCAGACTGAATAAGGGGGGTAAAATCCATGAAAAACCCTTTTGTATATGGCGAAACGGTAAGCGGTGAGAATTTTTGTAACAGGACCCGTGAAATCAAGGAGCTTGTTGCAGATATCATAAACTGTCAGAATGTGATTATATTTTCTCCAAGGAGATATGGCAAGACTTCGCTTATCAAAAAAGTACTTGATAAAATAAAAAGAAAAGGAATCCTTACCTTTTATGTTGACCTGTATCCTGCGATCAATAAAACAAAATTTATCGAGATATATGCCGGTGCCATATCAAACGGACTCCCCGGGGGCGTTCGCCAGGTTGCAAAAAAAATAAGGGAATATCTTCCACGGATCATACCAAAGGTTGTGATGGATGGGCAGTCTGTCCATTTTGAATTTGAATTCGATCGTATTTCAAATATTTCATCGAATATTGATGACATTCTTGTTGCAGCAAAAAAAGTGGCTGATCAGAAAAAGAAAACAGCCGTTGTTGTCTTTGATGAGTTTCAGGAAATCGCGAATTTAGATGATGATGAAATCGAAAGGAAAATGAGATCTGTATTTCAAAATCACAGGAATGTTTCCTATATATTTATGGGAAGCAAAACACATTTGATGCGTGATATATTTAACAACCCCAACCGGCCTTTTTATAAAAGCGGAAAACACTTTCCATTAGATAAAATTGATCCAAAAGAATTGAACCTTTTTGCAAAAAGGAAATTTTTAGACCAGGCTATTGTGATTGGTCACAATGAATTAAACAGCATATTGAATAATACTGAATGTCATCCCTATTATTTCCAGATGCTGTGCCATGTTTTATGGGAACGAAGCCGATATTGACGAGGCCCTTAATATCCTTATTTCAAGGGAGTCGAGTGTTTATATTGCCGTATGGGAGGAACTCACCATAAAGCAAAAGAACCTGATGGTTGCACTGGCGAAGGAAGAATATCCGGAGGTCTTCAGTAGAAAGTTTTTAGAAACATACGGCCTTGGCCCATCTTCATCCATCCAAAAAGCGCTGAAAAAATTGTTAAAAAAGGAACTGGTTCACCAGGAAAACGGCAGTTATGTCATTTATGATCTGTTTTTCAAAAAATGGATCAGGCATACCTGGTAGCTGTAAATTTGCATTACGCTGCTGGCGTTACGCCGTTAGCGTAATTGAATTTAGACAATCTATTTAACCACTTATACAATCGCTTCGCGATTCTATACAGTGCGGCTTCACCGCTTGAGAAAAAGGAAATTAAACAACCAAGTTATCGGAATTTTCTGCTCTTTGACAATTGAATACAGCAACGTTGCAGTCGTTGAATGATTAGGGACCGCCTCCTAACATGCTACAAAAACGGAGGCGGCCCATGATCGTATATGTGAAGACACAGGGAGCACGGATTGTAAAGGAGGGGCGGCACCTGCTGGTCAAGAAGGGGGATGGAATCTATAACACCCTTTTTACCTACAAGCTGGATCAGTTGCTGCTGTTTGGCAATATTGAGATCACACACAATGCATTATGTCAACTCATGCTCAACAATATCGACACCGTGTTTCTTACGCGGTATGGCCGGTATTTGGGCCGGCTTGCGGCGCCTGAGTCGAAAAACGTATTCCTCCACAAGGCCCAGTACATCCTGTTGGATGCGCCTGAATTCGGCCTTTGCCTGGCCCGCGATATCGTGGCCGGAAAATTGGCCAACATGGCGACCCTCCTTATGCGTATCAAGCGGAGCCGTAAAATACCGGAGGCAGGCATTATGGCAAAGGAGATCCAGGATTTGATGCCAAAGTTGGCAGGGGCAGACAGCGTTGATAGCGTTCGCGGGTATGAGGGCCGAGGGAGCGCCCTCTATTTCAAGGGATTCCGTAATGGTTTTGTAGAGGATATGGGATTTAGAAAAAGAGTAAGAAGGCCTCCCACCGATCCGGTCAATTCCGTGCTTTCCCTGCTATACACATTCCTCATGAACAGGGTTTATGCTGCCGTGCGCATTGCGGGCCTGGACCCGTATCCGGGATTTCTGCATTCCGCTGACTATGGGCGCTATTCTCTTGTGCTTGATCTGATGGAGGAGTTTAGAACAATCATCGCAGATACGCTTACCCTTTCTCTTTTTAACCTCAAGATACTTCAACCGGAAGATTTTCATATTGAGGTGCCGGTTGAGGCAACATCAAGCCAGCCTGAACCGGGTGATCCCCCGGACATTACTGCCGACCCAATCGGATTGATCTCTTTGAATGATGGAGACTCAGACTGTTTTGATCTCCCTGAGCAGCGTATGGAAGCAGGGCCGGTCCCGGTCGAGCAGGTAACAGGAAAATATCCTGTAAAGCTCAGCCCGGAGGCATTCAAAAGGGTGATTGATGCATTTGAAAAGAAGCTGACCACCACTTTCCATTACCCGCCTGCGGGACGACAACTCACTTACGGGGATGCCATTATTTTTCAGGCAGGTCGTTTTAGAAAGGTTATTGAGGGTGAGGTCGATGTGTATCAGCCTCTTTTGCTGAAATGATTACATTTGTCACATACGATATCACCGATCCAAAGCGCCTGGCAAGGACCCATAAGTTTTTAAAAGAATTTGGGATCAATACCCAGAAGTCGGTTTTTGAATGCGATATTGATGACATTGCACTTAAAAGAATCAGGCGTTTTTGCAAGGACAATCTGGACCTTTCGAGCGATGCAGTGCGGATCTACAAGATCTGCTCCCCATGCATGAATAAGGTGAGCCTGTCAGGAGTCGGCCTTAAAATTGTCCAGCTTGATTATGCGGTGATTTGAATAAAATCGTGGAGCGATTCAAAAATGATTTTTATATATGATATTGCGGAACTCCGTCGTCTTAATTGGATAGTAATAAAATAATGAATTTTATTTTTTCGGAGCGGCAAAGCCGCGTTATATAAAATCGTGGAGCGATTTTATGATGATTGTAGCATATGACATTGCTGATCCCCGCCGCCTGAACAGGGTGGCGAAGGTGGTCAAAGATTATGGAATCCGTGTACAGAAATCCATATTTGAGGTTGATGTGGATGACAGGCGTTTTGGTGAAATGAAAGCGCTCGTCGAAGAGGTAATTGAGGCATCTGAAGATGGTGTAAAATACTTTCCTTTGTGCGAAAAGTGCGCCGGTACAGTGGAAATAATCGGGCAGGGGGTTTTTGTAGATCCGGATGAAGAATACTATGTACTCTGAATCCGCGTAACAGAAAAAAATTGACAGGATTGACAGGATATTCAGGATTAAAATCATCTTTTAAAGTCCGCAGTATGCGGACGTTTCATAAAATTGTGAACAATTTTATAACATCTTGATATTACTATATAACTGGGTTTTGTATTATTTGAGGTCCGCGTAAAAATGGTTTTCGTTTTTAAATCAGCAGGTTGAAGCAGATGTGAAGCGTTTGAAAGGGGGTGAGTAGAGGTGATGGGCGGCAATTTCAAAAGGGTTCGCAAAAACCTTTGCTTAACAGTTCGATTTCTTGACACATTCAGAGGCCGCTATTGGAATTGACCTGACATACGAAGGGATTGAGACCTGGCCTATACCACGCCTATAGGGTTCAGGGCAGGTAGTATTGGAATTGACCTGACATACGAAGGGATTGAGACATGCGATAGAAACCATCCTTTCAATAGTTTCTGATTCAATTGGAATTGACCTGACATACGAAGGGATTGAGACTTTTAGTTCTCCTTTATAATAGTCCTCGTTGCC
>JAFDHL010000118.1 GCA_019308785.1 Deltaproteobacteria bacterium
CAAAACGGACGAATGGCAAAAAAATGTCAGTTCCTTTTCCTTCATGACTGATCTGGGATTGGTTGAAATAGGCGGAAAAGGACCAGATGTGCATCAAGATGCTGCAACTCTGATCATTGATTTTGGCGGAAACGATGTCTACAAAGGAAAGACAGCCTCCGGGACAAATGGCAAGTGTTCGCTTGTACTTGATCTCGATGGTGATGATGTCTACCTGGGAGAAGAGTGCACACAGGGATCAGGTATCTGGGGAATTGGAATCCTGTACGATCTTAAGGGAAACGATTTATACAGGGCCGGAAGCTATTCTCAGGGTGCCGGCCTGTTTGGCTTGGGCCTGCTTATAGATGGTGGCGGCATGGATACCTATCTGGGGACGGAATTCGTACAGGCTGCTTCGTCTTGGGGATGGGGCGGACTGATTGATCTTGGCGGCGAAGACACTTATCAGTGCCAGCATTCAGGCCAAGCATATTCCGGCGTGTTGGGTGTCTCGTGTTTATGTGACATCAAAGGGAACGATAAGTATTTATCAGGCGCTAAGGCGCCGGATCCAAGAGAGCCTGATATGAATAAGAGCTTTTCGCAGGGCTTTTCTTTTGGGATGAGGAACCTCGCTGCAGGTGGTTTTGCTTTACTTGCAGATAAATCGGGCAACGATCTTTATCAATGCCAGTATTTTGGTCAGGGGTCTTCTTATTGGATGGGTGTCGGGATTCTTTATGATGAAACCGGGAAAGAAACCTATGTTGCTCGAAGGTATGCTCAAGGAGCAGGTATCCATTTCTCCTTTGGTTTGCTCATGGACGCTGCCGGCAACGACCATACCTCGTCCTGGGGTGTTTCCCAGGGATGCGGCCATGATTATGGCATCGGTATTTTGATCAATGAAACGGGCAACGACACGTATGTTTCTGATTGGCTTTCAATGGGAGCCTCACAAGCAAATGGCGTGGGCATTTTTATTGATAACTCAGGAGACGATGGCTATGAGAGCAATACTGGTATGGCCGTAGGCAATTTCATAGAAGCTCGGCGGTCCGGCGGTATCGGCCTTTTTGTGGACGCAGATGGTAAAGACAGGTATTCCGCGAATGGTTCGAACAATACTGTTTGGGGACTGGATCGATGGAGCATAGGGATTGACGGGGATGCCGGGGGTATGAGCGGCATGAATATAATTGCTCCCGCAGCGACATCCATCATTAGCGAGGAAGCGGAAAAGGAAAAGAGAGAGGAAAAAAAAGATTTGGCAAGTAGGTTGGGCAGCTCAGAAAAAATGCCTTATCCCTTGGGTATCAAGGAGATGCTTTCGGTGGCGTCCCATTGGGGTTTTGAAAAGGAGATTCCAAGGGAGGCGGGTGAGAAACTCCTTAATCTGCCGCCAGAAAGATCAACGCCGGTGTTAGTCGAACTTATCAACACCCCCAGTATCATGACCCTGATCTTTATGGAGAGGTTTTTTAAAGTTCATGCTTTTCATGCCATACCTGAGTTAGTGAAAAAAGCAAGAAGTTCGGATCCAGTCGCCAAAGCAAGGGCATTCGATCAGGTCTGCAGCAATCAGAGCCCTTGGAGAGATACTAAATAAAAAGCGCCTTAATGTTTTGGTGCCCATGAGTCAGGCATTTTATGAGGCTCTGACACAGAATAGTCCTGGTATCATTAAACGATATCTTGAAAATGATGATTACAAGGTCCATGCGGTCCTTTCTGTCATTGCTCGGGCCATATCCCTTGAATACCACATGTATAAGCGTTACGCAGAGATGTATTCAAGTGATAAAAAGGAAAACCTCGCGAATGATTTTGCTGGTCTTGTTTTTCATTATCTGGACAAGACCCTGCCGGTTTTGGAAAGATGGATTGAAGACATAAATCATTCCGAGGAAGTTGCGGAGAGATTAATGCCGCATGTTGTTGACATTGACCCGGCTGTCAGGAAGTCGGCAGCATATTCTCTCGGTCAGATGAATTACCGTCCAGCGATCCGTGAATTAATAAGCCTTTTCAATGACCCACACTTGTGGGTGCGTGATACTGCTGTTTTATCACTGGCCTTATTTGAAGATGAAGCCCTCTATCCTCTTGTTCTGTCCCTAATGCGGGAAGGTCCATCGTTCAAAATACTTGCAATGGATGTTCTTGCACGAATTAAAAGCGATCAATCAAAGGCGCTGGTTGAAAGATATCTGAATGATGCAGACGAAAGCGTCAGGCGGGCAGCAAGACAGGCCTTTTCCAGGTTTTAGTCTCAAATTGAAATTTTATCCGAAGCTTCCCTGTGCCGATTGACAGGGACTGCAGGGAAGCTTCAACCTTGAGACTTCGTCTGTTTTCAGTTTTCTGATTATCCTGTCGTGATCAGGTCCTTGATCAATTCGAATTTCTTGGGGCCGATGCCCTTAACATTCATGATATCCTCAATCTTTTTAAAGGGACCGTTTTTGTCACGGAAGGCTACAATCCGTTCCGCATATTTCTGGCCGATCCCTTTGATTTGTACCAGTTCCTCTACTGTGGCCTTGTTGATATTGATCTTTTTCACATCTTGCGCCACTGCAAATGGAACAAATGCCATAACAACCGAGATAATGAATATTACTGTGAAAAGCCGTTTCAGATTTTTCATTTTTCTACCTCCTTGTTATATGGTTATTGAAGTAAGGCAAGACGTACGGCACCGTTGTACGATACAGCGCGACTTGCAGTAAAACCGCTTGTCCATTGGCAAGACAAGAGACAATATGGAATCATTGCCCCTGATATCAGGCATTCGCAATGCAGGTGACTTACCATCAAGATCCGTGCCAAGAGTAGTTTTTTGGGCAACCGGAATAAAATAAAGGAACACACTTGATTCGAAGTATCCGGAAACCCTTGTTCTATCAGCCTCTCATACGATTGTGATTCAATGCGTTAATGATTTATGATTTTAGAATTGATTATTAGGGATGGGATCTACTGGAGAGGAAGAGGCAGTTGCATGCACTAAAAACTGTGCATCCGTGCACTTTTTTTTGTGCAAGGCTCTATTTAAAAACGCTACGGATGCTGGATATTTTCTCAGGTGGGGGTGCGAAGCTTGAGTTAATTATTTAAGGACGTGCTTTAATTAAACGGGTTAGTAATACGCTAAGTTCGACTATATCAATGGGTTTGGTTAGATATCCTTTGATAAGGCCTCTTTTCTCATCGGAAATACTTTCGGGACCAAACTCTTCATAACCTGAAAGAACAGCGATTATTGCATCGGGATCATATTTTGTGATCTCGTCGGCGCAGGCAATGCCGTCCATTTCAGGCATGTTTCTGTCCATTAGAACAATATCAGGTTCCCATGTTTTGTATCTGTCCAGGACTTCATTGGGTCTGCTGATTGTGTCCACACGGTATCCCAATGCGGTTAAAAGATCAGAAGTTGCATTAAGAAACTCTGGTTCATCGTCCACAACAAGGACCTTTTCGCCGTTTCCGAGTTTAATACCCGGCTTATTTTTGTGTTTATCCGGTTCCATTGAAGATGCTAAAGGAAAGGAAAGTGTAAACACGGAACCTTTGTTAGGCTCTGACTGTATATGGATTTCTCCGTCGTAGCTTTTAACAATGCCGTATGTTGTGGAAAGTCCAAGGCCTGTTCCTTTGCCGATTCCTTTTTTCGTAAAGAACGGATCAAAACATTTTTCAATGGTTTCAGTATCCATGCCACTGCCTGTGTCTGATATGATAACAACGGCTTTTGATCCTTCTTTAGAGGCTTTTATAGTCAACTCCCCGCCTTCGGGCATGGCGTCTCTTGCATTATTGCACAGGTTCATCAATGCCTGGCTTAAACCCAAATATTCTCCCATAATGGGAAGCGGCTTATTTGCCTCTATATGAATGAGGATTTTTTTATCAAAAGACTTTCTGGTTAATTGATATATATCGAAAATTACCGCAGAAAGATCGATTGAATGAAGTTCCTTTTTTGTTTGCTTTCTGGCAAACTGCACAAGACTATCAACAAGTTGTGATCCTCTTCGCACGCAGGCGTTAATTCTCTCTGCAATTTCATATAATGTCGGCTCGTCTTTATGGTCCATTTGAATAAGCTGGCTGTTAAACATAATGCCTGCAAGTGTATTTCTGAAATTGTGGGCCACTCCGCTGGCGATTGTACCTATAGCCTCCATTTTTTGTGCATGTTGAAGCTGCAGTTCTAATTTTCTACGTTCGCTGACGTCGGTGATAAATAAAATAGAGGTGGATTCTTCTCCCTTCATGGGCAGGTTTTTTATAATTACCTGCCTTCCGTTAAGCTCGACAGGCGTACTATAGCCAATTTCAACAGGTTTGCCTGTTTTGGACTGCAACAGCTTTTCGACCTTTAAGCCTACAGACTTGCTGAATAAATCCGGAAGAAATGAACCCAGAAGATTTTCTTCAGGTATCCCGAAAAGAGAGACGGCTGCCGAATTTGCATTGACTATTCTTTCGGAGAAGATTTCCAGAATACCCTCGTCAATGCTTTCCAGAATAGTCTCAAGATGATGCTTCCGGGAAAGCAACTCTTTTACAATCTGTCGGTCATATAAGTCATTTGTACCCGCAATAGTTTTTGGTTTTTCTGCAATTCCGGGGGAATCGGATTCTTTTACGGCCTGTAAAATATGCTCTGCCATTGTGCCAAAAGGTCCTTTTGCTATACATGCATTAACACCTATCTCTGAGTAGTCTAACTTCATCTCGGAAACCGCAGCTGAAATAACAACCAGATAACAATTATCTAAATGATGCATTTTACGGACAATTTTACAGAGCATATCTCCGCCGATTTTGGGCATAATAAGGTCAACGAACAATATGTCGGGTGTGAAAGAGGTGAGCTTGATTAGTGCGGAAAAACCGTCTTCGGCAACAGCTACCTGATGTCCTGCTCGTTCCAGAATGTTTGCAAAGAACTTCAGCATCATCTGGTTATCATCTACAACGAGTATTTTCTTTTTCATGTCATCAAATCTTTTCTGCTTCCTCTACCATATCAAGTAGAATCTTTTTAAGGCCGGAGAGTTCTTGAGCCAGCAGATCACAGGCTTGGTCGGCGCCGTCAAACTTGCCTTGCCTACCCATTTTTTCTAACCCCAGAGCTGTCCGGGCTGCGGATTCTGCCTGAAAATTTCTTGACATGCCTCTTAAAGCGTGGGCGGTTCTTTTCAATTTGTCAGCGTCTTTTTCTTTCAAAGCATCTTGTATTGAGGTTATCATAGGTGGATAGTCGTTGACAAACATGTCTACGATTTCTTTAAAAAAATTCACGTCATGCTCGAAGGCTTTTAAAAGGGCATCCTTGTTGAAAGAAGGCGGCTTCTTATTAATACTTTCGGGCGCTGCAACGTCATTAGTTTGATTCGACATAAGTGAATTAATTGAGGCTTGAAGGGCGTCGGGGGAAATGGGTTTTGAGACATATTCATCCATCCCAGCTTCAAGACAGCGTTCCCTGTCGCCTTTCATTGCATGAGCGGTTAAAGCGATTATTGGCGTGTGTCTGCCTGTCTTTTTTTCCAGTTTGCGAATTTCGGCAGTTGCTTCAAAGCCGTCCATATCCGGCATCTGGATATCCATGAGCACAAGATCATATTTTTCCCTTAAAAAAGCTTTTACAGCCATTTGTCCGTTGTTAACCACAAACGCCTGGTGTCCCCATCTTTCCAGTAAACGCGAAATGAATTTTTGGTTAAATGGCGTGTCCTCAGCCACAAGAATACGCAGCGAAGGATAGTGCATACTTAGTATCCGCTCGTGCATCTTTGAAGTAGGTTCAACGTGAGGCTCTCTAAAGCCAAGCGCCACAATAACCGCATTCAGCATGTCTGCGGAACCAACAGGTTTGTTAACTGTAGCTTTGACTCCCAGGTTCTGTAAATCGAGTTTTCTTTGAATGCTCGAGGATGTGAGCATCATTATAATATTGCCGTGCAATTTTTTTTGATTATTAATCCACCTGACCAGGGAGATGCTGTCGGATTCTGGCATATCGTAATCAACAAGAATAAGTTCAAACCAAGATCTTGACCGATTAGCCTGGCCAAGAATCTTTTTTGCCTCGTCACAACTGGATGCAGATACCGGAAACATCTGCCAGCCTTCAAACATCTCCATAATGATTTCACGGCTGGAAGTGTTATCGTCAACTACCAGCACCTTCATTCCTTGAATATCTAAATCGGCAAGAGGATCTGCCGTTATTCCATCATCAGGTTGAAATTTGAAGCGTGCGGTAAAGTAAAATGTACTGCCGCTACCCGGTTCACTCTCCACCCAAATTCGTCCGCCCATCAAGTCAACCAGTTGAGACGAAACCGCCAGGCCAAGACCGGTGCCGCCGTATTTTCGTGAAGTACTGCCGTCAGCCTGGTCAAATGGACTAAATATTATTTCTTTTTTTTCATCGGGAATACCGATACCGGTATCTTTAACAGAAAACTTGAGAAGGACCTCTGAATCGGTATGTGCCTCTTCCTTAACATACACTACCACTTCGCCTTCTTCTGTAAATTTGATGGCATTCCCGACAAGATTGAGTAAAACCTGGCGAAAGCGAGCAGGATCTCCAACTAACAAATTGGACACTATGTCGTGAGCGACATTGTAAGCCAGTTCAAGTCCTTTTTCATGAGCCTCTATTGCCATTATTCTTAGAGATTCTCCTAATAGATCTTTTAGATTAAAAGTAGATTTTTCCAGATCCAGTTTGCCGGCTTCTATTTTTGAAAAATCAAGAATGTCGTTAATTACAGAAAGAAGAGCATGAGAGGAAGATAGTACTACGTTCAGGTCTTCCCTTTGGTCGGAGTCAAGATCCGTATCCAGAACCAGTTCTACCAATCCTATTATTGAGTTTAATGGCGTGCGGATTTCATGGCTCATATTGGCTAAAAACTCACTTTTTGATCGGTTGGCCGCCTCAGCAGCTATTTTAGCCCGCTGAAGGGCTTCGGCCTTTTTGCGTTTTGTAATGTCTCTCAAAATACCCCTAAAACCCAGTGTTTTGCTTTTTGAATCCTTAATTAAGGATACAGACGCTTCAACAAAACGTTCAGATTTGTCCGGCCGGACAAGCGTAAAATCAAATGTGCCTATCCCGTCTTTGGTTTTATATGCATTATCAAAGGCTGCATTTACTTTTCCGACGTCTAATTTATCCATAAATTGCCGGATATTTTTACTCATCAAATAATCTCTGGAATATCCAAAGATTTTACACACGGAATCATTTAAAAAATTGAAATTACCGAAAGTATCCACTTCAAAGTATCCGTCTTGAATACTTTCAATGATTGTCCTATATTTGATTTCGCTTTGCCGCAAGGCTTCATCGGCCTGTTTGCGCTGTGTTACAGTGAATTGGGCATGGGAAGCAAAAATCATAAAGAAGCATAAAACCAAGAGACGGGTCAAAGTCTCATTAAAATCATATCCGAGCAGACTTTGAAGAAAGCTGACATCATTGGACAGCATGACAAGCATAAATGATTCAAGTATCCAGTATCCTATTGCCAGACCTAATCCGATTAGAACCAGATGATCGGCTTTATATCCGTTTTTCTTATTCATGATGAATGAAGTCAAGGTTACATGTTTGACAATTTAAGCTTTTGTATTATTTATATATTACCCTGAATCTATAAACCCCTTAATATACATCATTTTTATTTAATTGCAATGAAAAAACGAACTAATATGTGCCTTATCGTAAAATTATGCCCAACGGTTCGTGCTTTGTTACAAACCGTACTAAGGAGTGCTTGCCTGATTTTCCCATCAACTTTAAATGCCTTGTGGGAAGCATGGGAGCAGAGCTTTATTGTTTGATAATATTTGCGGGCATGAAGTATATTTTCAAACATATCTTGCGTATTATGTGATTGCAGCTTAGGCTTATATTTACGTTCATAATGAGATATTCCTGCGCACGAGAGGCTCCATTGCTGTATCCAGGCAGGATTTCGTCAAGATTGCAGGTAATAATGAAAATCCACATACTTCAGCCCACCGGCTATAATCCCGATGGTACTCTTTTTCAAACCAAGACCAGATGGGTTATTGGAATGACGCTTCCTTATCTGGCAGCACTGGTTCCAACTCACCATGAGGTGAAGGTTACGGATGAACGCCTTCAAGACATTGATTTTAATGAAAATTGCGATCTTGTGGCCATTACAACCTTCTCCCATGCCTCAAAAAGGGCCTATGAGATTGCCCGTACATACTGCGAAAAGGGCACAAAGGTGGTCATGGGGGGGTGGCACGTCTCTTTCAGGCCTGAAGAAACGCTTCAGCATTGCGATGCGGTTGTGATCGGTGAGGGCGAAGAGATGTTCCCCAGGGTAATAGAAGATGTTGAAAAGGGGACATTAAAAGATCGCTATCAAGCAGATCACTTTCACGACCTCAAAGGGCTTCCCTTTCCTAAATATGGCACATTGCCTCTTAAAAAATACAAGGCAAAATTCTACCCTGTCCAGACCTCCAGGGGATGCCCGTTCAAGTGTGATTTTTGTGAAGTCGCGGAATTATATGGCTCAAAGTTCAGATTCAGGCCTATTGATGAGGTTATAGAGGAGATCAAACACACTGGTGTCAAAAGTATTCAATTTGTGGATGATAATTTTGCTGCCAACCGGAAATATTCAAAAGAACTCATGGAAAAACTGATCCCCCTTCGCATCAAATGGACCTGTCTCTGGACTGTTGAAGCATCACGTGACATGGAGTTTGTAAAACTGGCAAAACGATCCGGTTGCTTTCATATCAATATGGGTGTGGAATCCATCAGTCCCGAGAGCCTGAAGGAAACCAATAAAAGGCAAAATATTGTCGAGCATTACAGGGATGAATTTCGGGTCCTTGATAAAAACGAGGTCTTTTACTCTCTAAATTTTATCTTCGGTTTTGATAATGATACAAAGGCCCTTTTCGATGAGACCGTTTCCTTTTGTGTTCAGAATAAGGTTCCCATGGCATTTTTTAGTGTGCTTTGTCCGCGCCTGGGAACTAAGCGGTGGGATCGCTTGAAAGAAGAAGGGCGACTGTTAACCGAGGACCAGTCATTTTTTCGCGGAGAAACCTGTGTGTTTAAACCCAATAATATGGAACCTGATGAGCTTGAGCAAGGGGTATGGAACACTTATCGGAATTTCTACTCCCTTCCTTCAATTCTCAAGAGGGTTGCTTTCCAGAAAAGAAAGGGTTATATGGACATACTTTTGAGCAATCTTTACTTTCTCTGGGCAGTGCGCCGTCACAAGAGCCCGCTTGATTATTATTAAAAGTTTGGTGACGTTTAAAACCTTTCGCATCTTCATTCTGACAAGATCGGTCAGTATTTAGACACCAGACTTAGTAATCAATGCACGGAAATCGGATGAATCCATATCCCATGCGAACAGTTTTGAACATTAACAAAAGATTAAGGTGGTCTGTTGAATAAGAGAGAAAAGAAAATCATGGGGCTGACCATCGGGTCCCATAGCCTGGTCCATTTGTTTGAGGGAGTATTGCCTCCTTTAATCCCGCTTCTGATTACAGAGTTTAGTACAGACTACTTTCATATGGGTTTGGTAGTTACGGTATTCTCATATGCTTTCGGTTTAGGCTCCCTTCCGGCCGGTATCCTGGCCGATAAATTTGGACCGCGCCGCCTCGTATCGATATATCTTTTTGGTGCGGGTCTAAGCGCCATACTGGTTTGGCCCGTCAACACCCTATGGTCGTACGGTATAATCATGGGAGTCATAGGCATGTGCTGCAGCACCTACCATCCTGCTTCCAACACGCTGATTTCCCTGAGTATGGCCAACAAAGGGCATGCCTTTGGTATCCATGGCATTGCCGGCAGCTTGGGTGTCGCAGGTGTCCCTGTTCTATCGGCATTTATCGGTTCGATTTTCGGCTGGCGTGCACCACACGTCCTATATGGTTTAATAGGAATCTTTTTAGGCGTCTATTCACTGAGTGTTGCCGAACATCGCGCTCCATCAATAGGGGGATCGGACGGGCAGAGCAACACTGCAGGACTTGATCGAAAGACTTTCCTTACAATTATTATTTTTTTCTTGTCCGCGACAGCATTGGGGATGAGCTATAAGGGGATAATGACTTTTTTGCCAATCTATATGGGAACACGGGTGAATCTGGGTGTCATGAACTTGAACACCGTGACCCTTGGTGGCACTATCGCCACACTGGCATTGACATCGGGTGCAGTGGGCCAGTATTTAGCCGGTCGTCTGGTGGATCGTCACAGTGCCGAGAGACTCTATTTAGGTGCTGTTGTCATCGGCATGATCTGTGTGTTTGTGATGTCTTTCAGTACCAATGTATTATTGGTGGTATCAGCCGTTATTTACGCTTTTTTTTATTTTTCTACACAACCAATCCAGAATTACTTGATCTCTCGCTACCTGCCGGAGCATCGGCACGGATTAGGCTATGGCATCCATTTTTTTCTCTCCTTTGGTGTCGGATCCACTGCTGCCGCAATATCCGGATATATCGCCGATCAAGTTGGACTGGAGGCGGTATTCATTTTTATGGGGCTGTGCTTTTTTATGTCGGCCTGTATGGTTGTACTGCTGGTATTACGAAAAAAAGGGGTCACACCTATTTCCTTGCCCACTTAAGATAATAAAGCCGATCAATATTTTCATGGAATACATCCTGCCGATTGTTTCCGCGCTGAAG
>JAFDHL010000119.1 GCA_019308785.1 Deltaproteobacteria bacterium
CTCATCCTTGTGGCAAGTGTGGATTGATGACCGTCTCGAAATGTATTGTCCTGAATCTTAACAGGGTTCTTGACACCCTCTCCTAAGGAATCGTTCATCTCAAACCTCCATTTAGATCACTTTAAGCACTTAATATACTCCAACACTCCTTTACAATTTGTAACTCAGGTTATTTAGGCTGACTACGTTAGTAGTCACTACAATTTCAGGCAAAGCCAATTGTCTCTGTCCTTAAGAATATTAGGCGGACACGGGCGAAGGGTCAAGGGAATTCATCTTACCCGTGACCAGGAGCTGTCCGCTTAATCCCTGCCGGAGGGAGAGACAGGTCCGAAGTCATCGAGGATAGTGTATAGGACGGGAACGACAATCAAGACCAGAAACGTGGACGCAATGATCCCGAACACAATACTTGCGGCCAAGGGTATAAGGGAGAATAGGGGGACGCTGGTGAAATATTGACATTTGCTTCTTTCAACGCCCCAATTACTCTCCTGGCTCCGTTATTATCTGTTTGAAATCGAATATTTCATTTTCAATCTGTTTTGCAAGGCTATCCATACGGCCACGAACTACCAATTTGCTGACTGCAGAAGGAGACAAATTCAGTTTGCGGGCAATATCGGCACCACTGATCATCAGCTTGTCCACGGCTAGATAGCAAATAACCGACCGCGCCCGTGAAATAGTTCTTTGCTTGCTTGCACTTTCTATAATATCTCGACCAATTCCAAAGTGTTTTGCAACAGCACCAACAAGCGTATCTAGACCAATACCTTTTGCCATGACAAGTGTTTTCTTTTCATACTCCTCGTTAGCCAACTTTAGTACAGAATCAACAAAATTGCCACTGCCCAAAATTCTTTCATCACACATAATTCGTAAACCTGCTGACCGAATGGATTTCAAAGCCGACCACCCACCAACTGATCTTATTAACCCTCCGCCAACAAGCTCGTGTCTTCGTCCCTGGTTTGCCCCCTTTTTAACAAAAGCATAATATGACCTTCTAGCAGAACCAACGGTTCTACCAAAAAGCTCCAGCACATAGTCTGTATCCTGCCATTCGTATTTACACTTACCCATTAATGCAGAATGGCCGCATTTCCAACAGGTAGCTAACGATTTCAAGTCTCTAACCATACCCACGCGCAAGGGGTTTAGATGAATATAACGGACCAGCTCCAGCAAGTAAGCATCCTCTTCACACAAAAAGGACTTAAATCGATTCTGAAACAAGTGGCCGTGGCGTTTGTGACGCCTGTTAAACTGCTGAGCATAACCGGTCAGGAGTCTGCGCATTATCATGCTAATGGGAAACACGCCCGTCTTCAAGAGAAGGTGGACGTGGTTCGTCATTAGCGCCCAGGCAAAACAGGGAGTCGAAGTTTCAATCAGGACATTTCCCAATCGCTTTAAGAAGTTTCGATAGTCCTGGGCATCTTTGAAAATTGGCTTGCGCTCTATACCCTTAATTATGATGTGATGCAAAGCCCCGGGAGCATCTATACGTGATTTTCGCGGCATGATTACGAAATAATATAATAATAGATAAATGTCAATATTTCACGAGCGTCCCTTATTAAATTGCCTTTTCTTTTAATTCATACTATTTTAAATATTGTCTTAGAATCATAAATTATAATCCATAACATAACATGGAGGAAACTTTAGTTTTGTCCCAGGAAAACCTGAATCCCAAAATCTACACCGTTACCCAACTTACCGAAGAGATCCAGGTCATTATTGAGGAACGATTCGATTTTGTATGGGTTGAGGGTGAAATATCAAACTTCAGTGCTCCTGCCTCGGGCCACTATTATATGGTTCTAAAGGATGAAAAGTCTCAAATCAGAGCAGTCATGTTTCGCCTCCAGGCCCGCTATCTTAGATTCCTTCCAGAAAACGGCATGAAAGTAATTGCCCAGGGCAGGATCGGTATATACGCACCTCGGGGGGAATATCAAATCATTCTCGATTATTTGGAGCCAATGGGTGTAGGCGCTCTGGCCTTAGCCTTCGAACAACTCAAGAAGAAACTGGCCGGCCAGGGTATCTTTGATGAAGACATAAAAAAACCGCTCCCCTATCTCCCTCAACGGGTAGCTGTTATTACGTCCCCCACGGGTGCGGCCATCCGCGACTTCTTGAATGTCATTCGCCGACGATTCGCCAATATCAACATAACTGTTGTCCCAGTCCGGGTCCAGGGTGACGAAGCCGCCGAAGATATGGTGAAAGCCCTGCAGATAGTTAATGACAAGTTAAATGTGGATGTTATCGTCCTGACACGCGGAGGGGGCTCTCTTGAAGACCTGTGGGCCTTTAACGAGGAGAAACTGGCTTTGGCCATAAGGCGATCACAGATACCGGTTGTTTCTGCGGTTGGCCATGAAATAGATCTGACCATTTCTGATCTTGCAGCCGATTTGAGGGCCCCAACGCCTTCTGCAGCCGCCGAACTCCTCGTTGTGGAAAAGGAAACCCTTACAAATCGCCTGGATAAGATTAAAGAACGGCTGGTATCAGGGATAGTTCTCACAATAAAATATCAAACTCAGGAACTGGAGCGTCTTGCAAAGGGACTCCTGGACCCAAGAAAGCGGCTTGCGGATATCTGGATGCGCCTTGATGAAATCCATTCGCGGCTTTTCAGGGGAATCAACCTGATTATGCGCGATCGATGGACGAGACTGAATACACAGGGACGGTCTTTACTCCTTCATTCTCCCATGCACATCATGTCTTCCATAAAACAGCAACTGGATTTTCAAAAAACATCTCTCGCTCGCACCTTGAAAAGTCGCCTCGGAGAAAAAAAGATGGCCCTTTTCCTGTTAGAAAAAAGGATGAATGACCTGAACCCACTATCAATTCTGAAACGGGGATACAGTATTACCCGGAAATTGCCCGAAGAAACGGTCTTGCGGGATGTGTCGGCCGTGAAAAAGGGAGATCAGGTTCAAGTGCTACTGTCAGAAGGAGGGCTTAAGTGCCGGATAGAAAAGGTAGAGTCTGATAAAAAGATATGAGAGTGGCTTTTGGCCACGATACCGCAGTATTCAATGATTCATATCCAATTTGACAGTAACGCCGCATAATTATACATTCTTAAATACTCTATAAGATCTATGATCTGGAGGAATAATGGCCGAGAAGAAATTTGAAAAGGCGATGGAGCGACTTGAAGAAATCGTACAAAATCTTGAGGGAAGTGATTTGCCCTTGGAAGACGCCCTAAAGGCCTTTGAGGAAGGGATGAAGCTCGCGAAATTCTGCTCGCTCAAACTGGAGGAGACCGAAAAAAAGGTGACCCTCCTTATAGAAGAAAGTGCTGGGAGTCACACCCAAGTCCCATTTGAGACTGAGGAAGAACAGGATGACGAATAAAGGTGTCTTTGACTTAAAGGGCTATCTCACCGATAAAAAGGCCATCGTGGATAAGGCCCTCCATACATATTTTCCTCAACCTGAAGGGCCGGCATCTGATGTGATAAGGGCTATGAGATACAGCCTGTTTGCAGGGGGTAAGAGATTGCGGCCTATCCTCTGTATGGGCGGGTCTGAGGCCGTGGGAGGGTCTGGAACTGATGTCCTTCCCGTGGCATGCTCTCTCGAATTGATTCACACCTACTCCCTGATCCACGATGACCTTCCGGTCATGGATGACGACGACTTAAGAAGGGGAAAACCTACCAACCACAAGGTATTCGGGGAAGCTGTAGCCATGTTAGCCGGTGACGGGCTGCTCACGGAGGCATTTCACCTCATAACAGCGGAAGAACTGTCAGATCACATACCACCGCGCGCGATACTCAAGGTGGTCAGGATGATTGCCAGGGCCGCCGGTTATGGCGGAATGGTTGGGGGACAGGTGGTTGACATTCAATGGGAAGGAAAAACTGCCGATTTTCCCGTTGTCGAGTATATCCACACACACAAGACCGGTGCAATGATTACGGCCTCGGTTACTTCAGGGGCCATGTTAGCAGGCGGAGACAAATCGCAACTCCAGGCCATTACTTCCTACGGAGAAAAGATAGGCCTGGCTTTCCAGATTGCAGATGATATCCTGGATATTGTAGGTGACAGCGAAGCCATGGGAAAGACGGCCGGAGCGGATGAGCAAAAGGGGAAGATGACCTACCCTTCGGTTTTGGGTTTAGAGAAATCCAAAAAAATGCAGTCAGAACTGGTTAATTCAGCCGTTGATTCTCTTAAAGAATTTGATCGAGGAGCTGAGCCCTTGCGTCAGATCGCTCAATACGTTATTGAGAGAAAAAAATGAGCAAATCAAATACACAAAAAAAATTGTTAGAGAAAATTAACAGCCCGGCCGACCTTAAAGGTCTCTCTCTTAAGCAACTCGACGGCCTGGCTGCTGAAATCCGTCAAGAGATTATCGAGACCGTGGCAAAGACGGGGGGGCATCTAGCTCCAAGCCTGGGCGTCGTTGAGCTAACGCTGGCCCTCCATTATGTATTCGATGCCCCTAAAGACAAGGTCATCTGGGATGTTGGCCATCAAGCCTATGCCCACAAGCTTATCACCGGCCGGCGGGAACAGTTTCACACCCTTCGGACATACGGGGGCCTCAGCGGTTTCCCCAAAAGGGCAGAGAGTCCTTATGACTCATTTGACACGGGACACAGCAGCACCTCAATTTCCGCGGGCTTGGGCATTTCAACTGCAAAGGCCCTTAAGGGCGAAAATGGCAGGGTTATTTCAGTAATTGGCGATGGTTCCATGACAGCCGGCATGGCCTTCGAAGGACTTAATCAGGCCGGACATACCGAAAAGGACCTGATCGTCGTTCTGAACGATAACGCCATGTCCATATCACCGAACGTGGGGTCCTTTTCTTCATTTTTAAGCCGCAAGATGACAGGCAAACGGTTTATTAATCTCAAGAAAGACCTGGAAAATTTCATTAAATCCCTGCCGGGGGTGGGGGAAAACATACTCAGTCTCGTTCGCAAAAGTGAAGACTCTTTTATTACGTTCTTTACTCCCGGCATGATGTTCGAGGCATTTAAGTTCAAATACATCGGACCCATTAACGGCCACCGGCTTGATCGCCTCATTGAAGCGTTCAGCAACACGCGTCACCTGGAAGGCCCCGTTCTGGTACATGTGCTCACGGTAAAGGGGAAAGGATATGAGCCTGCAGAAAAGGATCCGGCCCACTTTCATGGGGTGGGTGCCTTTGAGATTCCAACCGGCACGCCGCCAAAGGACGGGCCCAAGCCCCCTCCCTCCTATACTGATGTGTTCGGCAATACCATGGTAAATCTCGGACGGAAAAATCAAAAGCTCTTCGCCATTACAGCGGCCATGCCTGAGGGAACCGGTTTGGCCGAATTTGCCGAGGCCTTCCCTGAAAGATTCCTTGATGTCGGTATCGCTGAACAACACGCCGTGACCTTTGCTGCCGGGCTTGCCACAGAAGGGTTCAGACCTGTAGTCGCCATTTATTCCACATTTCTCCAGAGGGCCTATGATCAGGTCATCCACGATGTGTGCCTTCCCAATCTTCCGGTGGTTTTTGCCATTGACCGTGGGGGACTCGTGGGAGAAGACGGGCCTACCCATCACGGGCTTTTTGACATCACCTACCTGCGCAGTCTGCCAAATATGACCGTAATGGCTCCAAAAGATGAAAATGAACTCAGGCATATGATCTACACTGCCTTACAGCAGCCCGGCCCAACAGCCATAAGATATCCGAGAGGAAAGGGCCTCGGGGTTCCAATGGATCCAGACTATAAAACCATCCCGATTGGTCAGGCGGAAATTCTCAGGCAAGGTAAGGATCTGATCGTCCTGGCCTTGGGAAGCACAGTGTACCCCTCCCTGGATGCGGCCGCCAGTCTGGAAAAAGAGGGATTGTCTGTGGGCGTGGTGAACTGCCGCTTCGTAAAGCCAATTGATGTTAGACTGGCTGACCTTGCCTCCTCAACCAACCGGGTGCTGGTGGTGGAAGAAAACATCAGGCAGGGGGGGCTTGGAGGGGCAATTCTGGAATTATTCAATGACATGAATCTTTCAAATGTCCGTGTGAAAAGGATCGGATTGCCTGACAAGTTCGTTGAACATGGGCCATCGGGTCTTCTCAAAGAAAAGTACGGCCTTGATACCTCAGGCATCATAAAAGAGGCAAAGGATCTCATTGGTTAAGCCGTTAGGTCATTTTGGCAACTCAGTAATATCCTATCATTTCCATGCCCAAAGCCACTAAAATCCGACTCGATCAACTCTTGCTTAAAAGATGCATGGCCGAAAGTCGTGAAAAGGCCAAAGCATTGATTATGGCTGGCGTTGTTGAGGTAGAGGGGACACGGGTCGATAAACCGGGTCGCCTTATTGCGGAATCAGCGTCAATCTGTTTAAAGAAAACGACTCATTCTTATGTAAGTCGTGGAGGCAAAAAACTTGAGGCGGCCCTCAAACACTTTCCAGTAGATGTTAATGGGAAGGCCCTGCTTGACGTAGGGGCATCCACCGGAGGATTCACAGACTGTCTGCTCCGGCACGGGGCGCTCAGGGTTATTGCAGTGGACGTGGGTTACGGTCAGCTGGACTGGAAACTCAGGCAGGACCCCCGGGTTGAGGTCCTTGAAAAAACCAATATTCGACACCTGAAGCCGGGAGACCTAAAAGGTCCTGTACACGGGGCGGTTATTGATGTGTCTTTCATATCCCTCAGGCAGGTTGTTCCCCCGGTTTCCGACCTTCTTTTGGAGCATGCCTCTATCATCGCCCTGATAAAACCCCAGTTCGAGGTAGGAAAAGGACAGGTAGGCAAAGGCGGAGTGGTCCGCGACCCGAAGCGCCATCAGGAGGTCATTGACCGTCTCAGTACATTTTTCCAAGACTCGGGCTGGACTGTTCAGGGACACATCCCCTCCCCCATCTTAGGACCTAAAGGAAACCGGGAGTTTCTGATATATCTGACACGATAGACAGACAAGTATCCTTCTAAATGAGGCTTCTTTTTCAAAAACCCTTACGAAATTTGCGTTGAATAAAATTTCCAATTCATAAATGAGGGATTTTTTCCATGAGCAAGAACACACAAGGGTTTTCGCTGAGGCGTGCAAATCAGTACGCCGCAAGCGGAAACGCGCGGAGGACGTCGCTCATGGAAAAAGGACCATTTGTGAACGGAAATTAGTGGATTTTTCGCTTAGAAGCCTTAAGCGGATTCAACTTCCCGTTTCCCTTTTTACTTGTTCCCTTCATATGCGTGGCCATGTTGCAGGTCCCGACACGCCACTTGGCTACGGGATCGGGAAAGACGAGGCAGTATTTGCCGGTGGGGAAATCCTGGACTTTCTGGCAACCTTCACACTGCTCTACAATAGGATGGCAGTTGCCGCCATTAAACTGGCAGCCTTTATTGCCCATGAAAAAGCAATCAATACCCTCTTTTACGCTTGTACAAACCATTTTAACCACATCCTTTCTTTAGGGGTTTAAGTTTGGTGGATTTATGCCTAAGAACTCTTTTGTTGTCAAGCAAAATAGGCACGATATCCCGATTTTCAAGGAGAGGAGTGAAATTTCTTACATACCCGGCACGTATCGCAGATGGATCACAAAATCAATAACAATGGAAAGAAAGCCGGCAACAACTGGTGTCAAGGACCAGCCGATAAATATGTTTGCCAGAGTACGTCTCCGCACTGTCTTAATCCCTTTGATAATCCCCACGCCCAAAATTGCTCCCACCAAAGCCTGTGAAGTGGAAACAGGCACCCCTATAAGCGCATAGATATGGACTGTAATGGCTTCCGCAAAAACCACTATCAGGGCAGAAAATGCATCTAATCTAACGAGCCTCCTGCCAACTGTTTTCATGACCGGCTTGCTGAAGGTCAATATCCCGAGGGCAATGCTCAGGCCGCCAATTAGAGCAGCTGAAAATACGCTTATTCGGCCGGCCCCTACAAATACCGCCGTCACATTGGCAACGTTGTTCGCTCCAAGTGCATATGCACCGTATGATCCGGCAGCGATCAGGGAGAGGCGTATCAGCCTGTCGGACTCGAATAGATTGACGTTAAGTGTGTTATAAAAGCTCCCCAGAACCCTGTAGAGGATAACGGCGGCCACCATACCCCCGACAGGGGTTCCCAACCAGCACGCCAAAACCTTTTCGAGTCCCGCAAAATTAAATTGCCGGTTTAAAAAACCCATTCCCAAAATGGCGCCTATGACCGCCTGGGAGGTTGAAACTGGAAGGCGCAGAATCGTCATTATGGTCACAGTGACTGCTGCTGCTATAGAACATACAACCGCCTGCTCGATGTTCAGTTGCGTCAATCCTTTTAGTGTCTCAATTCCGGGGGTGCCTCCCATAAGCGCACCCAACAGGACAAATAAGGAAGCCAAAATAGCTGCTGTCCAGAACCTGAGCATCCTGGACGCTACAGCCGGACCAAATACATTGGCCGCATCATTGGCACCTAAGGACCATCCTAAAAAGATACCGCCCAAAAGGAAAAGCATCATACAATTCTCTTCATACTTATGATGTTGATCCGTTTCGACACACGATCCACCTGATCAGAGATCTCGCCCATATCAATTACAAGGTCCTTTAGTTGCAGTTTTTGGAACGGATCAAGATCCGAATCAAAGATCTTGGTGATGATGCTGCGCTCAATATGGTCACAATGGCTTTCATGGTGGTCAATTGTAGCAAGTAATACCCTGATGCCCTCTCTTCTCTTGAACAGGGCTTCCACCTGTTCGACCATAAGATCACAACTTACAAGGGAAAGTCTGATCAGTTCCTTGATGTCCGGGATAATGAATTCCGGAATAACCAGTTTTTGAGTTTCTATCGTGTAAAGAATCATCTGGAAAAGACTCGGGACCCTGTCAATCTCTTCCACGAGCCTCATAATATCCCCGCGCGATTCAGGTATCAGGGCCTTGCCGTACATGAGATTTTTTATTTCATCACGAATATCGTCGGCCTTGGATTCGAACTTATGGGTCTGCTCTGTCAGGAAATCAAAATCCTCGCAGGCACTGTTCTCCAGACATACGTTCAGTGCCTTGGAAAAATGCTCCTGAATGATCCCAAAATTTTCCAGATAGCCGTAAATCAACGATTCAATCTGCCGCTGTTTTTTGAAAAGAAAATTCAGCATGCGCACCTCCCCGTTAAAAATTCATAATCAGTTTCATCCGGCTAATGAGTACGCCTCAAAACAACACATGATTAGGAGGTTGAAGGTTGAAGAGGTCTTTTTGTAGTGACTGCTGGAAGGCCTTCGTGATTTCAGGCTGTTATGGGATGGGGGACCCCCTGGCTCCGACGCTCCGAAGGAGCGGAGGAGAACAGCGGAGGGGGGAGG
>JAFDHL010000120.1 GCA_019308785.1 Deltaproteobacteria bacterium
CAATTTTAGATGTAATATATCGCAATGGCAACCTGAAAAAAATTGGTGTTGTTCAAAAGTGTTTGCAGATGAGTTTCAATGGCATTTTTTTAATCTTACGAACCGGGCAATATAGTCCCTGGATTTTGCAAGTGCCGAGTTTGCCGAAGATACAAGGCATCAAGCGCACAGCTGTAGTACTTTACCGCAAGCGTTTGATAACGCCGTAGATTCGGTGAAATCGGCGCTCCCGAAGGGTAGACAATCTTGAAAAAATTGCGCTGTTATCCCAGCACTAAATGGGTATAGATTCCATTTTGCCAAATTCTGACTAACACACTGAATTAATGTGTTTTTTGAACCCCTTCAAGATTGTCTATGCAAGATTCAGGTAGTAACTGATGTGGAGAAGTTTCAGGCAAATAATGTGCTCACTTTTTGATTATTTTAATGGAAAAATGAATAGAGTGTGGTAAAATTTGTAAAAAGATGGCCGTGAAACGCGAAAGTCTGTTTAGATTTTTTATTGACATAAAAACAAATAATGAAATAGATTAGAGGATTTCCATAATAAAAGGCCGTACATAATGTTCGAAAGCTTGACTGAAAAGCTAAATAGCACATTTAAGAAGATAACCGGGCGGGGCCGATTGAGCGAGACAAATGTCCGGGACGCGTTAAAGGAGGTGCGTTTGGCCCTCCTGGAGGCGGATGTCAATTACAAAGTCGTGAAAAAGCTGGTGGAGGACATCCGCGAGCGTGCGGTGGGGCAAGAAGTCCTCCAAAGTTTGACTCCCGGCCAACAGATCATAAAGATTGTCAATGAAGAGCTGATCCGCTTGATGGGTGGTGCCAAAAAAGGGCTTGAACTGCTGGGCAGGACGCCCCATTCCCTGATGTTAGTGGGGCTTCAGGGTTCAGGCAAGACCACCACTGCAGCCAAGCTGGCAAGGTGTCTCCTTAAGCAGGGAAGAAAGCCCTATCTTATCCCGGCGGATGTCTACAGGCCCGCTGCCATTGATCAGTTAGAAAAATTAGGCGCACAGATTGATGTACCGGTTTATCCCACAGATCCGGCTCTAAAGCCCGAAGAGATTTGTCTGGATGCATTATCAAAGGCAGGAGGAGAGGGTGCAGATCTGTTACTTATCGATACGGCAGGCCGTCTTCACATAGATGAAGCCCTGATGGCAGAACTTGTGAGGATCAAAAAAGAAATCCGTCCCGGTGAAATACTCCTGGTGGCGGATGCCATGACCGGGCAGGATGCAGTCAATGTTGCAAAAAACTTTAATGATAGCCTGGATATTACAGGTGTCATTCTTTCCAAGATGGAAGGGGATGCAAGAGGCGGCGCTGCATTGTCCATCAAGGCGGTGACCGGCAAACCGATTAAGTTTATCGGTGTCGGAGAGAAGATGGATGCCCTAGAGCCTTTTTACCCGGACAGAATGGCTTCTCAAATCCTGGGCATGGGAGATGTGCTTTCACTTGTTGAAAAGGCTCAAGCTGAGTTCGATGAAAAAGAGGCCAGGAAACTTGAGAAGAAACTCAAGAAAAACGAATTTGATCTTGAGGATTTCCAGTCCCAGTTGAGGCAGATGAAAAAGCTCGGATCTCTCGAACAGATCTTGGGCATGCTGCCAGGAACCGGGCAGATGAAAAATCTAAAGCAATTGAAACCTGACGAGAAAGAATTGATCAAGGTGGAGGCCATCATTAATTCCATGACCAGGGAAGAGAGAAAGAACTATAAGATCATAAACGGGAGCCGGAGGCAGAGGATCGCGCGTGGCAGCGGGAACAGAGTGCAAGATGTTAATCGCCTTTTAAAGAATTTTACTCAAACAAAAAAGATGATGGAACATATCAGCAAGAGAGGTTTTGCCAATATGGAGTCTTTTTTCAGATAGCAGGTTTTCAGTAGATAAATGAAATTCCTATACTGTTTTGTAAGGGGGTGATAAAGGCAAATGGCAGTTAGTATTAGGTTAACAAGGATGGGAGCTAAAAAGAAACCGTTTTATCGCCTGGTCGCAGCTGATTCAGAAGCACCGCGTGACGGGAAGTTTTTAGAGATATTAGGCTATTATGATCCCATGAAGGATCCGGCGGTGATAAAGGTTCATGAGGATAAGGTCAACTACTGGCTGGAGAAAGGTGCGATTACTACGGAGTCAGTGAGGGCCCTTTTAAGAAAGCAAGGATTGCTGAAGTCTCATTAAACCGCAAATCTATGTGACGTGGTGGTGAAGTCAAACATGGAGGTGAGCGAGATGAAGGACTTGATTGCGTACATCGCGAAAGCGCTAGTTGATAAGCCAGAGGAGGTCGCCGTCACGGAAATAGAAGGGGAACAGACCTCTGTTCTTGAGTTGAAAGTGGCCAAGGAAGACCTGGGAAAGGTCATAGGCAAACAGGGTCGCACGGCACGGGCTATGAGAACGATTCTTAGTGCAGCCTCCACAAAGATAAAAAAGCGATCCGTTTTGGAGATCATCGAATAATTTTGGCCCAGGTTTCACCCGGTAATTTGATCATTGTGGGAAAGGTAATCCGGCCTCACGGGTCGAGAGGCCTTCTTCGTATATTTCCCTATGCGAGGGGCGAGGCTTCTTTTATAGATGCGGGGAGCCTCTTCCTCAAATCCATTTCATCAGGTGAAACCCGCGAATACACTTTGGTTTCAATAAAGCCGCATAAGAATTTTTTCTTGATGGAGTTGGAGGGATTAAGCTCGAGACGTGAGGCAGAAGAATATAGGGGGTCCGAAATACTTGTAAGGGAAGATGCCCTTGCCCGTGAAGAGGATGAGTTTTTTTGGTTTGAGCTTTTGGGCCTTGATGTTTACCTGGATACAGGGGAATATTTGGGGCGCATTTCTCAGATTATTCCCACAGAGGGTAATGATATATATATTGTCAAGGGGGAAACCAGGGAGGTCTTGATTCCTGCCACACATGAGGTTATTAATAAGATAGACCTTGAAAGCAAAAAGATGATTATTTCGGCAATGGAGGGATTGCTGGATTTGAATGAAATTTGAGGTCCTCACCATATTCCCTGACATGTTTTCCGCCCATTTAAGTGAAGGTGTATTGGGACGGGCGGTCAAAAAGGGGATAGTGCGTGCGAGAATTATAAATATTCGTGATTTTGCAAGGGGTGTCCATAAGACCACAGATGACCGTCCCTATGGCGGTGGTGACGGGATGGTCATGAAGCCAGGGCCTATTTACCGGGCACTGAAATCAATTGATAGGGTTAATGGCCGGAGCCTTGTAATTCTTCTTAGTCCACAGGGTAAACCCTTTGATCAGGCCACTGCATGGGAATTGTCCACTTGGGATCAAATCATCTTAATCTGTGGTCGTTATGAAGGGGTGGATGAGAGAATCAGACGAATCTGTATTGACAGGGAACTATCCGTTGGTGACTTCATATTAAGTGGTGGCGAACTGGGGGCCATAATTGTTATGGATGCCACAAGCCGCTTGATTCCAGGTGTGTTAGGGGGAGAGAGATCCAATCTGGAAGACTCCTTTGAGGAAGGGTTGCTGGAATATCCACAGTATACCCGGCCAAGGGTGTTCCTGGGGGAGGAGGTTCCTTCGGTTCTCCTATCAGGGGATCATGAAAAGATACGACTATGGCGGAGGACAAAGTCCCTGAAGAGAACGCTTGATAGGAGGCCTGATTTGCTCAAAAAGGCCAGATTAACCCGTGAGGATGAGGAGATTCTGGCCAAAATAAAAAAATAAGCAAGGAAAATGCAAGGGGAGAGTGCAACTATTACCCTTTGCTCTTAACTAAGTTCATATGCGTCTTTACATCGGGCTTGTTCATTACCCAGTATATAACAAAAACCATAAGACAATTGCCTCTGCCATAACTACATTAGATCTTCACGATATGGCCAGACTGGCCAGGACGTATGATGTAAAGAGGTTTTTCGTTATCACACCCCTTGAAGACCAGCAGATGCTGGCAGAGCGGGTTAGAAGCCATTGGATCAATGGTTACGGGGCCAAGTACAATCGGCTCAGAAAAGAGGCCATTGAGCTTGTTACGCTTGTTTCGTCTCTGGAAGGTGCAGTTGACGCCATAGCCGAGGTGGAGGGAGAGCCGCCCTTGTTGATTGCAACAGATGCATCGAGGCAAAAGGATCGAAGCATCTCTTACGAGAAGGTAAGAAACTCCATTCAAGATGGTAAGGTTGTTATTTTGGTATTCGGAACCGCCTGGGGACTTGATAAGGTGATTATAAACCGGGCGGATTATGTCCTAGACCCCATTTTTGGGAGAGCGAGCTACAATCATCTTTCTGTCAGGACTGCTGCGGCCATTACTCTGGACCGGTTGGTTGGCAGATGATAATAGAAGCAAGCTCAAAGCTGATTCCTGATGGACCAAAGGAAATATTAAGCTATGAGCGTAACTAATCAGGTTATTTAGGCTGAAGGCCGAAGACTATTAGTAAAGGGCTGAACGTGGTACAAATGGGGCTCCTATTACTGTAACTGCTTTATCTTTAAAAAGAACTCTTTCGGTTCTTTTTCCCCTTCAGTCTTCAGTCTAAACACCTTCAGTCTGACTACGTGAGTAGTCACCTATGAGCTATCTATTTTGGAGGCAAACATGAACATAGTAGAAACACTGGAAAAGGAGCAGATGCGCACGGATATCCCCGATTTTAGGCCAGGTGACACTGTAAAAGTACATGCCAGGATAAAAGAGGGTGAAAAGGAGCGAATTCAGATTTTTCAGGGAGTTGTCATCCGGAAAAGGAAGGGGAATACCGGTGCTTCTTTTACGGTCAGAAAAGTTTCTTACGGCATTGGGGTGGAAAGGATTTTTCCACTTCATTCCCCATTTATCGATAAAGTCGAAATCCTCAGTAGGGGCAAGGTCAGGAGGGCACGGCTCTACTATCTGCGGAAACTGAGAGGGAAGGCTGCCAGAGTCAAAGAAAAAAGGTTTTAGAAAAAAACTTTTGTGATGCTGTTTATTGTTCACTCCACCCGAAAACCTGTCCCTTTTCCCCGAGAGCGTCAGCTCATCAGTGTGCGATCCATTTTTCTATGAAGGCCTGGCCCGTAAGGCCGGGTATGGCTTGATTGCTGGGGTTGATGAAGCCGGACGAGGCCCATTAGCTGGCCCGGTTGTGGCTGCTGCCGTTATTCTTCCCCAAGGCATTGAGTTGGCAGGTGTCCGAGATTCGAAAAGAATGACCGCAAAGGCCAGAGAGGAGGCTTTTGTGGATATTAATCGACAAGCTTTGGGTAGCGGCATTGGAGTTGTTTCCCATAGGCATATTGACAAATTCAATATATTGAGGGCATCTCTTGAGGCCATGAGACGTGCGGTTTTAGCTCTGGACCCTCAACCTGAATTTCTGCTTGTTGATGGAATAAACAACGTACATTTGCCGATTCCTCAGAGGTGCCTTAAAAAGGGGGATCAGATCAGCAAAAGCATTTCGGCGGCGTCTGTACTTGCCAAGGTGTACAGAGACAGAATCATGAATTCTTATCACGAGAGATATCCGGTTTATGGTTTTGCCAAACACAAAGGGTATGGAACGCAACGCCACCTCGAGACCTTGAAGAAATATGGGCCATGCCCGGTTCATCGTTTAACCTTTAAAGGGGTTTTGCGGGTTGACAAGGGAAAGACTTGAGATAGGGAAACTTGGTGAAGACCTGGCGCTGAAGAAGCTTAAGAAACTGGGGTATAAGAAGATCATTCGCAACTATCGATGTCCTTTGGGAGAGGTTGATCTGATTGCAGAGGATAGTGGGACCCTGGTTTTTGTAGAAATTAAGACAAGAAGAGGCAGGTCCATTGAGTATGCGAAAGAGGCTGTGAACGCCAGGAAAAAGCGCCAATTGTCAAAGGTAGCGTTAGCCTATATGAAGTCCAATGACTGCTGTGAGACCCGGGCAAGGTTTGACGTTGTGGCGATAAGCGTGGGGGGGGATAAACCCCAGATTGAAGTGATCAAAAATGCCTTTGACCTGGCCTATTGATTGCAGAATGGGGAATGGAAGATACAGTTATAAATAATTCTGAAATCCAGAATCCAGAATCCAGAATCCAGAATCCAAAACCAGGAACCCTGTATGTGGTTTCAACACCTATTGGAAATCTGGAAGACATTACTTTAAGGGCCTTGAAAGTTCTAAAAAGTGTGGACATAATAGCTGCTGAAAACGTTGCCCATACAAGGAAGCTTTGCAAGCATTATGGCATTAAGACGAGGGTAGGCAGCTACAATCAGCATAACCAAAAGGTCAAAGCCCCTGAATTGATTAAGAGGCTGAAATCCGATTCTAACATAGCCATTGTAACAGATGCCGGGACCCCGGGTATTTCCGACCCCGGGGCCTATTTAATTAACCGGGCTAATAGTGAAGGAATAAGAGTGACTCCTATTCCGGGGCCCTCTGCTGTGATTGCGGCACTTTCCGTTTCAGGTATGCCAACGGAAAAGTTTGTTTTTTTGGGGTTTTTGCCAAACAGATCCGGGAAGAGAAAAAGATATTTGAAGGGACTGATTTCCGAGAAACGTACAATTGTCTTTTTTGAGGCTCCACACCGTGTCAAGGGCACGCTCGTTGATTTGAGAGAGATACTGGGAGATCGACAGATGGTGTTGATCAGAGAGATGACAAAGGTTTTTGAAGAGACGAAAAATGGAACAGTGAGCGCTATTTTGGCCGAATTGACACCAGATAGGCCCAGAGGTGAGTATACACTGGTGTTGGCAGGGAGTAAGGAGGAAGAGACCACGGCCTTAAGAGAAGGTGTGTTGAACAGGATAGAGAAACTCTTGCGAGAGAAAAAGTTGAGCACAAAGGATATTGCGGACCTCGTAGCCCGTGACGAAGGCCTTGGCTACAGGCAGGTCTATAAAGAATGCCTTGTTAGGAAGAATGCACTCGAAAGGTTTGAGATGGATGGAATTGGTCAGGAAACTTAAGATCCGTAACAATCTGGGGATACATGCACGGGCTGCAGCAAAGATAGTTGAACTGGCCAATCGGTATAGGTCCACGCTGTTTATTAAAAAGGGCGATCAGGAAGTGGATGGCGGAAGCATCCTGTCAATACTTACCCTTTCATGCCCTATGGGTACAGAAGTGCAGGCAAGAATTGTTGGCGAGGATTCGGAGAATTTCATGAGAGAACTGAGCAGGCTCTTTGAGCAAAAATTCGGGGAGGGCAGATGATAGATCAAACCTTTGCCGTAAAAAAAACCATAAAAGGTATTGCCGTCTCCCCGGGTATTATCATCGGCAAGGCTCGTCTTGTTGACAGGTCAAGGGTCAAGATTCTGTACCAGTATCTTATCACTGGTGACCAGCTAAATAGACAGGTTGAGCGATTTAAGGAGGCCATTCGTGCCACAGAAGAGCAGCTTACCATGTTGAAGAAACGGATGCCGGAGCAGGTGAATCAACATGGTTTTATCCTGGACAGTTGTCTGATGATGCTCAAAGACAGCATGCTCAATGAGGCTACTATCCAGAAAATCCTAAATGAGAAAATCAATGCAGAGTGGGCCCTTAAAAAATCACTCGAAGAGATCAGAAAGGTTTTTGAACTGATCGACGACGAATACATCAGCACTCGTATCAATGATGTTGAGAATGTGACGGAAAAGATTCTTCGAAACCTCTCTGGAGAGGAGCATGAGAGCCTGGCCGAGATTAATGAGCGAGTGATTATTGTTGCCCATGATTTATCTCCTGCAGACACAACCGAACTAAATATCAATATGGTCATGGGTTTCATTACTGATGTGGGGGGCCGGACTTCACACACAGCTATTATGGCGCAGGCCCTGGAGATTCCTGCAGTTGTGGGCCTGGAAACCGCCACTGATTTTGTGGCTGACGGGGATCTCTTGATCGTTGACGGAAATACCGGCGACGTTATCATCAACCCGGATGATAGTGACATCATACACTACCAGGAAAAGCAGCTTCAACACGAAGAATATAAATCGAGCATAGCCAGAAAAAGCCATCTTCCTGCCATAACCCTTGACGGACGGAGAATAGCCGTAAAGGGCAACATAGAATTCCTGGAAGAAGTCGCAGCGGTCAAAGAAAATGGGGGGGACGGCATTGGCCTTTTTAGGACGGAGTTTTTGTATCTCAAAAGTAAAGGGCTTCCAAGCGAAGAGGAGTTATTTCAGGACTATCGAGAGATGGCAGAAATCATTTCGCCAGATCCGGTGACTATAAGGACACTGGATCTGGGGGGGGACAAATTTGCCTCAGATCTTGAAATCGCCCGGGAGATGAACCCTGCACTCGGTCTGCGAGCCATACGGTTTTGCCTTAAAGAACCAAAAATATTTAAGAGTCAGCTTCGTGCCATTTTGAGGGCGAGTATCTACGGTAAGGTTCAACTTATGTTTCCTATGATATCTGGTTTACAAGAGATTCTGGATGCTAAAGAGATCGTGGCTGAGGTAAAAGACGAACTGGATAGCAAAAAAATCGAATATGATCGGGACATTGCGATGGGGATCATGATCGAGGTGCCGTCGGCTGTGACCATGGCCGAGGTTTTGGCTCAACACGTGGATTTTTTTAGTATCGGCACAAATGATCTTATCCAGTATGGTCTTGCCATTGACAGGATAAATGAGCATGTAGCCTATATGTACCAACCCTTTCATCCTGCTATCCTGAGAATGATCCGGCATGTAGTCAATGCCGCAAAGGATGCCGGGATAGGGGTATCCCTCTGTGGCGAAATGGCAGGAGACCCTTTGTGTGTGGCTGTTCTGCTGGGTCTGGGTATCGAGGAACTCAGTATGAATGCAAGGGCTATTCCCCTTGTCAAGAAGATCATCCGATCTATATCTGTTGAAGAGGCCCGGGCTGAGTTTGAGAAAGTGATGAGACTTCATACTGCCGACGAGGTGCGGGCGCATATCTCAGATCAGATGAAGCGCCTGGTGCCAGAGCTTGAAGAAAAGGGATATCTGGATGCCTGAGAAGGGCAGGTGGATTGACTATTGATTATTGAAGATTGAGGATATTTTCCAGATTGTAAATTGCCGGTTACAGATCACGAAGAAAAGCGGAACGTTTATGGGTGTGAAGATCGTCTGCCAGAATAGAAAGGCACGCCATGACTATTTCATTGACGAAGTCCTGGAAGCGGGGATTGTGCTCTTGGGACCGGAGGTAAAGTCCCTCAGAGAGGGTCGGGGCAGTCTGGTGGACAGCTATGCCAGGGTAAAGAAGGGAGAGGTTTTCCTCTATAACATGCATATTACTGCGTACCCCTATGCCCATCATTTTCAGTTGGACCCTGTAAGGCCCAGAAAGCTCCTGTTGAACGTTGATTCCCATAAAAGTGTATTTTTTGAGGGGTCGAGTCAAGGTTGAGATTGCCCTGGCCAAAGGGAAACGCAAATATGATAAAAGGCGGTCGTTAAAGGAGAAGGAATTAAGAAGAGACATAGAGGAAGCCAGGAAGCAGTATAGATAGTAAACAGCATAGATATTGACAATAGTCCTAAAAATGGTTATTGTTTAAGTATCAACTAATTGGGGGCGAACTGGTTTCGACGGGGATAATTGAAGCTCAGGGGGCATACCGAGGTTCCATCTGCTCGTAAAACAGGTGGGATTCAACTAAACGCAGACGATTATGCGTATGC
>JAFDHL010000388.1 GCA_019308785.1 Deltaproteobacteria bacterium
CTTGCTTCTTCTTCAAGGTCTTGTGCCTGGTGCTTATATCTGGGAGAGAAATGGAATAACCGGAATTGCCGGACCCCCGCTTTTTTCGCAATTTCCCCGGCTTCTTTAGCTGTCAGGTGATATTTCCTGCGAGCAATCTCTTTTTCACTGTCCAAAAAAGCTGCTTCAACAAAAAGAAGGTCGGCTCCTTTTGCGAGTTCGATAATTTTTCGGGAATTTTCCGGATTGGCCGAAACGTCTGTGATATAGACTATCCTCTGCCCCGGAGAGATTCGGGTTACCTTTTTGGCAAGATCCCCCAGATTGAACTTCTTTTCCTGTACACCTTCCCCTTTTTCTTCCCAGGTGACCAAAAAGTCACTTGCAGGATCCCTTTTCTCGTATATAGCGGACTTTAGTTTGTTAAGCCAGGGACCGACTGGCAATTTCATGTTTTTCAGGGCATCTCTATCGATGTTTACGTAGAAGTTTTCGATCAGTGAGAGGGCGAGACAGGGTGTCCGGTGATCAAGCAGGACTCCCTGGACTGTAAAGGAAGGCTCTTCTAAAAGCGTGCCTGTAAAGGGCCTTGATGAGACAGGCTTTCTGGCCTGGAAGCGATCCTGGCAGATATAGTTTTTTGTGAGGATTCTATCCGGATGGACTTCACTCACCTCCAGCATAAAATCGTTTTGAAATTCATTAACCAGATTCCAGGTATAACCGGACAATTTCCCTTCCATGTGTTTAAAAAAATTCGGCGGGCCGAATAGAAAAAGGGTTTTGTCCCTGCCCAGAAGAATCCTGAGTAGGGTGTCAAAACCTATGAAATGGTCCATATGCGTATGTGTAACAAAGACATGTGTCACCTTGAGGAGATCCCTTGACGAAAGCGGACTCAGATCCCCAAGGTCAAACATCAGGGCCCTTTTTTCAAAGAGAAATGGGATGAAAAGTCCCGGATCTGAAAAGGGCTCATTGATCAGTCTGGGGTGGAAAGAAGGTCTCATAGAATTTTATCCAACATATTGAATTTTCGATTGTTTGACAAATTTTAACAGATGTGTCATGGTTTGCCAATAAATGAGTAACAGCTAAGGTTATTTCTCAATAGAAGAGCAGGGCAGACCATGGCGTTGACCAAAGCGGATATTGTTAAGAGCGTCAGGGAGAAGGTGCGCTTTAAGCCGAGGCGAAAAAGCCAGCAGCGATTCCTGTTCCCGGAGATGGATTGCCTGTTTTTGGGTCGCCGGCGCGCAACCGATATCGTCAATACCCTGTTCGAAATAATTAAAGTGAGCCTGGCCAGGGGAGATGATATACGCATCTCAAGATTCGGGAAGTTTCAGGTGAAATTTAAATGGGCCAGGAGAGGAAGAAATCCCCAAACCGGTGAGATGATCATTCTGAAATCAAGGAGGATCGTGACCTTTCGACCCTCGCCAAAATTAAAAGAGAAGATGAACTGACCTCTTTTACCTGTCCCTTTCATAGAACCCGCCAACCGGAGATCCCAATATGCCGAATTATGAATATGCCGGTCCTAAATACCGGGATCGGGAAGACGCCGGCAAAGTCCTTGCCTCAAGACTCCTGGCGTACAGAGACCAGGATGTGATTGTCCTGGCCATCCCTAACGGCGGCGTCCCGGTTGGATGTGTCATTGCAAAAGAACTCCGTGCCGGACTGTATCTGATGATTGTCCGCAAACTTCAGATTCCCTATAAATAACCCGGAGGCAGGGTTCGGGGCAGTGACCTCTGACGGATTCCTCCTGCTTAATCATCCATTAGTGGAGTCTTTGGGACTCACAGAAAAGGTAATCCAGGAGCAGAAAGAAAAGGCACTTGAAAGCATCAGGTCAAGGCAGGAATTCTTTGGAAAACGCGCTGAACTGCCGGCAATGGAAAATCGCACAGTTATTCTTGTGGATGATGGCCTGGCATCGGGCTTTACAATGGAGGTGGCCGTAAAGTCAGTTAAAAAGCGAGGTGCCAAAAGCATTATAATTGCTATACCCACGTCATCCATGTCCGCTCATAGGCGTCTGGAGTCCAGGGTAGAGAAAATCATCTGTCCGGATTTGAGCCGGCTTCGAATCTTTGCCGTGGCGAATGCCTATGAGAACTGGTACGATCTGGATGAGAATGAAGCT
>JAFDHL010000121.1 GCA_019308785.1 Deltaproteobacteria bacterium
AGAGTGCCTAAAATGAGCTAAAGTTTGAAGTGCCTAAAGTTGTGGTGTCGCTTCGCTCCATCTAATTTATAGAATTCCTTAACTTTAGTCACTTTAGATCACTTTAGTCACTTTACACTCTTGAGATTATCTATGATTAGAGCCCCTTTCAGGGGCAGATCAAAGCCACGTCCTCTTGGCGTGGATTCTTTACTTGTCTAAACGGTTAGCCCCTGATTATTTAGAAAACAGAACCGCGGCAAAACTGACAGCAGAGCGGGTTGGTTCTTCATGCCAGATGTGATAGTCGAGGACCTTTCCGTTGGAAGGAGGTAATACTTCCAAAAGACAAGCCATGGCGGAAAAGCCGCATACGTTGAATTTGTCTTCAACCCTTCTGGATTCTTGCCAAAAGGCATCTGCATCACCTTCTGAAACAGCTTTCAACAGGTTTTGATCGTGTTTTTTGGACTGGCCTTCAAGATAGGTGGCCGGCATGTCGTGGCCGAATTTTGGACCGATGTGAGAAAAATCAACCCCTGCCATAAGAAGCGTTTCCTTGTCTTCCTTATCAAGTATCTCTGAAAGGACTGTAAGAAATGGATGGGCTTCCTTAAGGTAGGTTTCCCTGGTGTACTCGGACAGGGACGGCTTCATTGGCCCGCAAAGAATTGGGATGATAGTGAATGAATCTTGCGGCAGCAGGTGCTGCAGGAAAATCACCTGAAATTCTATAGAGTGTTCTGTCTTATGGATGAAGTCATTATCAGAAATGACTGAGTGACCGGCATCCATCAGTTTTTGAACAGTGCTAAGGTCGTTTTTGACTACACCGAGCGGTGTTTGGAAGTCCTTTTTTGTCAAACAGAACAGATCGCCCATCATCTGATGGCCCACCCCCAGCACGACAACCCTTGATGGAGATAAATGTTTGAGGCATTGACAGGCACTTCCATAAACTCTGGACCCCACCGAAAGATCGATGTGTGGTGCGATCAATGCGGTCACTCTTGTGTCCGGTTTTGGGGCCAAGGGCTGACTATTGAGGATTTCATCCAGATTGTTTTTCAGATCTGCGGCGGTACCGGGGTAAGATTGCCCACAATGTGAACAGGGTCTGACCTTTCTTGCAGTAAACTCGGCGATAATCTTGTGTCTGGCCTGTATATATCTTTCGGTATGCAGAAGATATAACTCATCAAGATAGGCCAGCAGTTGCTCTACCTCATCCGTTCCGACCAGCATACCCCCCTTTTGCCTCATAAGTACCATCTGGATATCCCGGACGGTGTTTGTACCGTCGAGTTGAGCCATTACTTCGTAAAGGAGCAGGGGTACGGCCTTGCCTTCTTCAACCAGGCCAAGGGAATCCCTAACAAGGATGAGTTGCTCATTACCATGCTGGATCGGAAAAAACTCCAGATCTATTCTTAATCGTGGATTTTTATCGGCCATTTTTTGAAGTATATCTCTTATCCGATCAGAATAATCTTTACTCTGGCTCTGGATTTGTAGTGATATTATATTATTACCATATGGATCTTGATTCTGTCCACGGCAACGTTAAAGGCGGTTGTACCGTAATTTATCTTTTCGAATGATGCGGGTCTGAAGTTAGGCACTTGAACTTGACCTGTTATTAATGGTTTTGTATTCTAAAACAACTTGGTTATCAGGCAATTTGGCTTTTGATCCAATATTATTCAAAAGGGGAGGAGAGATATGGCTGGCAGCACATACAAAATCATTGAACTTGTAGGAACCAGCGATACGTCCTGGGAAGAAGCGGCCAAGACTGCTGTGGAAACTGCGGGTGAGACCCTTAAGGACTTGAGAATTGCCGAGGTCACAAAGCTCGATATGATCATCACAAACGGAAAGGTCACGGCATATCGGGCCAGGGTTGATGTTTCGTTCAAATACCAGAAATGAGACCGCGAGTCACCTTGGTGTGGTTTAAACCCTCACCAAAAAAAGAGGCAGAGACAATAAAGACTCTGCCTCGTGGGCTGAAGTGTGGACAATCAACCTTTCTTTTTGGTTATGTACTGAGAAGGGCCCTGGGCTTCACTGGGTTTATCATTGGATTTTTGATTTGTTGAGGTGTTCGATACCTTGGCTTTTAACTCAGTGACCAATCTATCAAACTGTCGTTGATCATCTTCCAAGGTATCCCAGGCTTCCTGGATGTTCAGTAATTTCCCCATCGCATTTTCCCTTCATTTTTTCATTGTCCGTAGTACATGCAAGAAGTATGCAAAACTGGGCAGTTTGATTAAATTTTCTAAATTATCAGGAAAACCAATTGGTTATCCCTGCAGCAAAAACCCCATCATATAGATGTTTTGTAAGAGATGTGAAATATTTGTGCCAAAAAATGTTATTTTTGGCAAAATTTGCCACACTTTGATGGAGCGATGCAGATAAGAAAAGATTAGAAAGCTAAAACTAAAGACCTTAAGAATGTGATGTTTCAAATAGGATTTAATCCAATCGATTCTTAAAACGGTTAACTGCTCCTTTGAAATTGTGGGTACAGAGGTTCCTCCCTGATTTCTCTGTTCGTTGCGGTTTAAGTTAAAAGCTGTATTTGATTTCGACAAAAATGCGATCATTGTCTCCGATATTCTTGTGTCTTGCGAGATCGCCGGACTGATAGAGCACCGCTCCACCGGTAATTTTTACTGAATCCGTCAAATCGTATTCCACCGAAAAGCGCTGGAACGTTCCATCCTGACCGGTAAGGCCAAAGGTAGAGGCAAGAAGGGTAAAAGTTAGCGTATCATTTAAAAAGTCCTTCTCGATTCTTAAAGCAGATTGGAATTCATCCTCGTTTGCCTTGTCAGGGGGCCGCTCTAACCTGTCATTGAAACTATTTATATGCCTGTTTACCGCCTCAAGGCTTATTGTTGTGTCTTTGAAACCGGAATATTCGATTCCGGCCAATACATCCGTTCTTGAATGCGTCTTTCCCGGTTCATTGAAGAACTTCATGCCGTCAAAGTATGCTGCTTCCGCCTTTAAAAGCCAGTTTCCCATTGCCATGTTGAAGGCTGATCCATACATTTTCAGGCGGGCATGCTTCATTTCAATTTGCGGGGGAGGTCCGTTTGAAACCAGTTCCGTATGGGGCAAGTCGTTATAGATGTCGGCCCAATAAAATGCAATGTCCCACCCGCTAAAGACTCCACTCACAGCGATGGCGAACTCAGTGTTGCCTCCCCAGCTTCCCGGTTTATCTTCAAGGGGGAGCGGTGTTGCAGCAGGATAGAAGTCACTGCCATATTCCGGGTTTTTGTTAAAGCGGATTTCATGAAGTGCAATACCGGACAGGCTCAACTTCCCGATGTAATAATCCAGCCGGGTCATGGTAACCGGAAGGCGCAGGTCTTCAATATCCGTCAGTCCAGGCTCGCGCATATCAAGCGGGTTAAGGATATCCGTGACACGTATGTTATCCGATTTGCCCCACACAACGATTTGCCTGCCTGCCTTTATATCAAGACTATCAGATAAACTGCCAAGAACATATGCCTCGCGAAGTTCCAGCTCCTTTTCGTAATTGTCCAGCACCGGTTCGGTAAATTCATCACGGCCTCTAATTTTATAGGCAAAATCATACGAACCTTTACCGCTTACAAACGCCTTCCATGATTTTGAAAACTTCGTACTCAGGTCAAGCTGCATCTCCGGGCGCAGGCGCGATAACCCGCGCCAGTCGGTTTTCCCTGGACCCGGCGCATCATGTGCTATGTTGTAGGATGCACCGAGTTTTATGTAACCGTCTAAGCTATAAATTGAGGGCTTTTGTTCTTGTTCGGGCGATTCAGACTTTGTACTCTCACTTTCATCGTCAAAACCTTTTAAAATATCATCATCAGTCCGACCTTTTTCATCAACTCCTGTTTCCTCCTTAAAACCTTTAAGCAGGCCATCCAGGGCATCGTCAGATGGCTTCTCTTCGTCAAAGCCGCTTATAATTTCATTGAGAGTTGCCTTGTCTTCAGCAAAAGAGGGTGTGGGCATTAGGAAAAGCATTAAGAAGAGAGATAATATATATCGTGTGTTATAACGCATAGCATGATCTTTGTGAAAGTACTTTAGGCATAGAAGGTTGCCTTTTTAACGGGATTTTTATGCGTTGTTCCGGGTTTCTGTTTCCAGCTTTGGGATGTCCGCTATCCGGTATCCAGCATCCGGTTTCAGATCCTATAACCCCTTTTCCATTCTGCGTATGGTAAACAGATCATAGCCTAAATCCTGGTTGAACTTCACATTGCTCAGCTTGAGGATGGTTTTGTGGTTCATTAGCTTGCCTTTTTTCTTTGTTATATGCATCTCGGTACTCACCCATATGCCGTCGATGAGTTCGAGCTTTTTAACGTCCATATATTTTCGGTACCCGCCGTAATTTACCCAGTTTACAGCCCTGATGACGAAGTAGTTGTCCTGGCGAACAAAGAGGAGGGACTTTTCGTATCCTGTTTCATCAATTACGTCTTTTGTGCGGGGAATTGACCAGATTACCCAGGTTTTAAAACCCTTCACATCTATCTCTTTTTTCTTTTCATAAAATGTATACTCGTAGTCTTCAAGATTACGGGATGTCATATCTGAATAATTGAGATCAGAGCCCATGAAACTGCCACTCTTGTCGCTTGATGCAATGCGTTTTGTCTTCCTGAGCGCTGGCAGGTAAAGCCACTGGTCGTCATCTTTGTCCGGATTATCATAGTCGTATGTGAGAAAACCGGTGTCTTTGACATCCGCCGGATGCAAAAAAAACATTAGTTTAAGTGTATCCTCGCCTTTGTCTTTACTGAACGTATGGATTTTGCGGACTCTTTCCTTCCCTTTTTTATCGATCAAAATCATCTCCATGTCAGAGACCTGGTTGTCTCCATCATCCCGTGCATCCACCTTTTCCATGATTGCCCGTGCTTCGGGATCATCTGCAAAAGCATAAGAAACGGCAAAAGGTAGGATTAAAAAAACAATAAAAACTGATGTAAGATATCTTTTCTTTATATTTTTCATGATATCGCTCCTTATTTCAGATATCGTTAAGTGGTTTATTTGTTAAGTGGTTGAGTAGTCCCGCCTGGGCGGGATCAATATTATCAGCATGCTGCGCATTCCAACTCTCTAAGGGTCCAATTAATGGATAATCTGCTAATATTGATGTAATAACAACAACTTAACTGCTCAGCCACTCGACAACTCAACTATGTATGTATTTACTAATTGACTGCTTTTACCGGCCTGTTCACAACCACCATAAGAGCAGGTGCGATAAAATAGTCTGCAAGCAGTGCCAGAACAATTGCCAGGCCGGTCAAAAAACCGAAATGAATAAGATTGTTCATAGTAGCGAACATGAATATGAAAAACCCGATAGAGAGCACACAGGATGTCACAAGCATTGCCCTGCCGGTTGTATGCAAGGTTTCCATGACAGCTAATTTTGCATCTTTGCTTTCTTCAAAATACCTTCTGAAATTGTGCATAAAATGGATCGTGTCATCCACTGCAAGGCCGATAGCAATATTACCAACCAGCATGGTGAAAAGGTTCATGGGTATGTTTAACCAGCCCATAATACCGAGGGTAACAATAATCGGAGCAAGATTGGGCACCATGCTGAGAAGGCCGATTCGGAGGCGTCCGATAAGGAGAATCATCAAGATCGTGATAACGATTAAGGCATATATGTAGCTTTTACCCATACTGGCAATTGCGTTGACTACGGTTCTGAACATAAGCGCCGACATACCGGTAACGGTGATTTTTACATCCGGGTATGATTTCTGAAGATGATCGTTTACTATTTCAAGGAATTTAGTATAGGCAGTGGCGTCTACGAAAGGTACCTTCACCATCAGGCGTGCTTTTGAAAACTGGCTGTCTGTAAAATCTTCCATATCGTCTGATCCGCTGTTTTCAAAAAGAAGCAATTCCTGGGCGATCAATTTTTTATTTTCAGGAATGGCGTAAAACTCCTGACGGTTTTCATTTAAGGCACGGTTTGTTTCTTTTAAAATTGTTGTAAGGGACCAGGCTTTTCCGGCAAATACTTTCCCTACCTCGAGTGTTTCAAGGTATGCGGCAGTCTTTTCCATTCTATTTAGGATATCGGGGTCATATAAGCCGTTTTCTTTTCCGGTATCAAAAACAATCTCCAGGCTGGCGGAACCTCGAAGCTCTTTGTCGATTTTTTCTGTTGCAACACGTGAGGAGTTGCTTTTGGGAAGCCATTTTAATACATCGTGAGAGAAGCGGATTTTCATTATACCGGCTATTGAGAAAGCAATGATTACTGTGGATATGATAAGAATTTTATATGGATGACCGGTTGAAATCCGGCCTATTTTTGCAAGAAACCTGTCGATTGCCGTATCTTCCGAGAGATCTTTTTTATTTTTTGCAATTTTAACAGGTATTATGGCAAGCAGAGCCGGCAGGAGAATAATTGTATAAACCATTGCGAGAAGTACTCCTGTACCGGCAAAAATACCAACATCCGCAATAGGTGCAACCTCTGAAGTTGAAAAGGAGAATAACCCCCCCGCAGTAGTTGCGGCCGTCATAACTACGGCAAGCCCTGAATGGCCCATGGAATAGACAATGGCCTCTTCCTTGCTGCGGCTTTTCCGAAAATTGTGATAGAACATAGCCAGAATATGAACACTGTATCCAACACTCACCGCAAGCATAAAGGATGGAAGTATCTGGGTGGGCAGCTTTATCGGCGCTCCGAATGCCGCCATGAGGCTGATGGTGGAAATAAGCGAGAGAATAACAATTATAAGGGGCAAAACCACACCTGTGATTCGTCGAAACATGATAAATAGAAATGCGCCCACGGTGATAAAAGCAAGGAGTAAAAACCTGCGGACATCTTTTATCATCGATTGTTTCAAAAAGTGGGTTACTGCCGCTGAACCTGCAATATAAATTTCAAAGTCAGGACTTTCATAATTTTTTGCAACTTTGTTTACAGCGGCAACGACTTCACTGTTTTCCTTATCCGTTAAGTACTGTTTATCGTTAGTTGCATTCATATTTTTTGCATCATCTTCAAATCCATCCAGGGCGTCGATGTCTGTTCCGACTGAAGAATAGGTCTGGGTCTGAATGACAATGGTTGTCATCTTGCTGTCTTCGGATATTAAAAGGTTTTTATATAGCGGGTTATCAATTGCCCGCTGCTTTATTATTGCAATTTCTTCGGTCGTTTCAGGCCAGTTTTCCATCAGGTCCTCAACGATCAGTTCATCCTTTCCCCCCCTTGTATTCCTGGCGTTAATAAGGCTGGTTATATCTTCAATGTATGGAACATTTTCGAATAGATCCTCGTGTAGCTTTTTAAGTTTCTTAAGAAAGTTCGATTCGAAAACTTCCTGTGAACGGATTGCAATAACGATCAGTTCGTCCCTGCCGAATTGGTCACGAAAAGTGTCGTAATCGACTCGTGCCGGGTCTGATTTGTGCATGAACCCTTCAGTAGAGACATCAATGGTGAGCTTTGGAATTTGCGATACGATGGCTGCTATTATTACAAGCATAATGAAAAGGGTTTTAAGCCGGTTGTGATATATGATCCGTGCTAAGGATCCGAACCATTTTTCCATGTTATTTCTAATAGTTGTCATTATCTTCCCCGATTCTTTACTTTTTTACAGCCTTTAAAACCAGTTTTTCGATTTCACTTGATACGTCGCCTAAAACGCCGGCTCCCAGTTTTTTAACGTTTTCCGGAAAAGCAGCATATTTTGACCTGACAGGATAGCTTGCCTTGTAAAACATGGCACCCCCTATGACCATTGAGTGCACAACAAACGGAATCGTTTTGATGAAAACGCCCTGGCTTGCTCCTTCCTCAAGAATATTCGTAAGGGTGCCTATTACGTTGGCAAAAACCTGTGCAATCACTTCAGGAAGGTTTTCCCCGCCGGATGCCTGTTCCCACAACATAATGGGGGCCAGGTGAGGGTGTTGATCCATGGTACGCGCGATGGAGTTAACATAAATCCTTAGTTTTTCTTCGGGTGACTGTGCGCCCTGTAGGTTGCGTACGGAACGATCAAAGGCATTACCTAAAATGTCGTGGAGCATTTCTCTGTAAAGGGCCTTCTTGTCACCTATGTGATAATAGATTGTGGCCTTGTTGACCCTTGCCTGTTTTGCGATTTCATCAACGCGTGCCCCGGCAAAACCTACGTTGGAAAAGACAGTTGCGGCAGCATCGAGGATGCGCCGCTTGGTTTCATGCTTTTTTTTGATTAGGGTCCGTGTATCCATATTTTGTCTCCTTGAGGAAGTTGCAGATTAACTCCATAGTTAAACTAACTGGTTGGTTAAACTATATAGTTAATAATATCCGTACATCGATTTGTCAAGGCCATTTTTAATTTTCCCGAATTTTAATGCAATTGAGGTGCTTTTCTTGCTCAATATATTGAAATATTTGCTTTTTCGTTTCTGTTTTAGACGGAACAGAATAGGGGTGATTGCTTAAATTCGCGGCGGGATGTGGGGAAAGGTAAAAGGCACAATTATTTGCTATCGAGAATTGGTGGGCCTTTCATAATTGGAGCTCCCTGCAGCAAGACTTCGGCGAGGAGTTCGGCTGAGGCTCCCTTCGAGTCTGAGCCTCAGGGTCGAAGACACCCGAAGCCCTCAGTCGAGTCGCTGTGGGGTTAGCGCTCGCTATGCATTTTCAGTTTCCTATTGTGCAGTGGTAACTGAGGAAATAGCGTGATATGGCACAAGGGCAAGCTGTCCCAATTTGTTCGCAATAAGTACCTCGTAGCCGGCATCGCTTTTTTCTAATTGGAGGATCTTACCTTCAAAGATCTTATTGGTAGCCAATTCTATACGAACGTTTATATTTTCGGTTATTAAATAGTGAAAATTCAGCTTCTGTGTCCCAGTTATCTCAAGACCCCAACGGACAGCATCCCGGTAAGCATCGTTGGTTCGCCTTAGACGCTCTACAACGAGATAAAGCAGATTGCTGTATACCTTCATCCCTGTTCTTGGATTTTTTTGAATAAAGGCATCAAAATTACTACGCTTCAAGCTCAGGAGATTAGTGTCTTCTTCCACAAAGGCAGAGGCGGATCTTTCTTTACCATCCATGAAACTGAGTTCGCCAAATACTAATCCCTCGCGGGCGACAGACAGTTGTTTTTCAACGTTTCCTGTAATTAGTTTTTTCAAGGAAACAGTACCTTTTTGAACGATATAGAGCTTAGCACCAGTGTCATTTTCTCTGAACACATATTCTCCGGATTTAACACTGG
>JAFDHL010000122.1 GCA_019308785.1 Deltaproteobacteria bacterium
ATATAATCTTTACACACAAGGGTCAAACCCCGGCTCAAATCTAAAATTTTAATAGGCCACATTATGCCCACTCATTGGCGTCTGTTTAAGAATTCCTTAACGCCTGTCTCCACCGCAGAAGGTCTTGCGGTGGATGACGCCCTGCCCCAAGCGGTGGCACACAACCACTCCCCGCCAATACTTCATCTTTATACTTTTGTACCTTCAGTGAATGTCGGCAAGTATCAGGATATTGAGGCTGCCCTGAAGCTTGAAAGGTGCCGGGCACGTGGGATTGAGTTTAGTCGAAGGAGTACCGGGGGGGGGACCGTGATTATGGGGCCCGACATCGTGGCCCTGGGCTTAGGCATCAATGTTGATTATCCGGCCCTCAAAAAGGGGGTTGGAGGAGTATTTGAATCGTTGAGCATTGTCCTGATACGGGCCCTTGAAAAAATCGGTATAAAGGCATATTTCCAGCCGAAAAACGACCTCGAGGTAGGGGGTAAAAAGATCGCTGGGCTCTCAGCCGCATCAGAGGCCGGAAAAAGTCTGCTCTTTCATACGAGCCTGCTGGTGGATTTTGATGTTGGCCTGATGACCGACATTATGAATACCCCTCTGATCAAACTGAAGGACAAGGGTTATAACTGCTTCAGCCAGCGAATGACAACGGTGAGAAGGCAACTGGGCCGGGATGTCCCTGTAGACAATGTAATGGAGGCAATTGAAGAAGCCTTTGAAGAAGAATTCAACATACATTTCAAGGAGGATGCCCCGGACGAATGGGAAAAAATGACCATCCGCCGTTTCATTGAGGAAAGATATACAAATCAGGAATGGATTTTCTCTCACAAGCACCCCAGGTCCAGGATGGGCATAGGACAACTCAAGACCAAAGGCGGCCTTTTGGAGGTCTACCTTTCTCTATCCGGTGCTTCCATCGAAAACGTCCTGATCACCGGAGATTTCTTTTCCACAAGTGAAGACCTGCATTGCCTCGAGAATGCCCTCAAATGGACTTCGTCAAGAAAGGAAGACATAGTAAAGAACCTCTCCTCCGTATGGCATAATGAAATGATTTACGGTCTGGATGTGCCGACCCTCACCGAAGCCATTCTCAAGGCAAAGGAAAACCAGGTAAGACTGTAACGATTTTGGATTTTGCCCTCCACAAACCCGCCTGCCGTCCGGCGGGCAGGTACGGCGGACCTTCGGGATTGCGGGCCACTTAAGAACTGAAAGCTGAATGCTTATGGCTGAACGCATAAAACAACAAAGCCCCGAATATGCCAAAATGAGCCAGGCTACTGCCATTTCTCTCGGACTGGTAAGGGGAAGGATGTACCGGGGTGCCGCGAACAGGTGCGTAAACCTCCTTGTGCATTACCCTGAAGGGTGTTCGGCCAACTGCGCCTACTGCGGCCTTGCCAAGAAGCGTCCGGGGAGTTACAAGGACAAGAGTTTTATTCATGTGGCATGGCCTGTCTTTCCCATGGATGAGATAATAGACGCCATCAATAACGCCCCGTCATACGTGAAAAGAACGTGTATCTCCATGATCACCAACGGGAAGTGCCGCCTGGCCACTTTGGAGATGATCCGGCGGTTGAAAGATAAGGCCCCCCTTCCCATATCGATTCTCATTACTCCAACCATCCTGAATGAAAACGACTTGGTTGAAATGAAGAATAATGGGGCCGATAAGATAGGTGTGGCCATAGATCTCGCCACGCCGGAGTTATTTGACAAGTACCGGGGTAAAGGGGTCTCCGGTCCTCACAGGTGGGAGAAGTACTGGGAGATCCTGAAGAAATCCCTTGAGATCTTCCGTTATCCCAACGTGGGAGCGCATTTAATGGTGGGAATGGGCGAAACAGAAGAGCAAATGGTATATTTGATGGACAGGCTCTGGCACATGGGAGTGGAGAGCCACCTCTTCTCTTTTTTTGCCGAGGAAGACTCTAAATTGGCTGACAGGCCCCAACCGCCATGGCCCGCCTATCTCAGGATTCAACTGGCGCGTTACATTATCGAAGAAAAGTTGGGCAGTAGCCGGGGTATGCGTTTTGACCGGGAAGGCCGCATCCTTGACTTCGGCCTGGCCTCGGACCTGCTGGAGAGCGTTATCACTTATGGTAAACCCTTTATGACCACCGGATGTTCAGGCCCGGACGGAGAGGTGGCCTGCAACCGTCCCTTTGGTAATTGCCTGCCTGATGTAAAGCAGTGGAACTATCCTTACATCCCAAACGAAGAGGAGCTAGGTCTTATCCGGCAAAATATCTTTAAAACAGGGAATTAGCCGCAGACTCCAACAATTGTCGGCGTGTGTCTGCTGTAAAAATAACAGAAAGGTTTACAAAAAACTTTTTGACAAGTACACTGAAAGCTGTTAGGAAGCATTTTTCTTATTTGGGCCGTTAGCTCAGCTAGGTAGAGCAGCGGACTTTTAATCCGTTGGTCGTGAGTTCGATTCTCGCACGGCCCACCAAAAAAATACATAATGGACCTCACCTGAGGTGCTTGTCCCGTGAAATTTACGTCAGCAACAGCGGAGCGTATTTCACTGGGGAACATCTCGGCGGTGGCCATTTACCAGCAAATACGTATCTTTTGATATGTCTTGCGTCCCCATCGTCTAGTCTAGCCAGTCGAAGATCCCGCGTTGCGGGGGTCCAGGACATCCCGCCTTCNGGGAAAAATAAAAACTTAATAAAATATGAAGACCGTATTGGGTGTTATACCCGGCGGTGGCCATTTACCAGCAAATACGTATCTTTTGATATGTCTTGCGTCCCCATCGTCTAGCCAGGTCCAGGACATCGGCCTTTCACGCCGACGACACCGGTTCAAATCCGGTTGGGGACGCCAATTTGTTTTATAAGGGATTGCTCCATAGGGGTTAATCCCTTTTTTCATAGCTAACTATTCCCAGGACATCCCGCCCAAAGGGCGGGACGACACCGGCTTGTGCGCCTCTGGCGCATTCAAAGACTGTGGAACATCCCGCTACAAGCGGGATTGGGGACGCCACGAGAAAAAAAGAAAAGGGGGTCACACCTAATTTATTATTGGTCAATAAAATAGGTGTGACCCCTTTTTCTATCTGTAATAGCGGGCCTGCTTTTCAAACAGGCGGGAGTATTTCCCGCCGGTCTTTACCAGCTGCTCATGGGTACCGCTCTCAATAATTCTTCCGTGCTCCAACATATAGATACGATCGGCCATTCGAACGGTTGAAAACCTGTGGCTTATCAGGACAGCGGAACGTCCGTCAAGCAGTTGGCGAAATCTCCTGAAAACCTCGTACTCACTCTTTGCGTCCATGGCGCTGGTCGGTTCGTCAAGCACGATAATCTGGGCGTCTCGCAAAAACGCCCTTGCCAGGGCCACCTTCTGCCATTCGCCTATGCTGAGTTCCTCCCCCTCCTCAAACCACTTGCCTAAGATAGTCTCGTAACCTTTGGGTAAACACGTGATCACCTCATCAGCACCGGAGTAATCCGCTGCCTCATTGACCCGCTTGTGTTCAGGGGGAAGAGCGATGTTCCCGAACCAGATATTTTCCCGCGCCGTCAAATGATAATGCGCATAGTCCTGAAAAATAACGCTGATTTCACGCCGTAGCGCCGTTGTTTCAAATTCGCGCAGGTCAATACCATCTAAGGTAATGGCTCCGTCCAATGGATCGTATAAACGGCACAACAGCTTTATGAGGGTAGTCTTCCCCGAACCGTTTTCTCCTACCAGGGCCACCACCTCTCCCGAATCAATGGACATGGAAATATCCTTGAGCACATCCCTGTTGCCCGTGGGGTATTTGAAACCTACATGATCAAAGACGATACCTTTATGCATGGGCCGGGGAACGAGTTGCGGATGGAGCGGTTCCTTAACTTTTGGCTTAAGATCAAGGAATTCATACAGGTTGAAGAGAAACAGGTTGTCCTCGTATAGAGCTGCCAGCCCACCGAGAAATTCCCGGAGATAGCCTAAGCCCCTCTGAAAGGCCTGATAATACATGACCATATCGCCCAATGTGATTGCGCCCTGCACAGTACGATATGCGATAAAGGCAAACGAACAAAACACAGCGAGCATTCCGCCTGTCTGGGCAGCCAGATCAGCAACTGAACGTTTTCTGGTAATTTTAAGTCTTTCATGCCGGAGCTTCTTGCGCAAATCGCTAAACCGGCGGATAAACAGATTGCCCAGATCAAACAGCCGGATCTCCTTGGCGTGGGTATCTCCTGTCAGGATCCAATTGAAGTAGCTGGTTCTCCGTTCCACCGGGGTCCTTTCACGCTCCCAGCGATACATCTTCCCGGAATATCTCAGTCGCACAAAGATGCCTGGAATTGCAGCCATAAAAAGGATTACCGCAACAGCCCAATGGAATGAAAACAGCAACCCGACCATGGCCAACATGGAGATCCCGCTTCGACCCAATCCCACCAGACCATCAAGTATATGGGTCGGGCGGTACGGACCTTCCTGTTGAGCACGGTGAAGGGTGTCAAAGTATGTTGGGTTTTCGTAATACTCCAGATCCACCTCAACGGACTTGGCGTGGAGGATATCGTACATATGATCCGTGACATTTAGCGACTGGGCCTCCCTGACAAGGCCCGCAATCAACTGGAAAAGCAAATTTAAGAGGGCCACTGCGGCTGCAATGCCGATCAAAAGGGCCACATGCCGGAATTCTGCCAGCCTGTCAGGGGCCCCCAGCGCAAAGATCACCCCATCCACAATCAATTTCATGAGGTAGAGGGTCAGAAGCGGCAGCGCGCCCTGTATAAAGACAAGGGCCAGGCTGGCGATAGTCCAGCCCGGCCCTGCCTGCCATACAAAACGCATAGCGCGATCAAGACGCAGCGTATGCCTCAGCTTCTGCTTCAAAGAATCAGTCTTTTCCATTCAGAAAGTGCAAGCCCTTCAATTATCAGGCACTCTTCAGTGCATCTGCCCTGGTATGGGCCACTTTACAGAAGTACTCCACCGGTGCGTCCATTTCTCCGGTCTCAAGATATGCATGGGCCGGGCACCACATACAGAGATTTATTATTGGGCAGACCCTGCATTTTTCCAGAAACTCCTTCCTGTCTGACCGCATATCCCTGACCATCGGGACAAAGTTTTTCCAGGCATCGGTGAGGCTCCCCTTTCTCAGGGAATATACGCAATCAGGGTGCCAGAGGGAAGAGCACAGGCGAAAGAGCCCGTCGCAACTCAGCGCGAAGTTTCCCTCTCCTGCACCGCATAGAAACAGGTGGTTACCGGCAATTTGGGCAAATTCCGGGACAATGAGTTTATCGCATTCTTCTTCCAATGACCTGAACCGGTCCGGATCAATCCTCTCAAGGGCGACTATCTCTTCGGGAGACAGCCGTTCGGATTTTATTTCCCGGTTCCTGGCCTTGTCGCCGTCAAACCTCAGGTGCAAAAAAGGATCGAACCGGAAATAATCTTTTGTCCTCTCGCGGCAAAAAACGGCAATTTCAGGCAGCTCCGATATATTTGATCGCAGGGCCATGGCCTTGAGCCTGACCTTGATACCATTTTCAATGAGGAGATCGAGCCCCCGCATAAAGCCGGAAAAAGAGCCGGATCTTCGTGTCACCCTCTCGTATGTCTCTTTTGTTACTCCGTAAACCGACACCTCAATATCCCTCGGGGGATACTCTTTGAAAAGCCTCACGTGCTCATCTGTGATTAGGGTCCCATTGGTGAAAACCGAGACCAGAAGACCCTTTCTCTTAAGGTATAGGTAGATATCGAAAAAGTCCTCTCTAAGTAGGGGTTCCCCTCCTGTTATAAGGCACCACAGGGCACCCAGGGAGACTGCCTCATCGGCTATCTCTCCTATCTCCTCGAAAGAAAGTTCGTTTTCCCTTGCCGTCCTGTCCCCGGCAGGAAGATTGATGTAGCAGTGGCGGCAGTCGTTATTACACCGGGCGGTCACTTCCAGGTCAAAGGAGATGAGTGCCCTTTTGCCTTTAATTTTCTCCCACAGAGGAAGTTCCGGCAGGGGAAGTGAGGAAACTACGGGTTCAGGCCTCTGAGACTTCAACGAGTATCTTCCTTTTCACGAGTTCCGCCACAAATCCGGTGACGTCTTCCCTGATATCTTTTGCAGAGGCCTCAAACTGAGAGGACAGGTCCTCTACCACTTCTCTCAGGACCTTTTGGCCGTCCAGTCTTTCCCAGACGGCCTTTCCGGTCTCGTTAAGGGTGTAGAGTTCGTCTTCCATGTCCCCGATTCCCGCAACCAGAGGAACTATGATAATTTCCCCTTCGATCTCCCTTGCCACCACGTCCTCGGATACTGCATAGGCATTATCGAGACTTATCTTTATATCCATGAGAACTCCTTATTATTAAGCTACTTGCAAGAATCTTTTCGCCAATATCATGAAAAAAACAGGATAACTACTTAGAAATCATAATCCAGAATAGATCATCAGCGTTCTAATAAAATCAATCAATGATTATACTATAGGGCCATGGGGGTCTCTTTTCAAAAATCGCATCACAAATTCTACTGAGCTTGCCCGCAGGCGGGTTAAAGACCTCACTGCCGTTCCCATGAAACCGGGGACCCGCTTGCGGGGACTGACCGCAGCGGAGCTTGCGCGAAGAAATGATGTCAGCATATGCGACTTTTGAAAAGAGACCCCCATGGCCTTGTCTTTCCGGCTCCTTACTCCTGTATTGTTACAAAACCTAATCTTCCTTATTAAAAACCGGCTCTTCTCCTGAAAACCTCTTTATCCTTTCCTTCCAGTCTTTTACCTCCCATGCCATCTCGCCTTCTTCAAGCAACCCGAGGTACCTGGCCTGGGCATGGGCAATCTCACACAGATACTCTACAGGGGTGTCCAGGGATCCGTGCTCCATCCACGATTTGGCCGGGCACTGTTCGCAAAGCCCTTTTAAAAAACAGCGGGCACAGCGGGTCAGGTAGCCCGGATCGGATGCCTTCATCGCCCGTACTTTCGGGATGAAATCTGTCATTGCATGCTTGAGGGAACCGTTTTTTAAGTCATAAACGGTATCCGGGTGCCTGAGCAGCATGCATGCCTGGAAATGACCGTATGCATCCACGCAACCACCCCCAACCCCTGCTCCGCAAGTAAAAAGCATGTCATCCGGAGGGCCTATAAACCTTGGGCAGAATTCTCTCATTTCCCTGATATATCTCTCTCCCCTGCCTTTAAGCACCTGCAACACCTCTTCAACTGAAAGCCTGAGTTTTTTTATGACGCGGTTTTTTTCTTCTGCGTCCCTGCGGCAGCGAAGGTCAAGAAACATGGAATAGGATGGGTGCCCATCCATCCAGGGAACAGTAGCCGCCCATTTTTCAAATTCGTTCATCTCCTCTCTATTTGAAGAAAGCAGGACCCCTTTGGCCACAAACGGGATATTTTGTTTAAGGAGCAGGTTTATTCCCCGCCATGCGGCCTCATATGATCCCGGAACCCTGGTAACAGCCTCATAAGATCTCTTGTTCATCCCATAGACAGTAATCTCTATCTTCTCCAGGCACGGGATGCGTGCAAGAAGCGCTGCAATATCAGGGGTAATCAGGGTCGCATTGGTAAACAGAAGAACCTTTATACCCAGTCCTCTGGCAAAGACATAGATTTCCTCAAAATCCTCCCTCAGTAAAGGTTCGCCGCCGGTAAGCCTCACCGTTAAACAGCCTAAAGAGGCGGCCTCTTTAAGAATCTCTTTTATTTCCCCGGTGGAAAGCTCATTCTCCCTAACCGTGGGGTCATCGGCTGGAAGGTTTATGTAACAGTGGACGCAGTTGTTGTTGCATCGCTCGGTAAGCTCCATATCCAGATGGCCCAGTAAAGGCCCCCTGCCCTTCCAGAGCGAAGCCTGATCAAGGCGCTGCCTTATTGCGTATGTTTCTTGGTCAACCATTCTTTAGACAAATTTTATTAGAAGTGAGAGTCTGCGTATGTCTGCGTGCGTCTGTGGCAGAGAATGTTTTTTCTTTATATTTTCAATCGACAATCGCAAATCGCAAATCATGTTGTCCCTTCTGTTGTTACTGCCTGTGAGCTATGAGCTGTGAGCTGGCATGAAATGCCATGCTTTTATCTTTTCCCCTATGAGCTATGAGCTATCAGCCCCGTCCTCCGTCCCGCTCAAGCGGGACTACGGAGGGTGGATATGAGCCGGCACAAAGTGCCATTGCTTTGAGCTATCAGCTGTTAGCCGCCACGCAGTGGCCTGTGAGATTGTTTTTTATTTTTTTCTACCATTTCTTCTATCAATTTTACCGCACTGCCGCTCTTGTCGAACTGGAGAATGTAGCAGGGCACATCGCGGGCAATATGTTCCACCAGCCTTAACATCTTCTCCCACCAGTCAGCTGTCACAAGAGGCTTTATCAAACAGGCCAACAGCTTACGAATGACCTCCTTCCTGTTGCCAAGGGATATGACCCGATTTGTCTGTGCCTGCTCCAGAAACAATAAGGCCTTAAGGGGCGCGGAAGAAGAAGATATCTCCGCTATATCACCATGGCTCCAGGAACCGTGTATCCTGAAGCCGTCCTTCCATCTTCTCACGACAACTCTGTCGTCACACAGGATCTCTGCTCGATCCTCAAGCATCCGCGCCATAGTGGACTTGCCCGCATCGGAGTGACCTACAAAGAGCAAACCATTATCTTCAAAGTTCACGCCGCTTGAATGCATGAAGCAACCCTGTCTGTCGGCGAGCACCTGTGATATGAGGATCTGGTCGGTTGGAAAGAGTGTTAGCGAATGAAGGCCGCCCCCGCGGAAGGTCTCGTCTTTTTCGTTATGTATCCTCGCCCTGGTATAATCATGATTGAAAAAAGCCACCTGGTAAATATGCCTTTCACCGGCAACCGGTGCAACACCAAGGTACACCCAGGAATCTTCCTTCCTATATATAACCCACGGGGGGTGCTGGTATACCTTATTACCAAGATCTTGGCCTTGAAGGTCAGGCAGGGAAAAATGGTGGCTGATGAAGATAGTGTCTTCGCCAGACCCATCCACTTCAAAGATTTTGAACTTGGGATGAAAGGTGGCATCTGTTATTGGGAGATCGGAATCCACTTGAATTGTGATTCCGGCAATCCGGTAAAAGCGGCTGAGGCTCATTTTCTAAGACCCCTTCGGGACTTTTTTATTTTACCCAAAACAGTCCTCCACAGTACCGATGAAACCCGCATCTACCATTTCATCAATAAAATTTTCGACCTGCTGTGACACATGATCATCGGGCACGGCGTCAAAGGATTGTTGAACAGATGATTGACAATCATTATTTATTGATACAGGTGCGTGGTTTGCCCTGGTAGATACATCTGATCAATATCACAAACAGGCTGTTGATGAATATCCCAAATTGCTTAAAACCTGCGATCATTTGACAACAACAAATCTTGTTATTGCTGAAACATACATCTTGATACGCCACGCCATAGGGCATGAACCGGCTATCGCGTTTTTAGAAAACATCGCAGCAAGTCCGCGAGTGATCAAGATTTATTCTGACAGCGTATTGGAAGAAACAGCGGAGAAAATCTTGCGGAGATATCAAGATCAAGATTTCAGCTATACAGATGCAGTCAGTTTTGCCGTAATGGAGCAATATGGAATTTTAAAGGCCTTTTCCTTTGATCAGCATTTTGTGACAGCAGGCTTCACACTAATGCCTTGACAAACCCCAAACGCCTGGTCCTATGATGAAAGCCATTCCCGCATGGCAAGGTCTCGAATGTGCTGTTTTGCCAAAATCGCCATCTCCTTATCGCGAATCAGTATCCGCCACATGGCATGACCGTATCTGTAAAAGTGGTCCTTCAGGCGAACAAGGTAATAAAGGTAGTTTTTTGACGAGCCGTAAGGTGTGGGGTATTTTTGAGATATAAATTCCGGTGAAGGAAATAAGAGCTTAAGCAGGCTGGTCGCCTTCTCTCTGAATGATCCGGGCCTCCATAATTGCCAGAAATATGGAGAAAGAGAAAGAGTATCTGCTTTAACGCGGAAGATCTGCTCAAGGGCCCATTCTTTCACCCGTGGATCAAATTCATCCGGTTTGAAATCCTCCATGACACTATCAGGCACATCAGCGCTGAGAAGGTCCCTGGCAAGCAGCAATGCGAGGTAGACCAGGTTGATCACGCGCCAGTGGATCGCGCGATGCCTGACCTGTCCCCAGTCAATCTGTCCGTTATAATGCCGGATGGTCTCAAGGATGTCACAAAGGGTTCTCAACCCGGCAAATTCAAACAGGTGATGAAACCCGAGATGCATGCACAGATGCAACAGGAGGTCCTCGGGACACAGGACCAGGACTTCAACGCCGGCAATGTCAGCCGTTTTAGCCCTCTCCCATACCTTTTCTATTTCTACATTAAGATCCGCATATGAGAGTTCAATATTCCAGTGAATATCCAGGAATAAACTGCTGTCAGGCTGACAATAACCCTTCTCGATAAGTATCTTCTGGGCCCTTGACAGGTCTTTAATTTTAAAAAGGAGATCCACATCCTGCATGGCCCTCATCCCGATCTTATTATATACAACTCCTGCCAGGTACGCACCCTTCAGCACAATCACGGGAATGCCCTCATCCTTTAATATCTTTAGCACCTTTGCCAGTTCATGGTAACGGCGCATATTCAAGGCGGCACTATATAGATATATATCACGCAATCTCTGATAAACTTCCGGGACGATCTCCTCTCCCGGATCGAGTCTCTTGATACGCTGATAGAGAAAAGGTGCAACAGAATGCCTTTTTGACAGCTGAAGTATCGAGTCCCAATCCGAAGCGGAAATGCCATGGATTCCTTCATCTTGGTATGAGCCATCATCCGCCCCAAGTAAGCCTAACAAAAGATTTTCTTCTCTTCTAAATTCCATCAGTTTCGACCAAAACCCCTAAACCTCAGGCCTGATAATATATCTGTGTTTAAAGAAATAGTATATCAAACCCCAGAAATGAATTAGTGCTATTTTACTTAGAGGTCTCTTGTGCGTTATTTGACGGGTATGGTGCAGGATTGTAAAAGACGGAAAATATACGATCTTTTTTCCCTCTTTTTTAATTCTCAAACAGTAATCAACATCTCCCGGACCATAAAAGAACCTTTCATCAAAAAAACCGACTTCATCTAACAATTCCCGTTTTAAAAACCAGCAGGCGGAAATCGCTGAATCGACTTCTGTTTCAAAAGAGAACGGGAAATTGCCGTAAAAATCGCGATTCCTTGTTCCTGTCTTGAGTATTATTCCGGGTATCTTTAAAAGCTTCGTTAAAACCGACGGGAATTTCTTTGCGGAGTTTTGCGTAGTGCCATCGGGGAGTATTAACTTGGGCGCGACAATACCAATAGACCTATCCTCCAATAAGGATATTATTTCCCTGATCCGGCCTTCCTGTAAAATTGCGTCAGAATCAAGAACACATATGACATCGCCTCTACACCTTTTAAGTGCAATATTCCCGGAAACAGTAGTTCCTTTGTTCGCATTCAGCCTGATCAGATTAATTGGCAGGTCTTTGAAACCATACTCTATGATCTTAACCGTGCTATCCCGGGAACCATTATCGACAATGCATACTTCGTATTCAATACCCTCATGAATGCACTTATCGGAAATACCTTTTAAGCAATCACCAATGGTTCTCTCAGAATTCCAGGTAAGAATTACAAATGACAGTAACGTCTTATCACCCATTTCAGGTCCACAGATTACGCAGATTACGCAGAGTATAAACAAATCTTTTGTGTCACAGACCCGCCTGCCACTGCGAGGCACAAGCGGGCAGGTTTCGCAGATTACGCAGAGTATAAACAAATCTTTTGTGT
>JAFDHL010000123.1 GCA_019308785.1 Deltaproteobacteria bacterium
GCGAAAAAGATAAAGCGGACGGTCTTGAAGGAAACCGGTTTAACAGTCTCGGCCGGCGTGGCCCCATCCAAGTTTGTTGCCAAGATAGCCTCGGATATGGACAAACCAGATGGTCTGACTGTTGTGCCGCCTGACCGGATAAGAGAGTTTCTGGACCCGCTTCCCATAAAGAAAATGTGGGGCGTTGGCAAGGTGACACAAAAAGCCTTAGCCGACCTCAATATCCGCACTTTCAGGGACCTAAGCCTAACTGCGGTTAAGGTATTGGAACAAAAATTCGGCAAACATGGCATCAAAATGCATCAATTATCCATGGGATTAGATGAAAGAGATGTGATTCCTGAACATGATGCGAAATCTATCGGCCACGAGGAAACTTTTCCGCACGATATCGTAGAGGTAGATGAGGCCAAAAAGGAACTCTTGTCTCTTGCAAATAGAGTGTCCCGGCGGATGCGTCGAGATAGCGTTACCGGCAAAACCATCACTTTGAAGGTGAAATACAATGATTTTGTTCAGGTAACCAGATCCAAGACATTGCCAAAATCCACTGAGGATGGCCGGGAGATATATTCTATTGCCTGCTCTCTTTTGGAAAAAACAAAAGTGGGTAAAAGGCCTGTCCGGCTATTGGGGATATCATTATCTCAACTCAGTTTTCTTGGACCAGAGGGCCAGCTCACCCTTTTTGACCAAAATGAAACATCTAAAAAAAGAAAAGATCTAAACACAGCCCTTGATTCTTTATACGAAAAACACGGTGAGAAAAGCATCCTCCCGGGAACACTCTTTACCAAATAACTGAAGCGGTACGCCCTTAAGTTATTAATCAAAAAAAAAGGATGAATATCCTTTTAAAATCCAGTATTATATTGCAATATCGTTGGATATCCCATGTATCTTGCAATAATACCGCCTTATAATACGGCTTTTCGGCAGTCTACTTCAAAGTTAGCCAGCCTGAAAATAGTGCGGCGACCTTAATGCGACTGAAAGCAACAAAACTTGACGCCTTTTCATATGGATGTGAAATCGGTATTATATTGATTACCATACTGGGGGCTTGGGCTCATCGCCAAGAGGCGAGAGGGGAAAGATCTGATGGGCGGTTGGGAAACGTTTCTCTGCCGCTCAAACGTGTCTCATACCCAAAAACGGGGCACAATGGCGAACCTATTTTTCGGGTTGGACCCCGCCCAGCCCAAGGCCCCAGTATGGCACTGTAAACATCATGCGAGCATTACTTAGGAACATTCTTCGCCAAGAGTGTGACAAACACGTTGCACGTCATTTTGACTACTTATATCAACTGCATGAGGATATCAGTCGTAAATCGGTCCGCCTTGGAGCCCCTGTTCCCAAACAGGTGAAACATCCTCCCTATTGGGCAATCGATGGTAGGTTTAATCCCTTCAAAGTCCGAACAAACAGAAAGCTAGAGAAGTACAGCTACACCATCGCCAGAAAAGTTCGAAACAAAACCTACAACCCCTCCACCGCTGTGATCCAATCAATTCCCAAAGATGATGGGGAACAGAGGCAGATTTACGTTTTTCAGTTGTCTGATTCCGCGTTATCCAGGTTAGTCTACAAGTCCCTATTGAACAAGAATGTAAATAGATTCAGTGCCTATGCCTATGCCTATCGTGAAGATAAGGGTGCCCATGACGCTATTATCAACATATTCTCCGAGTGGCGCAATCTTGATCGAGTATATGTCGCAGAATTTGACTTTAGCAAGTTCTTTGACAACATTCGACACGAGTACATTTGGGATATTCTTGAGAGGCAAGGTTTCCTCTATACGCCCGAAGAAAGTTTCATAATAAAGAAATTTCTATCCTGCAAAAACGTACCTTTGTCCAATTATGACCCGCTGGGCGGAGAAGTCCGTGATTGCGGGATTCCCCAAGGCACATCCATATCATTGTTCTTAGCAAATGCTGTTTGTTGCGAGCTTGATAAGGAATTGGAGAGACTTGGTGTTGGTTTTTCACGATATGCCGATGACACACTTATTTGGAGTCACAGCTACGATAAAATCGTCCAAGCATATGAGATCATCAACAAGCATGCAACACGTATGGGGGTGCCAATAAACATTGAAAAATCAAAAGGTATCACGCTGGTCACAACACCACGACACAAAGACCCCGAAATGAAAGCTAAACACAGCGTTACCTACTTAGGCTATGAAATCAGCCTTGACAAAATATCAATAGCTCAGAAGCGAGCTGAAAAGATCAAAGCAAGGATCAGCTACATAATATATCAAAATCTAATTCAACCACTTCGTAATGGCACTTATAACAGGAACAGATTGGCAGGAATTGATTTGGATTACGTTGTCGCTCTCTATCAAGTGCGCCGCTACTTGTACGGAGGGCTTGACAGTCACCGTCTTCAGAGTTACCTCATCGGAGCGATTCCCAACCTCAAGTTTCGTGGGTTGATGAGTTACTACCCTATTGTCAATAATGTAGAACAACTATCCCAACTCGATGGCTGGCTTATTCACACTTTCAAGCAAGCTCTGAAGCTTCGCCAGAGCTTATGGCAATCCTACGCCGGTATTAACTTGCCCGGTCCTGTGGTTAATTGGATAGATCAGATTGCAGACTTCAAGCGATGGACAGCACCAAGCGTCCGTACATATGACTTGCAGATTCCAAGTTTCTTACTTATCAACAGGGCAATGCAATTGGCGATAAAGAAAAAGGGTCTCACTGGTGTAGCTAATCCGAAGGGAACTTACTATTGATACAAATTGGGGCTGGCTAACAACCGCATGCAACCGTCTTGCAGGGGCGGCTTTCTTTGAGACTGAGCTTGCTTCCGAAAACGGTTTTGTTTCAACTTTGCGGCAAGGTGGAATTAACAGGTTTTGTATCGCATTGTGAGTCCGTGCTATCATTCAGGCAATTACCGGGTTGCCGAAAAGGGCATGGTAAGGATATGCCCTGCAAGCGGCTGATGCGTTAGCAGAAAGACTGAGGAGGCACCTATGAATAGTCCTGAAAAAATAGCTGCAACTTATTTGAGACTAAATGGTTTTTTCTTGATGCCTCATTTTACCCTTTTTGATGGGGAACGGCATACACACGTTGATTTTTTAGGTCTAAGGGCACCAAACTCGAGAGAACAATGCGGTGAACATATATTTCCATTGGACGAAAACTTATTCGATACTTTTGATGACATTTCAGGTTTAAACAGCCGCGAACAACTTCTTGCTGCAATAACGGAGGTAAAAGGGGGTGAAGAGAAAGAGAAGCCAGGTGCCGGTCATCTCGCGTACATAAATCGTTTTATAGGACCTAACGCTGTCTCATTAAGGTGCTTATTTCGGAGGCAAAGGCATAGTGTGTCCATTTCCGATAATGTTATTGAAATATCATTAGAATACGCCTTTGACTTGATATTAAGGCGCATAGACTGGATTGATGCGAATCAGGAGGGCCTTGCAAAAAAGTCTAGCTGGACCTGGAGTGAGACATCCCTTTCTGACATTCTATACATCAAAAGACTCGGTTTTCTAAACGTAATAGACTGATAATCAATTATTGCAACATTTTTTGCTAACCTGTCAGTTCACCTGACCGGTGTTTCGCTGCGCTTCACACCGGCCGGTGACTTCTTCGTTATTCGAAAATATGATAAGAGGTTGAAATGAAGCTTTGTTTACGTAAAGGGGGGGCGTTGGTTCTAAAACAACTTAAGGTTCACGAAATTATCTTGCCGTGCTCTCTCCCAAAATACGCTTATTCACTTTATGTCTTTTCACATAGTATTATAATATGCTATTGTTTCTCCCAATTTTGGGCCATGGTTTCGATGTAAATATTCATTAGCATGTACTGATAAGTTGTTTTAGAACCAACGTTATATATTAAAAGATCAAAGGGTAACACCCCTGAGGGTACAACAGAAAAAAATTATTTACTATCTACCCAAAAAAGAAACCTCCTGTTAAGAAATAAAGTGAGAGTAACAAACATCTTAACAAAGGAGGTTTCTCATGAACGATGTGGATCGTATCAGATTAGATCAGTTTCGTCAAATTAAGAAGGAGATAAGAGGTTCAAGTGAGTATCTGATTGTCGGGATTGATGTGGCAAAACATAAGAACTATGCTTTTTATGGGACAGCCACCGGGGATACGCTATTAAAGCGAATGATCTTTGAAAATAGTATTGAAGGGTTTGAAAAGCTTCGAACTCACGAGGATGCTTTAAAGGTCAGACACGGACTTAAGAAGGTAATATATGGCCTTGAGCCCACAGCAAACTATCACAAACCTTTGGCAGAACACTTAATAAAATGTTGCCGTAATGTAGTCTTGGTGGCAGGAACAGCTGTTAAGAATAACCGTAGAATTGTGGATGGCCGATGGGATAAGCATGATACCAAAGATGCAGCAGTCATAGCGGACCTAATCTCTCAAGGCAAATTTTTGTTTTATGAGTACCCATCAATGCCTCTAAGGGATCTTAGGAATTTGTTGTCTTTGAAAAGACGCTTGAAGAAACAAGAACATAGCCAGAAGGTACGTATACGAAACCATCTTTTAGCTCAGTATTTTCCTGAATTGGACAAATATTATAGAAACTGGGGCCAAGAGGGGTTGGCCCTAATCAGATGGTGTTTAGATCCATCTGTAATAGCCGGTTTAGAGTATGAAGAATTTGTTCATCGTGTAGCTCCCAATGGCAGAGGCGGCATACGTCAACAAGAGCGACTGAGAGCGGTTTGGAAGAAGGCGATTGATTCCATTGGTTGTAGGGCTGGAAAGTCTCTGAATGTTGAAGCGAAATTGATGGTGGAGGGATTGAAATATATCAGAGAATCCATTCGAGAAATTGAAGGCAAAATCGAGGAGATCTGTTTGGATTTCCCTGAATACAGCTACATTCTTTCGATCCCAGGTTTTGGGCCGGATATATCCTCCAAGGTTGTTGGTGCTATTGGCAATCCGTTACGATTCAATAATGGAAGGCAAGTCCTAAAGATGGCCGGTATGGATCTTAGCGCCAATCGCAGTGGAAAGAACTCGGATAATGCAACTCCCAAACTTTCAAAAAATGGAAAGGCAGACCTTCGGTATGCTTTGTATCAAGCCGCATTAATAACTTCATCCAAAAATATCCGTTTCATGCGATATTACACAAATAGAATCCGTGGCAGAGAGAAGGAGAAGGGGATTAAGACTAAGATGAGGGTTAAACTGGCTGCCAAACTCTTGATCATTGCTTGGACCTTGATGAAGAAAGAAGAGCCCTTTAACCCTGATTATCTAAACATAGAATAAGATATTTTTACTTTCGGTGAGAGAGCCCGATAACCAACGTTGAGGCCATTTAGGACCTCGTGGGGGACAATACAGGGCCTCTCGCTGAACTTTGTAATCTGGATAAGGGATGATTGGCGACTGCCATCGTGTGGTATGCCGGATAGCTGTAACGATTAGGTACAGGGTTCGTTTGTAGTGAGAGACTCGCCGAACAAAACAAAAAAGTCTGCCAAAGGCTTGATGGATATCTATGACTAAAAAATGACAGGTTTTTATCCCTTTGAATTTACTACGCTTTATCGGTGCCCACTTTTTTCTTGACAGGGGCAATATAGGATGTCCCCCTTTCCGGTCTGGACGGTCTATAATTGAATAGGGAAAAAGGCGGGCTTTAGATCGGGTTTAATGTGGTTTTTTGATTATGGTTGAAAAAGTTAAGATTTTTGGCTAAATTTATAAAGATAGGGTTTGGTATGTATGGGTTATTTTTATATATGAAACACTGAAAAATGTAAAATTGAGGCAAGCGTTGGATCTTTGTGATAACTTTATCATTGGAAATAGTCAAACAATCATAAGAATTAGAGACATAATTCGTAGGATTGCTGATATGCATGGAAGAGTGCATGGAACTGTGATGATTTACGGCGAGGCAGGTGTTGGAAAAAGTTTGGTCGCCCAGATAATCCATTCCCACTCAAAATTTAAAGAGAACCCATTTATTGAAGTATCGTGCGATTCCATACCTATTAGTATATTAGAAAGAGAATTATTTGGTCACCAAACAGGAGTTTCAACCATTGCAAACAATGAGAAACTGGGTAAATTGGCACTTGCACAAGACGGGACTATCTTCTTAAATGAAGTCGGAGATATCTCAATCAAAATACAAAAAAAATTGCTTAAGGTGTTTACTGAGCGGATATATACTTCCGTAGGCAGTAACAAACCAATTTCAGCAAACTGTCGTATTATTACCTCAACTTGTCACCATCCTGAGGAATTAGTTAAGAAAGGACACCTTGATCAAGCACTTTACTATCGTTTAAATGTTTTTCCAATTTATATCCCTCCTCTAAGAGAAAGAAAACAAGATTTAGAAAGCCTTTTTAATTATTTCGCCAATCAGTTTATTGAAAAAGGAGTAAAAGAACATGCTGGTATTATTAGCAGGGATTTGCCCAATTTTTGCTATGAGTATTCTTGGCCTGGGAATGTTAGAGAATTCAAATATGCCGTAAACAAGCTTATTATTTCAGCTGACTGGGAGGTTGTAAAAAAACATTTTCTAGGACAAAAACACTCAACTGAAATGTCTGGTGATCCTGCAAAATATTCAATTGAGATGTCAAAAATTATAAGCCAACAAAACAACGAAGTCGTAGTTAAAGCCCTATCTATAATCAAGACAATGGTTGAAAAAGGTATTAAACAATCAGATGAAATTTACTTTAGAGAACAGATGGCAACAATCAAAGAACAAAATCCTGATGCACTTAGACATCTTACTGATATTTTTAAAAGAACGGTTTCAGGGACTATTACAAATATACTTTATAACTGGCTTTTGCCAATCATTACAAATTTGCCAAAGTAATGTAGCACAGTATCATATTATTAATAACTCGCCATTCCTCCATTATTTTAGATTACCATTACAATACCCACCTATAAACAACATAAATATCGACTGGATCTGAAATCCTTAATAAGGCATAATAATGACCTTGTTTATCGCCAGACCTATCGCCAAACGAGCCAGAATACACCACAATCAACGATCAATTTCAATAACGCATTTTGCTATTTGGACAACGTTGTCCAAAAATCCGCAGGTGGCACATCATAACGGAAAAAATACTCATAACCATCTAATACAACTAATAAATAAATCAAGACATTTTCCTAATTAATTTCCCCTTTAAATAATAGTGGCCCAGCCACTTTGTTGGGATTTTGTTTGGGTATTGGGTTTATCTACTATGGGTTTTATTGTTTTCATTACTGTTTTATTTATTTGTCTTTGGAGTTGAATGGGGGCTATAATTTTTGATGAGTTATTTTTTATTTCGATACGACTATAGGGGCCTGGTTATATTCGGTGGGATTGATTGCGGAGATGACCATGATGGGAAGAATCTTGGATCCGATTTCTATTAATAAACCGATTATCTGTATTTAAAACATCATTGCAGTCAAATTAACCATAATCAAATCCTTTATGTTTCACTCTCCACCACCAACACCATAGCGGATTTTAAAAAGTTGCTCAGTCATTGCTACCTTATCACAATAACTCAGATCATACTTGTCAATATCTTCAATGAATTTTTTAGCTATTTTTAATCTATCATCAATACTGTAATCTTCGATGTTTTTAATAATCTTGTCTCGCTCATTTATTTTTTTGGCTATTTCAATTGACTGTTCTATTGGGAGGTCACCCAAATAATTGTTAAAAGATAGGAAAAAATTATAATCTATATCTGTCTCTCTTGCAATTATCAGCACTAATGTTTGTAAAGTTTTTTGATTTCGCTGTAGGGAATCCTTAATATCTTTATTTTTGTCATTTAATCTTGCAATCTGATTTTTATTATCATTTATAATTTCTAAATATGTTTTGACATCATTATAATCTTTAGTTAAATACTCTAACTTGGATATATTTTTAATTTGATTGTCTTTTATGGTATCTAATGATTTTATAACTTCTCCAAGGCATTTATCTAAATTTCTAATGTTGATTTGATTTTCTTTTAAAATTAAAATGTATCCAAAAAATGCAATAATACACACAGGAATTAGCGTAATTCCAATCTTCTTCCAAAACTCCTTCCAAGAATCCTTCATTTAATAACCCCATTGTATTTTAAAGGTATGATTTAAAATCAGTCTTTGAAAATGAAATTCTAATCTCCTCAGAATTATAAAATTATAATAGGTTTATGCAACTGTCCCGTGCTTTTATCTGCTCAAACAGCGTTTTCATTTTCCCCTTCCACGATTTTGATTTCTTCCGGGGTGAGGTCGTAGAGTTTGTAAACAAGATTATTGATCTCAGCTTCCAGGCGAGGAATGTCGGGGCTGTCGGGGTCGGCGAGGATGGTGCGAGTACGTTCGATTATGGGGGCTTTCTGGGCGTCGGTCGAAGGGAAAACAGGAAATTTCTCCATGAAAATGGCGCTCGGTTCAAAAAATCCGCCGCGAAGAAGAGGTAGTGTTGAGCGAAACCACCTTGTAGCCATTTTAGAATTCAGAACAGTCAGGAGATAGAGATCATCAACAGGTATGATGAAACATTTCTGGTTTGTCAAAATACCGGTTGTATCAAAGGCAAAGACGTTCGTTTTAGTGATGTTTGGATAAACAATTTTTGGGCATTCGAAAGCATCATAATATACGCACGAGCGCAATTCCCACCAGAATTTCCCCTGGTCATCCCGTTTCTGCAATTGTTCCTTACTCCGGGACAAATGTCGAAAAATAGCCGGATAGGTCTGCTCAAACAAGCGGGCGGCTTCTGATTCGGATTTTGCATTCGACCAGGGCCATTGGCGGTTGGCGCTGCTGGGGATATTGATAAGATATAATCCGGCCCACTCTACTTTCCATTTTTGGATATCACGTCCCCTTAGCCAGGGCTTAATCAACTCGGCGCTGTTCGGATCTTCGGCAATCAGCTTTTCCCGTGTGGCGGCGTCAATGACGAAGGCCTTGTTGAAGCCGGTTTTTATACCATAGTAAAATCGTCCCTGGACATACTCACCCAAAGGAATTCCGGATGACCTGAGCTTTTCCATAAGGGCCAGGACCTCCGGCTTTTCCAGATTCCACCCCTCTTTTTTGAGAGATATA
>JAFDHL010000124.1 GCA_019308785.1 Deltaproteobacteria bacterium
ACCAACATAACGTTGTGCAAGTCCACAGGCTGCTTGGCTATCCCGGATATAGCCTCCAGTTCCCGCCTGACGTAGCCTTCCCGGATCATCACGGCCATACCTAATCTAAGCCTATCCAGGGCCTCATCCAGATTCGTTGCCTCGTGACATGAAGAGGTCCCCGCGGCAGCATAGGCAATAAGCTTTGCATTTCGAGCACCGGCCGCATGCCCTTCCCTGGTCTTTCCCATCATATCCGAAAGCTGGTACTGTCCCAGTGCCCGTTCTTCAAGGCCAACGACTTTAGGCCAGTATGTTTCTCCGACCCCGAGACAGCGATTATTGGCAAGCAGCTTGCGAAAAAACGAAGCGGGAAACGCTCTACTGGTCTCAAGTTCGGGAAAGGGGGGAACAAGAGGTGGTGCGAGTACAAACACCCTCAGGGGGAGATCTTCTGTTTCCTGCAAGAAAAACTCGACCCCCTTCACTCCGTACGCATTCGCTATCATGGCCACTTCCGAAACGGCCGTGGTGTTTCCATATGCCAATGCGTATTCCGCATATGACTTCACCTGAAAAATACTGTCCAAATGTGTATGACCATCAATAAATCCCGGAAGTAGAAAACGTCCTTCAAGCTCATGAACCCTGGTTTTTTCGCCAATTAATTCTGGGTGGGAAGGCCCAACATACGCGACATTAGCCCCTTTGAAGGCCACCCATATATGCGGAATAATCTCCCCGGAATAGACATTAACCAGTTGCCCACCCGTGAAAACTTCGTCTGCTTTGGCTCTTCCAAGGGCCGTTTGTATCATCTCAGCCCTTTGCTTCTGATTCATGGGTATCCTTCCTATCTTCTATGGGAATTGTTTTAAGAGGGATTTTAAATTACAAGCGGTCTGCAGACAGACATTTACTTCTTAAAAAGCGCCTCAAGAGCCCTTTTGGCTTCCTTGGTTCTGTCCAGTTTTCCCCGGTGCGAACCCCTCGGGATGAAGTACTCACAGAAATTGGCCCTTTCCTTATCCACGATCCGTTCTGCTGAAACCTCCCTGCATTCATTATAGGCATGAGAATCGTAGAACTGGCATTGCTTACAGCATCGAAGATCTCTGCCGCAATTGGGACAGGTATCTTTTCTGCCAACTCTGTCAGTGATTCTAATCTTCTCTCTGCAAAATGCGCAATTCATGATCTCCATTCCCCCGTCTGAAAAAAGGATTGATGATGCCCTGCCTTTGCCTATTCCATGTAGCCCGGCATAAGGGGGCTTCAATTAAAACGGACTTTTGACAATTTTGATGGTAACGGATAATATCTCTTCATGGGTTCGGACAAACCAGACTTCAGTCTTCTTGACCATACAGCAGATATGGGAATCCTTGTGCGCGGCACGAATCTAAAAAATCTCTTCGAGGAGGCCGCCAAATCAATGATGCATGTCATGCTAAAAGGCGCACAAGGCGGTAAAACCCAGACCATTAAACTTTCGGTCACAGGTAATGATCTCCCTGACCTTATGGTCCGCTGGCTTGGTGAAATACTTTATCTCTTTGAAGGGGAAAAAACAGTTGCCACCGACATTTCTGTTGATGCCATTTCCCCATCATATCTTGATGCTACTGTACAAACGATTCCCTTTGACCCGAGCCTGCATGAAATACTTAGTGAGATTAAAGCGGTCACCTACCATCAAATCGAAGTCGCCAAAAAAGGTGAGCGCTGGGAGGCCAGGATTATTTTCGATCTGTAGGAAAGGCCCGCCAAACAAGAGGTGCCAGCATGGAAATAAAATTAGAAAAACTTGATGAATACCGATGGCTGATCCCAAAAACCGGTCCTATGCGTGTACCCGGCCTTATTTATTCAAACGATGCACTCATGAAAGAGGTTAAAGAGGACCAAAGCCTGGCCCAGGTGGCCAACGTCGCCACGCTGCCCGGAATCGTAGGCCACTCACTGGCCATGCCCGACATACACTGGGGCTATGGTTTTCCCATCGGTGGCGTTGCAGCCTTCGACCTGGATGAAGGCATTGTTTCTCCGGGCGGAGTCGGATACGATATTAACTGCGGTTGCCGGCTTATGACGACCCTGCTGAGGGCTGATGAAATCCGACCAATGACAAAGGACCTGATCTCGGCCCTGTTCAAGAATATCCCCACCGGTGTAGGCTCCACCGGCCCTCTTCATCTGTCCAACAAAGACGAAGCCGGAGTAGCTGTCCAGGGGGCAGCCTGGGCCGTAAAAAAAGGGTTCGGATCAACCGAAGACCTGGATAAAACAGAGGACCACGGTGCCATGGATGGAGCAGATCCATCTTTGTTAAGTGAACGAGCCATGAAAAGAGGCAAAGATCAGCTCGGCACACTCGGGTCCGGGAATCATTTCATTGAAATCCAGGCAGTTGAAAAAATCTACGATGGCCAAAAAGCCAGGGCCTACAATCTCTTTGAAGGTCAGGTTGTAATTTTTATTCATACCGGTTCCCGCGGGTTTGGTCATCAGATATGCGACGACTTTCTCAAGGAGATGAGCCGGGATGCCCTGAAAGAATCCTTTGATCTACCTGACAGACAACTGGCATGCGCCCGGTTGAAATCAGACCAGGGTCGCCGCTACCTCGCAGCCATGGCATGCGCAGCCAATTATGCCTGGGCCAACCGTCAGATTCTAATGCACTGGACGCACGAGACACTGCTCAAGGCCCTTTCAATCAACCCCAAAGAATTAGGAATGAGCCTTCTTTATGATGTCTGCCATAATATCGCCAAAAAAGAACTGCATACCATAGGCGGAAAACAGGTCATGCTCTGTATTCATCGAAAAGGAGCAACCCGATCCTTGCCACCGGGGCATCCACTTCTATCCGAAGTATATCGCGACGTGGGTCAACCAGTCCTTATCCCTGGTAGTATGGGCACCCGTTCGTATGTGCTTGCAGGGGCTGAAGGGGCCATGGCTCAGAGTTTTGGCTCCACATGCCATGGCGCCGGCCGCGTCCTGAGCCGGACAAAGGCCAACAAAATGGCAAAAGGTCGGGCAATACATCGCGAGTTAGAGGATATTGGAATCTTCGTTCAATCCAGAGGCAAAAGAACCCTCAAAGAAGAAATGCCAGAGGCCTATAAGGACATATCCCAGGTAGTTGAAGTGGTCCATCAAGCCGGTTTGGCCCAAAAGGTTGCCCGTCTAAGACCGTTAGGTGTCATCAAGGGTTGAAGGCCCTATTGACAGGCAAATCAGACAAAAGGCTACCACATTAAACTTCAAAAGAAACTTAGCAATTTACTCCACCCGGGTCAACCAAAAACCGGCTCAAAAATTGGCTTGTCAAGGCAAACCGTATATTATATAAAAATTCACCTCAGAAAAACCCGCCGATAATGACCCTTGAGAGACCAAAAATACCACATATAATCTTTCATGGGCCAATCCGCTGTCTGCAGGAGAGTTTGAACGATACTAAATTTTTACGAGATATCGGTTAACAATCATGACTAAGCATAAAGGAGTATAAACATGTCATACGACTTTACAGAAGAACAGATCATGTTAAAAGACACAATTGCTCGTTTGGCTAAAGAACAGATTGCGCCCGGTGCTGCGGCGCGTGATGAGAAAGGAGAATTCTCGTGGGATTCAGCAGAGATCCTGCGCGAAAACGGCCTTTTTGGCGCGGATTTCCCTGAAAAATATGGTGGCTCTGAGATGGGACTTTTGTCCCTTTGCTTGATCATAGAGGAAATAGCCAAAGTTTGCGCGTCCACTTCCGTAATCCTGCTTGTACATGAACTGGGATCCATACCCATATTCCTTGCAGGAAATGACGATCAAAAAGAGAAATACCTGCCAAAATTAGCTACAGGTGAAAACCTGGTGGCCTTCGGGCTGACCGAGTCAAATGCGGGTTCAGATGTTTCCGGTGTAAAGACAAAGGCGGTCAGAGAAGACGATAACTATGTTCTAAACGGCACCAAGACCTTCATCTCCCATGCCGATGTGGCTGATGTGATCTGTATTGCTGCAAAAACAGACACCTCCGTACCGGGGCATAAGGGAATCAGCATGTTTATCGTTGAAAAGGGTTCGCCTGGCCTGAGCATAGGCAAACACGAAAACAAGCTTGGCATTCGCGGCTCTTCAACGGTGGAAATCATACTCGAGGATGTCAGGATACCGGCTACAAATATCTTGGGCCATGAAGGCATGGGTTTTTCCATAATAATGAAAACACTGGATCTAACCCGGATCCCAGTTGCTGCCCAGGCCTTGGGGATTGCCCAGGGTGCCCTTGATTACGCCATTTCTTATACCAAAGAAAGAACCCAGTTCGGTAAACCGCTTTTCTCTTTTCAAGGTCTTCAATGGATGATGGCTGACATGACAACGCAGATAGAAGCGGCGAGGCAATTAACCTATAAAGCTGCTTCTTTATTTGAAAATGTTCCAAAAAATCTGGATAGACTCTCCAATGAACTGATCCGTTATTCAGCTATGGCCAAGCTTGCTGCAGCCGATACAGCTATGAAGGTAACGACAGATGCTGTCCAACTGCTCGGGGGTTATGGTTTTGTAAAGGAATATCCTGTTGAGAGGATGATGAGAGACGCCAAGATAACCCAGATTTATGAAGGCACCAGTCAGATCCAGAAGGTCGTCATATCAAGCACTCTCTAATACCTGTGCGCAAGCACTATTCTGAATCAGAGGGGCAGATTTCCATTACCTCAGCAATTGCTTTGCTATCTTGCTCGCCATGTCATATGTGAACAGACCTAATTTCAATGTTTTTCTGCGACCATGAAACGATTTCGTCAAAAGCTGTGCCCCTTTGGAAAAATGCCATTACACCCATTTCCTTGATCCGGGCAATGTCCTCATCATTTAAAAAGCCCCCCGCTGTGACAGAGATATCTTCAGCATTTTCCCTTTCAAGCAGCATAAAAATTTCCTCAAAGGCCTGAATATCTGCCCCGGGCAAAGTGGTAATTCCAATATGATCTACAGACTCCTGGACGGCCGCCCTGACTATTGCCTCAGGATCCTGAAGCTCCGTGAAGATGACCTCAAAACCAGCCTCGCCAAGGATTTTTGCAAGATTAAGAAGAGCCTCCTTATGACCCTCTCCCAATTTTCCCATAAGTATTCTGCCTCTTGTTGCAGCCATATCAAAACTCCGGATCAGCAAAAAAAAGTATCTCAAATTGTTTGAATGTCTTTTAAGACATAAAAACGACAAATCTGTAAAAATTATCGGTACTAAATGGTAACTGCTCAGGTGGACAGGCTGAAGGTGGAAGGCTAATGAAGGAACTGCATTATCAACTAAGTTTATCAAAGCGTTTGGGCTTCTTGTCCAACGAGGATTCATCTCTGATTGAACCAAGGGTAGTCGAGACCGAGAAGGTCTTGAATGGCTTGATTCGAGCGTTGCGAGATGGTTAAAATACTTCAGCCCCGCCTGCCGTCCTGCGGGCAGCCTTCAGTCTTCAGCCTAAATAGCTGTGTAGTTACACTAAATGTACTATAAAGTTGATTTCTGATACATATCATAATCGATAACAGTCTGGAAGGCAAGAAGGCATCTCCGCAATGCCCACCGATAAAGGAGCAAGGCAACTGGGAAGAACCGGGAAAACGAAACCAGGAAACAGGCTTGCCTCTTCTATGGGGTTTTGTTAAAAAAGACCAGTTATCCAAAATGGAGAAAGCTGGTGACACGCACGGAAACAACATCCATAATCCTGGCGGCCGGAAGGGGCAGCCGTATGAAAGAGTTTGACGGTAATAAAACACTCCTGCCCCTTGTCCCGGGTAAATCATTCAATGAGGGAAACCATCCTATCCTGCTGCAGATCCTGGCCAACCTGCCACCCGGCCCTAAAGCAGTGGTCGTCAATTATAAAATGACAGATGTGATGGATGCTACCCGAGGTCTTGACATCACTTACTGTGAACAGCCGGAACTCAACGGAACCGGCGGAGGCCTTCTGGCAGCCCGAGCGTTCCTCGAAGAGCACGGCTGCAATCAACTGATAATCACCATGGGTGATGTCCCCTTCGTAAAAAGTTCCACATACGATGAACTGCTTAAAAAATTAGAGTACAAAAGCCTGGTTGTCTTGGGGTTCCGTCCGGAATCCAAAAAAAAATATGGAGTGCTGGAAATCGAAGGGGATCAGGTCCGGAAAATTACCGAATGGGAATACTGGAAAACATACCCTGAAAAAAAACAACAAACACTCGATATCTGCAATTCGGGGATTTATGCAGCCAGAAAAGATGATCTTATTCCCTACTTTTCAGTCCTTGCTGCACAGCCCCATCGGGTACAGAAAAGAATTAATGGAAAACCATGTGAGGTTGAAGAGTTTTTTATCACAGACCTTGTCGAATACATGGGCGATGATGGCTTGCGCGTCGGATACATACTTGCTGAAGATGAAGAAGAGGTTATGGGAGTAGATGACCTTCATGCCCTCACAAGGGCACAGGAGCTTTTCAGGATCAGAAACTAACTACCAGACAATATGGATTGAAAGCCTCGATCAAGACATCCTCGCTCGTGGCATCATCGATGATATAAGGGATTTCGTGTCTGATTGCTATTTACCTGGAAATGAGCTAACCGCCTCCACAGTAAATTCACTCAAATTTTCCGGCAAATTCTCAAATACGACAATAAACGGGATGTACGTACCCTGCGCCACGTTAAAATTCTTCCTGTCCGTTCCATAGCGGTTTTTCATGGCCTTATTGATTGCATCTAAAGGCAACACCTTGATCTTCTCATCCTTAAAGGTGTTCCCGGCATAGGCGGATTTACTCTTAACCACACGGCCCTTATCATCCAGAATGTTCCCCTTGATTAAAATAAAACTCCGGCCCTTCGAGTAGTTGTTCCCTACCATACCCCGAATTACAAAAAGTTGCCCCGCTTCTTTCGAATCAACAAACGAGCCGGTTACCGCTTTAAGTGTCAGTCGCCGTACACCTGTGTCGGGAATTTCCTGCTTTTTTTCCGTCTTCAAAAAAGGCAAAGAATCGGGAATAAGCTCTGGTGCAAAGAAGTAAATCGCTGCGCCCGACCCTATAAGCAGCAGTATAATCACAAAAAAAACTGTCAACAGATGGGATTTGCCGGTCATCTTCCGAGTGGTAACAGCCGTAGTTCCGACGCCGCCCCTGGCTTCTTTCCCCATATCCGTGGGGACAAACTCATCCTCCATGACGGAACCATCAAGAGGCTCCTCAGGGAGCTCCCGGACTGATACCCCCTCTTCATCGTCCGCGCCTTCCATAGGTTTATCAAAAAGAGCATCAAAATCGATCCCCTCGTCCTCCTGCCCAATATCGATGGCAACATCATCAAAGGTAGGCGGCGAATCCAAGGCGATGGTCTTTTCAAATTCATCTTCGACAATGGAAACAGCCTCGTCCTGATCAGTCGTAAACAGCACCGGAGGATACGCGATAAATGTGTGCTTGCAAACGGAACACCTGACTTTAGAACCATTCTTATTAAGAAGGGACTCCTCAAAATTATACTTTGTTCCACATTTTTCACATTTGATTATCATGACACCCTCCTGTTTAAAAGAACAGGTTCTCTTACTTCAGGATACAGATATCAGGCAAATGTCTGTATTTCTCATCGTAGTCAAGTCCGTAACCTACAAGAAATCCTTCGTTTATCTTAAAACCGCAATAATCAATAGAAACGTCAATATCTCTTCGCTCAAGCTTGTCAATAAGGGCGCAGATCCTGAGAGATTCGGGGCCTTTACTCTCCAGATTTTTGACAATATGTGTAAGCGTAAGTCCAGTATCCACAATATCTTCAACCAGAATAACCGGCTGCCCCCGAACGGGCATTTCCACATCTTTTGTTAATCGGATGGAACCGCTGGATTTCATTTCAGAACCATAGCTGGCTGCCCTTATAAAATCCATCTTGGTAGGAATGCTAATTTCTCTCATTAGATCGGCAAAGAAAAAAACCACGCCATTCAGTATTCCAATCAAGATCGGCTCTTTTCCCTCGTAATCAGAGGATATCTGTCTGGCCAGTTCTTTTACCCGCCTTTGGATATTCTCTCTGGGTATTAATAGCTCTTTTTCCAAAGCCTTTTCTCCACGTATCCTAAAAACCCTCTTGGGAATTATTACCTAGGAGGCTGTCGGAAAACCCCCGGAAATTACCAATTCATCCCCATACGCAGCACGGGGTATTCTGGCTGCGCTGTTTTCAAAGTCCTGCGAAGCGGGACGTTACATGAAATCGGGCAACGATTTCATAAAACATATTGAAATTCAGCGTTTTTGTCAACCGGATGAACACAAACACCTCACCCTCCCGCCGTGCGGGATTGACGGTCTTTTTCAGAGTCCGTCAAGAATGGTAACTTTTCCTTTTTTCTGTATGCAAGGGCAATGCATGACGCGACCAGGGTATCTTTTTCATCCTTGACACTTATCTCGTAGCTGGCCGTTTTCTGCGAGCGATGAATTTCTCTTGATTCCGCCCAAAGTGTGCTCTTTATGTCAGGAGGTTGATGATAAGTTATGGTCACATTGAGGGCCACTGCGATCGTTCCATGGGAGTTACAGGAGGCCTGAAAGGCCTCGTCAATAAGGGAAAAGATAGCACCTCCGTGGATCATTCCTAAAATATTCGTAGTATCTTCCCGCGCTTCCATTTCAACGACAGCGCGGCCACGCTCCAATTCGACCAATCGCATTCCCAATTTGCGGGCATATGGCTCCTGCCCTACCCTTTTGAAAATGGACGTAATCACCTTATCATCCATAACATCTTTTCCTTTCCCCAAAATGTTCTGGCTACATAGAGCATCAGTTTGTTTGCAAATACAGACGCGCTTTCGGTCTTAATCCACAAATTTAAGGATAGCATGGAAGATCCATGTGTGGAAGACAAAAATATTGAAAGTCCTTGTACTTCTGACCTATAAGTAGTTATCAACGGGTAATACCAGTAGTCATATGCAAGTTTTTGATATCTAAAGCGCAGAAAATTACCCAAAACTGCCTTAGGCTGAAATGGGTAAAAAGGAGTTTCCCTATGCCACAGAATATTGTCATCATCGGTGCCGTGGCCCTGGGCCCAAAGGCGGCCTGCCGTTTCAAAAGACTTGAGCCAGATTCCAAGGTAATCATGGTCGACCAGGATAATCTTATATCTTATGGCGGATGCGGGATCCCTTATTTCATATCCGGTGACGTGAGCGATCCGGATCAGCTCCAATCCACCAGTTTCCATATGCTTCGCGATGAGAAGTTCTTCCGGGATACAAAAGATATTGAGGTCATGACAAGTACCCGGGCTCTTTCCATCGACCGGAGGAAAAAAACCGTACTGGTCTATAACATCGCAGATGGTAATAAACGGGAACTGTCTTACGACAAGCTGGTTTTGGGAACCGGAAGCAGGCCCAGACACCTCCCTGTCACCGGCCCTCATCTTGAAGGTGTGTTTGCAATTTCCGATCTTAACAAGGCCATTGCCATTAAAAGGGAAATTGCCGAAGGAAAAATCGAAAAGGCTGTCATCATAGGTGCAGGCGCGATTGGCCTCGAAGTTGCCGAATCCCTGGCTGATCTCTGGGGTATTGAAACCGCTGTTGTTGAAATTATGGATCAAATCCTCCCGGGGATTATCAGCCCCAACATGGCCCGGATGGCCCAACATCACATGGAAGAAAATGACATCTCCTTTTACCTTGGAGAAAAGGTCGAGCGATTCGAGGGAGAAACCCGCATACAAAGGGTCATCACCGATAAGAGGACCATGGACGCGGATCTGGTGATCATTGCTACAGGTGTTACGCCGAATTCGGATCTTGCCAGGGAAGCAGGTCTTGAGACCTCCTCCATCGGGGCCATAGTGGTGAATAACAGATTGCAAACCTCAGATCCCGATATATATGCAGGAGGGGACTGCGTTGAAATAATGAATTTGATCACTGGAAAACCAGGATATTATCCCTTAGGCTCCCTTGCCAACAGGCAGGGACGCATTATCGGCACGAACCTGGCCGGCGGAAATGCGAAGTTTGAAGGGGCCATAGGGAGCTTTGTCATAAAACTCTTCGAGATCTCTGTGGCCAGTGCAGGATTGAATCTTGAAACAGCAAGAAAAGAGGGCTTTGATGCCATAAACGCCTTTGTAGTCCAGTTTGATCATGCCCACTTTTATCCGGAAAAGGATCTCATGTATCTGGAATTAGTGGTGGAAAAGGGCACAGGAAGGGTTCTGGGTATTCAGGGCCTGGGGAATACCGGCGACGGAATGATAGGACGGATCAATGCCGTGGCCCCCATGCTTAAATCCAATATAACTACCGAGGACATCAGCAACCTGGAACTCCCCTATTCACCCCCGTTTTCATCGGCAATGGATGTTCTGAATGCTTTGGGAAACACGGCCGAAAACATACTGGCCGGAAAAAACAGGATCGTCGAAGCAGACAAATTCGCTGACTGGTGGGAAAAAAGACACAAAGGCGAGACCCTTTGCTTAGATTGCCGGGAATGGGGAAATGCGGAGCCCTTTGTTGAGAAGTACCCTGAGCACTGGAAGAGCATCCCGCAGGGCGACCTCAGGACACGATTGGCAGAGGTGCCTAAAGACAAAAGACTCGTACTGATCTGCAACACCGGGGTCCGTTCTTATGAGTTCAAGGGGGAATTGCGGCCGTCAAAAAATGGGGGCTTGATCTGCTGGAATAGGCATTATCGAGGTCATTATCTGATTCATGCAAATGCAAAGGAATTGGCCCCAAAACTGGGAGTCAAGATATACAGCGATGCAGAAGATATTAATCCGGAAGTATTTTCATAAAAAGACCTTGTATCCGGTATTGAGTGCCTTGGCTAACCGCCTGGCCATATCTTTACCTATAGAGCGTTTCCCTTTCTCCATTTCAGAAATATGGTGGGGTTTTACTCCAATTCTCTTTGCCAGTTCGGTTTGAGTAAGTCCCTCACGGTCTCTGGCTCCCTGGAGAATATCTCCCGGTCCAAGTCCAGGGAAAGCTTCTTCCCATGTTACCAAATCTTCATCATCACCAGGGATACTGTGCTGAACGCCGGCCAGTTCTAAAAATTTGCTGAGTGCAGATTTAACCCGGTCTACTTCTGTTGCGGGCACCCGGATACAAACATCAGCAAACTCTACTGTAATCGAATCTCTCATGTGTTCCTGCATATTTTATCTCCACAATCTTGATTTCATTTTCAGTGACCTTCCAGACAGCCACATAGGTTGGATTACCCTTTTTTAAATGACAATGATAACAATCCGTTTTCCCTCGTATTCTCCCATAGTTTGGCCAGCCATCCCGCACGGGACCATATTTTTCAATTTCCGCAACAAGAAAATTAAGTCGCCTCCTGGGGCTTGGAGGCAACTTTTCTATCTGCTTCTGGATTTTCTTGCTTACTTTTACTGCCCAACTCATTTGGTATAATTATACCTCTTTTAGGTTATAAGTCAAGAAAAATGAGACATGAAAACCCCGCCAAATCTCTCATAAAAAAACCCAACGCGATCAAAGGTCGTATTCCAAAGCTGAAAGCCGAGGGACTCCTTAAGCGCATTGGGAGCGATCGTGCTGGGTACCGGAAAGTTATCAGCAAAAATGACACAGCCCTGCCAAATAGACCAAGATGCTTGACATTTCATTAAATTATTAATATTAATAATAACATGAAATATGAAGACTTGGCTTTATTAATAAAAACCCCCATTTTTTCAAAAAATGATATCGTATTGGCTGGAGGAAAGATTTATGATTACCAGCTAACCCGTTGGGTGAAAAAGGGATATCTGCTGAAAATAAAAAACGGTATCTATATATTTAAAAGGGATTACGAGAAAATCAAAGGTGAAGAGATCGCCGCAGCGATTTACCAGCCCAGCTATCTGAGCCTGGAGAGCGCCCTCTCAGCCTATGGACTTATTCCAGAAATAGTTTATTCCTATGTCAGTGTAACCGGAAAGACTAATCGAACCTTTGATAACAAATTTGGACATTTTATCTATCGTCACTTAAAAGCCGAACTATTCTGGGGATATCGGGAAGTAAGAACAAGCTCCGGCCTGTATCTCATTGCTGAGCCGGAAAAGGCGATACTGGATTACCTATACCTCAATCTCTCAAAAATCAACAGCGAATCCGATTTTGAGAACCTGAGATTCAATGAAGACAGGCTACGCGAGACCTTAAACAGGGGTAAATTTTTGCAATACCTGCAGGCATTTGAAATAAAAAAACTGAAAAGGTGGGCAAACATGTGCTTACATTAGAACAGATCAGAGAATACTTTCAGGAGCGAGTGGTCAAAAAAAACCCGCGGGGTGTCCTGGTAGAATACCTTCAATACGAGCTTCTTGATTCTCTGTTTAAACTTAAAGAGGCCGCATCCCTCAGCTTTATAGGCGGCACGGCTATCAGGATGCTGCAGCAGAGCCCCCGTTTCTCCGAAGATCTCGACTTTGATAATTTCGGCCTGACATTCGGGCAATTCGAAGAATCCCTTCGAAAAACATGCAGGGACATGGAAGCCAAGGGATTTTTAGTAGAATACAGAACCATTGAACGAGGAGCATATCATTGTTATCTCAGGTTTCCGGAGATCCTCTACAAATCAGGAATAAGTTCTAATGCCAGCGAGAAAATACTGATAAGGATAGACACCGAACATAAGGAAAAATTCTATCAACCCCAGATGTATCTGCTGAATAAATTTACCCTCTACCGGCAGATCCTTACGGCCCCTCCGTCAATACTATTATCCCAGAAAATGATGACTGTTCTGCAGAGAAAACGCGAAAAAGGCCGTGATTTGTTTGATGTTTCAATTTTAATGGGAGTTGCGCAACCTGATTTCGATTATATTGCCGGATACCTCAGCCTTGGGAAAAAAGAAGTAATCGAAAAATTTACCAGAAGGGTGGAAGAGCTGGATTTGAAATTTTTGGCCAGGGACGTGGAGCCCTTTTTATTTTCACCGGAACAAAAGGAACGAGTGCTGACCTTCCGGGAATATTGGCAGCAACACCAATGACCAAACGTAGGCGTTAACAGGTTCAGGGTTCACCCCTGCCCGACGCCCGCCTGCCGTACTGCGGGCAGGGATGGCAGGCGGGGTGGCGAAGTTCGAAGAAACCCTATTAGCGAAAGCGGTTTTTTGTTGCCTTCCCCCTCAGGATAATGGCTTAGAATGAGTTTTTTTCCAACGGTAACCCCCTTAAACTGCTCCCTACCTTTCCCCTTGCCACCTATTTCGATAACAACCTTTTCATTTTCATGTTCAACAATGAAATCAGGAGTCTTAGCCCCCCGCTTCGTCTTTAAATAATGAAATCGGTAACCTTTCATAGTAAGCATCTCTGCAAAGAAGTCTTCTCGAATAGCCCCGATACACCGATCCCAATCCTGGTAAAGGAGGCGAAACGGAAGAAACATCAAGACCTTGGGTTCTTTGAGCACGTTGGTTCCCTTAGGGTAAATAGGGTTGAGAATAAAGGCCTGGGAAAGAAGCTTCACAAACAGTTCGGACTTGTATTTTGTAATACCGAGGTTTTTGGAAATCGAGGAAAAATTGATCCCGTCAACCTCTGATCTTCCAATAAATTCCAAGGTTTTCTCGATTCTTTCAATATCATCGAATCGAAGATTAGATACCATCGGGATATCCCTGCGAATTACCTTAGAACAGATATTCTTAAGAAGGGGCATATAATCCGGCTCTTCAAGAGAAAATGGAAAAAGCCTGCCTTGCAAATATTCGTCAAAGAGGTGATGAAATCTCATGTGATCTGCCTTCCATCGACCCTTGATAATGTCATTTATCGTAAGTTCGGGAATCTGAATATCCTTAATAAAAAAAAGGTATTCTCTGAACGAAAATGGATACATAAAGCGAAGTAGTATTCTGCGAGAGAGATCATAAGCAGAGTCAAGGAGTGACAGTGAAACTGAACTGGTAAATATTAGCCGAATATCCAAAAAATCATATATCTTTTTTAAATCCTTTGCGTAGTCCTTGCAGAAATGGATTTCATCTATTAATAAGGTTTTGACCTTATATTGCTCCCAAAGAATTCTGGCCGCTTGGAAAAAGCTTGATTCTGTCAGAGTATCGGCAGAGAGGTAAAACGAATCAGGATCGGAGGAGGCAACTTGTTTGAGGAGGACGGTCTTTCCCACCCCGCGTGGTCCAACGATACCGATGAAATGCTTACCGAGTTCTGCTCGGATTTGCCCGAAAAGATGCCTTGTACGAGGAAAAATGTTTCCATCTTCCTTGGCCCGTTCATTTAATTCCAGCAATTCAGGTATATCCATTTCAACTCCAACGCATAAAAATTTGCGCCCTGGTCACCTTTTTGACAAGACGTAATGCTTTTTAGTCAATAAAATTACACAAAGACATGCATTCTGTCAACTCTTTTTCTGATTTGCCGCTAAATAAGAGCCTTTCCATAGTAATTACCCTGAGCACTGGAAGAGCATCCCGCAGGGCGACGTTCTTATGAGGCCCAGATAACTTTAGACCAGATAGGCATCAAGGATACTTACAATCTTCAAGGGGGAATTGCCGCCGTCAAAAAATGGGGGCTTGATCTCTAACTTGAAGCATCAGGATCATCCAAACCACAGAGATAATTTCCCTTTTGTCTTTAAGGCCAATTTGAATTCAATGAAAACCTTCACATTTTCGTGTTGTAAGGAAATGCAATAAGCCGTGGATGCTGATAATGTCTGACTGCCCATTCTTCAAACATGAGTCCGTCTGAAAATATTTTATTAATGTTGAATTTAGCTTTATTGATAATTATTGTGCTGTTTATCATTCCGTGGGAGTAACTCTCTAATATGAAGGCCTTGAAATAATCTGTCCTTAAATGTTCCGTACCAGTCTCTTTCCATCCTTCAACAAAACCGTTCCTGGGCACTATCTTACTCATGTCACCGAACACAAGATCCATTATACCAACAGGCTTTTTCGTATATCGATCGACGTATATTACCCTATAATCCGGATCCCAAATCTCCCATTTTTTTTCTTGTAGGTTAAACACCTCAAGTATGCGATGACCTTGAACGTTATCATATTCGTCTGAATACACTTGAATCAATCTCGAAGTGATGCCGAAACGTGTCAATATTTCTCTCATCACGTAGCTACGCGGGCCACAAGACAAATGTGGTTTTTCATTCTCCTGTCCACTATATGTCAATAAAAGTTTGTTAACAACTACAGAGATGTCGAAGGCATATTTCCTGTGTTCACTATCAATAAGATGTAAAGAATTGTCATGAACGAATTCCATTGTTTTCCTTATTATATCAGTGGTTGATTCCACAGAGCAGTTTGCTTTTATGATATTTTTGATCTCATCGAGGTGCTTCAAATATTTTAGTTTTTCATTTTTAGGTCTTGCAAGATTGAATAGCAACTTCTCATTCTCTTGAAGTTCCTTGTTCAGTCTGAATATTTGAAATAAGGAAATCAAAACGAAGGCGATAGCCAGTCCAACAAGAACACCATTTTTCGGACTTTTCATATTTTCTCCGAGATACTCTTCAATTTTTTCTCAAATACTTTTCTGGGTCTTCTCCCAATCGAGTGGGTGAAATTGGTCACAGAATAAGCTGAAAATCTTTTAGGGA
>JAFDHL010000389.1 GCA_019308785.1 Deltaproteobacteria bacterium
TCCGTAATAAAAAAAATTAACCCACTTATCGAAGCCTGCATTATCCCAATTTTCCAAAGGGTCATGAAAATGGTTGAATGCACGTGATGACTTAAAGTCGTTTTCACCCTTTTTTCCAAAGTCTTCGGATTTTCCACCAAAGGAGATCCATTCCTTGATAGTTTTTGTTTCATTACCATTTTTCAACTCCGCATCGACCCCTTCAACAATTCCCAACTGTTCCCTGAGTACCTCATCTAAACTGCAATTACTCGGATCGGCAGCATGTTCATTTATTTTCATGTGAACTTTTCCTTCATATGCCCATAAAGAATTCAAACTGGCCGCAAAGAACACAAGGATTAAAATTCCAATTATCTTACGCATTATTAACTCCCCTCTTTTGGTATTGTTAGTGGGCTGAAGCCAAGACCGATACGTTCCTCGTTAATTAAACGAACAAAATTCTTCATCTTTGCATATGGAATATCCGGCCTTGAGGGCAAGTTTGATCTTATCTCCTCCCTCGTCTTCAATTTAGGCAACTCATATACAATATATTTCTTAGGAGTAGGCCACCATCCTTTGTCCAAATCAACCCCTCTTGATTTTTTATGATTTGGGAAAACACCATACTTCGGTTTAAAAATAACAAGATGACCTCTGGGCCTGCCGTATACTTTTTCAGATTGAAAGGACTTGGCAGGTATTTTAAATTCCCCATTGACATCAGTTAAGGTTTCCTGGGCATACGCGGCATAAGTATTAGAGCCTGCAACTGTCATGGTGCTCCCATAGTAGACTGCTAAAACTGCCGCCCCCTCTATTGGTTCTTTGGTATCAGTATCAATTACTTTTCCCTCAAAGGGAGCCAGATAACAGGTTCCCGACCCGAAAGACACACAGCTTAAGTTAGAACAAAAAACAGATAAGATTATCGCCACTACAAAGAAGATACTTTTATTTATTTTTATCATAACAGGCTCCACAGTTGGTTTTCCATCATCAATATCTTTCAAGCTGCCACAGGCCTATCCTATCCTTGCTAAAATAGACATGATAGGTAACAGTCACTGTTTGGCCATCTATGTCATGATCTCGTTTAATCCTATACAAAGCTCTGTCTCCTGTTGCATAAATAAATTGGATATCCTGCATCTGCTGGACCTTAATCGCCAGATCACTTCCTAAAAGCGTGTAGATTGCTTCGTATTTGTCTCTCAATCCCTGATAATGATAACTCAATGCCCCTTCAATATCTCCTGCAATCAGGGCCGATTTCATTGCCTCCCACTTTGCCCTCAGCAATGCATCCAGTTCACCTTGATCCATCACAAGTATTGCAATGGTATCAGTGTATATAGTTCCTTCATTATCAACCTCTGCTGTGAAGTAGTAGAGCCCCGGTGTGATAATCCTTACCGTGTATTCATTCTCATTCGGGTTCTCTAAGAACTCCACTTCATCTGTACCATCGTATGTGAGGGTGGCTTCTTCGGTAAATGTGAAGGTCCCTTCCACCCTCAAAATCGCCTCAAAGGGCGTTACCCCTGATTCCTCATCAACCGTGATCCAGATATAATCCCCTGTGGTATCGGCATTTACAATAATTGCCGTAGTCAGGGTGTTTCCAGCCGCATCCGTTGCCGTAGCCGTTATTGTGTTTTCCCCTTCCTCCTTACCATATACCATGGCAAGCACACCGTTTACAACCACACCTGTTTCATTGCCGGCGGCATTGGTTACAGTCCCTTTTACTGTTACCTGTGGTGCGTTTATGTTATCTCCATTTAAAGGGGAGGTGATAGATATAGAGAGCGGGTTGACACTGACCGTGACATTCTGTATGGCAGACTCCCCTCCCTGACCATCGGCGGTGATTGTGTATGTGGTCCCTATTGCTCCTGTATCGGTTTCATCATATGGCGGGAGATGCCTAAGGAACTTACAGGTCCGGAAGAATCAGGATTTTCAACTGGGGTATTATCATGGAGGACTCTGCTGACAGCCGGTTTTATATTAGGATGTCTAACTACCTGGGCTTTTTGAATCACTGGCCTTGACTTTGAACGTTCCGAAAAATGTGACGCTGGTTCGGAATGTTCCCTTGCGGTGTCTTTACTCAAAGATCTAGC
>JAFDHL010000125.1 GCA_019308785.1 Deltaproteobacteria bacterium
GGGCTGCCCAGGTTTATGCCCTATACTGTGTCCTGGGCGTGAAGCACAGCAATCTACCCGCCCGCCTCAGGTAGCAGGGTCATGTACAATCCAGCAACCAATTTTTCGATTCCTTAAAAAAGAGTCCCATGCCCTTCAAGATGCATACACTTTTGAATGTTACTAAAAAATTATTCATTTAATGAACATCATAATTTGGTTTGACTTCTATGGGGCTATGTCATACCCGCGAAAGCGGGTATCCAGAAAAGATGATACATGAATTCAATTACCTGTAAGCATTCGGGGTATTTTATTACCCGGGAGAATTAAAAGGATGAAAGAACGTACCGGCTTTTTTGTGTGTCACTGTGGGTCTAATATTGCTGGTAAGGTACGCGTTGAAGAGGTCCGGGATTATATTGCTAATCAGCCCGGTGTGGTTGTTTCCAAAGATAATCTCTTCATGTGCTCCGACCCGGGCCAGGAGATGATAGAGCAGGCCATCAAGGAGCACAATCTGACACGTGTCGTAGTGGCCTCATGCTCTCCGAGAATGCATGAACGGACATTTCGGTTGGCATGCCAGAGGGCGGGGCTGAATCCCTATCGCGCCTTCCATATGGTGTGTATTCGTGAACACTGCTCCTGGGTCACCGAAGACGAAGACGAGGCTACGGAAAAGGCAAAGGAACTCTGCCGCGCCGGCGTCCAGCGGGTGCTCTTTCAAAAGGCCCTGGATCCCAAGGTTGTACCCGTTAATCCAAACGTACTTATTGTTGGCGGCGGTATCGCGGGTATGCAGGCGGCCCTTGATGTAGCCAGTGCCGGGTATAAGGCGTACGTGGTGGAAAGACAGCCCACAATAGGCGGCCATATGCTTCAGTATGACAAGACATTCCCCACCCTGGATTGCGCCTCCTGCATCGGGACCCCGAAGATGGTATCTGTGGGCCAGCATCCCAATATAGAAGTCCTTTCCTACAGCGAAGTTGAAGAGATAGACGGGTTCGTTGGCAGCTTCAAGGTAAAGGTACGCAAAAAGGCCCGTTATGTCACAAATGACTGCACTGGCTGTGGTGAGTGTGCATCGGTGTGCCCGGTGGAGAGGCCCAATGAGTGGGACGAGGGGCTCAAAAACCGCAAAGCCATATACCGGTCCTTCCCGCAGGCCGTACCCATAACCTTTGTCGTTGAAAAAAAAGATCGGGCCCCCTGCGTGATTACATGTCCAGCCGGGATAAACGTGCAGGGCTATATCCAGCTAATTGGGCAGGGCAAATACAATGAGGCGGTCCAGTTGATCATGGAACGTCTGCCGCTGCCAGGTGTGCTCGGTCGGGTCTGTCCACGTCCGTGTGAAAGTGAATGCCGGAGACTGGAAGTGGATGAATCATTGAGCATCAGGGAGCTTAAGCGCTTCGCTGCCGACCAGGTGAACCTTGAAGATTTGCCTGTGCCGGAGATCGAGGATCGCCCTGAAAAGGTGGCGGTCATTGGCTCCGGTCCGGCCGGACTGGCTGTGGCCTATTATCTCAGGCTCAAGGGTTACCAGGTGAGCATCTTTGAGGCACTGCCGGTCCTTGGAGGGATGCTCCGGGTTGGCATCCCCGATTATCGGCTGCCTCCTGATGTATTGGATCGTGAGATTGATCATATTCTCAGGTTGGGCATTGAAGTGCAAACCGGGAAGAGACTGGACAGTGATTTTACCCTGTCCGACCTTGAAAAACAGGGTTTTAAGGCCATCTTCCTTGGTATTGGAGCCCACCGGGGCATGAAACTTAATATCCCAGGGGAAGAAGAATTCGAAGGAGTTTTGGATGCAGTGGATTTCTTGAGACAGGTGAACATGGGAAAGGGAAAAATTCCTGGAAGGCGTGTTGTGATCATCGGTGGTGGAAATGTGGCCATTGATGCCGCTCGAACAGCGCTTCGCCTGGGTTCTGAGGATGTCAGTGTTGTCTACCGACGAAGCCGTGAGGAAATGCCGGCGTATGCGGAAGAAATCGAGGACGCCCTGGCTGAGGGCATAAAGATACATTATCTGACGGCTCCCGTGAGTATCCAGGGAAACGACGGGAAAGTCGCCGGTTTTGAATGTATAAAGACCGAATTGGGAAAACCTGATGCAAGCGGGCGAAGGCGCCCAATGCCGGTGGAAGGCTCTGAGTTTGTCATCGACTGCGATGCGGTTATCCCAGCCATCGGCCAGCGGCCCGATTTAGAATGGGCCAAGGATGAAGCGGGACTTGAGACGACCCGTTGGGGCACCCTGATGGTGAATCCCCAAACCATGCAGACGTCTATTGCCCATGTGTTTGCTTCGGGAGATGCGGTCAGCGGACCAGCAACGGTGATTGAAGCGGTTTCTTCAGCACATAAGGCAGTGGAGGCTATTGACCTGTACATCAACGGGGGGGATCTTGACCTGTTTGCAGAAGAGCTGTCTGCGCAGGAACCTCCTGGCCGGGACTGGCAGGAAATCCCTAAAGGCCTTGCCAGAGAAACCAGGGCACAGGCTTCCCATCGTAGCGCAAAGGAGAGTGGCTCTTCTTTTGACGAGGTGAATCTGGGCTTTTCGGAAGAAGAAGCACAACGGGAGGCTTGGCGCTGTCTAAACTGTGGAGGTTGCTCCGAATGTATGGAATGTATGAAGGTTTGCCAGGCAAAGGCCATTGATCACAACATGAAGGATGAGGAACTGGAGTTGGAGGTGGGCAGCATTATCCTTGCCACCGGCTTTGATCTCATGGATCCGAGTCCTATGGAACAGTTCGGTTACGGGAAGTTCCCAAACGTATTCACCAGTCTTGAGTTTGAGCGGCTTACGAATGCTACGGGACCCACAAGCGGCGCCATCCTGACTCGCAACGAAGAGTGGGTTTTTGATCAGCCTCCATCCAGCGTTGCCATCCTTCATTGCATTGGGAGCCGCGACGTTAATTACCATGAATACTGCTCAAGGGTCTGCTGCATGTACGCCCTAAAATATGCTCATCTCATAAAGGATCGAGTGGGAGAAGATACAGCGGTCTTTAATTTCTATATTGATATGAGATGTTTCGGAAAGGGGTATGAAGAGTTTATGAATCGTGTTCAGTCCGAGGGCGTTAAGCTTGTCCGCGGAAAGGCCGCTCTCGTAACGGACAAGGCCGAGAATCCTGAGGAGGAGGGCAAGTTGATCGTTATTGCCGAAGATACGCTGAGCAGTAAGGTGATGAGGGTGCCCGTGGATATGGTGATACTTTCCGCTGCCATGCAGGCACGCGCTGATGCACTGGAGGTGTCAAGGATCTTCGGGTTAAGCATTGGACGTGACGGGTTCTTCCTTGAAGAACACCCGAAACTGGAGCCGGTATCAACAGCCACTGCCGGCGTTTTTATAGGGGGCGCCTGTCAAGGGCCTAAAGATATTCCCGATACGGTTGCACAGGCCAAAGGGGCAGCAAGCGAGGCCATATCCCTCAGCAGTTTCGGAAAGGTGGAGGTAAGTCCGATGACTGCCTTCATAGACCCGGAGATCTGTGTGGGTTGCCAGATTTGCAGTGGTCTGTGTGCTTATTCCGCCATTGATTTTGACGCCCGTCGCGGCGTGAGTGTTGTTAACGAGGCCATGTGCAAGGGCTGCGGAAGCTGTGCTGCCTACTGCCCGAGTGGAGCGGCCAAGATCAGCCACTTCACGGACAAACAGGTTTTTGCCGAGATCGAGGGTCTATTGGCCCAATAAAGCTCATTATTCATAGCTGACAGCTCATAGTCTTGGTGAATTTTTCCTTTTTCCTTTTACTGTGAGCGGTGAGTTAAGGGCAATCGGCTAACGAGGAGAGAAAAATGAGTGACAAAGAACCTATTATTGTTGCCTTTGTCTGTAACTGGTGCACCTTTACGGCGGCGGACCTTGCCGGAACCTCCAGGTTGGTTTACCCTCAGAATGTGCGGTTGATCCGGATGATGTGTACCGGGATGGTGGACCCCAAGTATGTGATCAAGGCATTGCTGCAGGGCGCCGATGCAGTGCTCATCAGTGGCTGTCATCCTGGCGACTGCCATTACATTAACGGAAACTACAAGGCTCGGCGACGAGTCAAGTTGCTGAAAGAGATCCTGCCCAGGTTCGGTTTTGACGAACGCCGGTTGAAATTGACCTGGATCGGGGCCAGTGAAGGCAATGAGTTTGCCGAAATCATAAAAGAGATGGTCGCTGAGGTTAAGACCCTCGGCCCCAGTCCAGTAAAGGAACAGATGGTGTTGTAATTGAAAATGCACAGCGAGCACATTCCCCGTAGCTTGTCGGAGCGCAGTGTAGATCCCGCCCAGCGGGGCTGCGGGGTTAGCGAGCGAATATAAAATTAACAGAATTCCTTACATTTGGAGATTCCCTGTCCCGCGGGACTGCAGGGAGCTTTAATATTGACGATTGATGATAGACGATTGAACTGAAAGATCTCTAATCGACAATAGTCAATGGTCAATAGTCAATCTATTGGAGGAAATAAATGGCCAAGGCAGCTAAGATTGAAGTAGAGGACGGAAATATCGTTGCCTCCTTGCAAGGCTTTTTCAAGGCACTTCTTGAGGATGGTGAGATAAACGCACTCCTGGTGCCCCAGCACCTTCCTATGAAAAACACGGTAATGCCAACACTGGTAACCGATCCTGAAAAACTAAACGGGACTGATCCTCTGGCACCGGCCTTTCCCCTTAACGCAGCCAAAGTTGTATCAAAACTCACCCGCAAGCCTGTGAACGGGAAGGTGGCTGTAGTACTGCGACCATGTGAGATCCGTGCCTTCATTGAACTGGTGAAACTCAAACAGGGTAGCATGGAAGAGGTTGTGCTTGTGGGTGTGGACTGCTTAGGTGCCTACAGTAATATCCATTATTCCCGCTTTGTTGGAGAGGATAGCGCAGATTCAACCCTCAGTTTTTGCCAAAATTTCCTGGAGGGTAAAGGAACGGCCTTTGAGGAGTTTGATGTGTCGTCCGCATGCAAGGCCTGTGAATATCCTGTTCCTGAAAATGCCGATCTTCTTATCGGTCTTTTGGGTGTGGATATCAACGACCACTTGCTTGTTAAAGCCAATACACCAAAAGGAACGGAGCTGCTGGACAGTCTGGGTCTGCCGGCGACCGGTGAACCGAAAGAACGAAAAAAGGCAATCGACGACCTGGTTGCGGAACGTATAAAATATCGCGATCAGATGTTTAAAGAGACCAGCGAGGCCACCTCGAACCTGGAAAAGCTCAATTTCTATCTGGCCGACTGCGTCAACTGTTACAACTGCCGCGTGGCATGCCCTGTTTGTTATTGCAGAGAGTGCGTCTTTGTCACCGATGTTTTTGACCATGAACCTTCCCAGTACCTAAGGTGGGCAGAACAGAAAGGCATCATTAAAATGCCTACAGACACGGTTTTTTATCATCTTACCCGTCTGGCCCACATTAGTACCGCCTGCATTGGTTGTGGGCAGTGCTCCAATGCGTGTCCAAATAACGTCCCGGTGATGGAACTTTTTCGAACCATTGCCAGTGGCACCCAAAAGGCCTTTGAATATGAGCCTGGACGTAGCCTGGAGGACGAACCACCTTTGTCCGTGTTTCGTGAAGAGGAGTTTTCCGAACTTACCGGAGGAAAAGATTAAAATTTAGACAGGATGAACAGGATATAAAATATTATTCCGGTTAATCAAAAAGATCTATTAGGTTTGATACTTAATTTTGGAGAAAGAAAAGTAGAAATAAAGAGGAAGGTTAGAAATCTATTCAAGGGATGAAAAGGATTATTAACTATCATGTACATCCTGTTATCCTGTCAAAAAAAGGTAGATATATGAAAAAGAAGATTGGCTCATGTTTGGTGGTTGGTGCCGGGATCAGCGGCATCCGCTCGGCCCTGGATTTGGCGGAATTAGGCTACCAGGTGACGCTAATAGACAAGGAACCAAATCTGGGCGGAACCCTGATGCAGTTGGATTATCAATTTCCCAGCGATCATTGCGGTATGTGCAAGATGCTCCCTTTGGTGGAGCGGGATAAAGCATCCCAGTATTGTCTGCGTAAAGGCGTGTTTCACGAGAATATTGATATCATGCTTTCTACAGAGCTTGTGGCACTGGATGGAGAACCTGGGAAATTTCAGGTCACCCTGCGTCAGAAATCCAGGTTTGTTGACCCGGAACGGTGTATTGGATGCGGGGAATGTTCCAGGGTCTGCCCGGTGGAAGTCCCCGACGGGTTTAACGCTGGTCTGACGTTGCGGAAAGCGATTTATCTGCCGGTGCCCCACAACATTCCCAATACGTATACAGTGGATGTGACATCCTGTACCCAGTGCGGTGAATGTGAGAAAATCTGTCCCTCAGGGGCTATTGACTTTGGGGTGGAAGCACGCAGCAGATTTCGAATTCTGGTAGTTGATGATGAACTGGTTGTCCGTGATTCCCTAAAGGAATGGCTGGAAGATGATGGTTTCCATGTAGAAATGGCTGAATCGGGAACAGAGGCCCTGGACATGCTTGCGAAAGACAGCTTTCACCTTATGCTTCTGGATATAAAAATGCCGGGGGTGGATGGTGTTGAAGTGCTCAAACGGGCAAAGGATCTTTATCCGGAACTAACGGTGGTGATGATGACCGCCTATGCCACGGTTGAAACCGCCGTAGAAGCCATGAAGATCGGAGCCCATGATTATGTGATGAAACCTTTTGCCCCGGACACCCCTGTCCCCGTGGTGGCACAGCTTTATCAGGACATTTTACGTACCGGGGAGCGCCTGATGGATGTGGGGGCCGTAATCCTTTCCGCAGGTTTCGATTCATTCCAACCTGACGAGGATAATAACATTTTTGGATACGGTGTTTCCCCGAATGTTGTGACCAGTATTGAGTTCGAGCGAATAATCAGTGGAACAGGACCAAATCAGGGAAAAATCCTGCGACCCGGAGACGGCAAGGAGGTCCGAAAAATAGCCTGGCTCCAGTGTGTGGGTTCACGGGACATGCAGGAGGATGCCGACTTTTGCTCTTCTGTCTGTTGTATGTTTGCTATCAAGGAGGCCCTGCTGGCAAAGGAGCGAAGCGACAACCAGGCTGATGCGACTATTTTCTATATGGATATGCGTACATTTGGGAAGGACTTCCAGCGTTATCGAGATCGGGCGGAAAAGGACTACGGAGTTCGCTTTGTTAGGTGCAGGGTGCATACGGTTAGCCCTGCTGATGAGGAAGGAAACCTGAAGATTGTCTATGTGGATCAAAGCGGTGAAACACATGAAGAGATATTTGATCTTGTGGTTTTGTCCACGGGACAGAGACCGCCTGTTGGGACCGAAAAGCTGGCGGAGATGTGCGGGGTTGAGCTAAATCCATGGGGTTTCTGTAAATTGCAGGATTTTTCTCTTAGTCGCACGAGCAGGGAAGGCATCCTGGTAAGTGGCTCCTTTTCAGGACTGTGTGATATTTCCGATTCCGTTATTCAGGCCAGTTCTGCTTCTCTTTGGGCATCCCGCCTCATCCATTCAAAAGGTGGTGGTCTGGCAGAGGAGACTGAGACCAAGGAGGCTCAATTCCGGGATGTGGGCTCGGAACCCCCACAGGTTTTCTTGGCTCTGTGCACATGTGGAGGGACCATTGGGGAAGCGGTAGATTTAAACGCCCTGACGGAGAGTTTTAAGAATACGGAATCCGTTGCTGAAGTGCAAGTTATCGAGCGTATCTGTACACAGGAAGGATGGGATGACCTCCAGGAAGCCATGCGGAACAGCAATGCCAACAGGGTCCTGATCGCTGCATGCAATCCTTATGTATATGCAAAAAAAGTAAGGGAGCTTGGCGAGCGAATTGGACTGAACCCGTCACTAATTGATGTTGTGGATATATGGACGCCGGCTTTTCCCGGCAGGGATTTAAATGGCAATCAGTTAACCCGGGAGATTAGCGCGACCGTGGCCATGGGTATTGCAAGGCTGAAAGGAATGGATCCGTGCCCGATACCCACTGCCCGGATCATCCAGAAGGCCCTGGTGGTGGGGGGAGGCATCGCCGGTATGACAGCGGCCCTCTCCATTGCTCATCACGGTTTTGATGTTACCCTGGTGGAACAGGCAGAAGAATTGGGGGGGAATCTCCATTATCTTTACAGGACCCTTGAGGGTTATTCTCCCCAGGAGCTTTTGGAAGATGCCGTCTTAAAGGTGGAAGATCATCCTAACATAAACGTTTATAAGAATACAAAAGTGATCGGTTCCGAGGGACAGGTAGGAAGGTTTGTTACAGCTGTAGAAAGAGCGGATGGGAGCGTTGAAACCTTGGAACACGGAGTAACGGTACTGGCCACCGGGGGGCAGGAGGCCAAAACCGCGGAATATGCCTATGGAGAGAGCGGGGCTATCCTGACCCAGCACGAATTGGAAAAGGGGCTTCAAGATGGCACGTTGGATCCCACTAAATTTAGGACCGTGGCCATGATCCAGTGCGTGGGCTCCAGGGAGGAACCGCGGAATTACTGCAGCAGAGTCTGCTGTTCTTCAACCCTGAAAAACAGCCTTTACATGAAAGAAAAAAATCCGGATCTCCAGGTTTGCGTATTTTACAGGGATATGATGTCTTACGGGTTTATTGAGACTTATTACACAAAGGCGCGTAATGCCGGCAGGGAAATAACGATTCCCGCCGATGTCCTTGTGCTTGGCACAGGGATAGTGCCGGGGAATTACAAAGAATTAGCGGACCAGTTCGGGGTGGATTTTAATGAGGATGGATTTTTTCAGGAGGCGGAATCCAAATGGAGACCTGTGGATTTTATAAAGGAAGGGATCTTCATGTGCGGGATTGCCCATTCGCCCCGTTCCATCACCGAGTCCATTGCCTCGGCCGAGGCAAGTGCGCAGCGTGCCCTCAGGATTCTGAACAATGAAAGATTGGCTGCGGGTAGTATTGTTGCTGAAGTGCGGCACAGCCTCTGCGTTCTGTGTGAGAGATGTATTGCTGCCTGCCCGTACCATGCCAGACGGTATGACAAAGCAGAGGACAAAATCGTCGTGGATGAACTCATGTGCCAGGGATGTGGGTCCTGCGCGGCCGTTTGCCTGAACAGCGCCTCTGTGCTTCGGGGATATCGAGACCAGCAGGTGTTTGAGGTTATTGATGCCGCCTTAGAAGGACTCGGTTAATCATACTCGGATGGCCGACTTTGCCTCTCCAGGACCGGAAGCTTGATAGTAAAGAGGGAGCCCTTCCCCACTTTACTTTCTATACCAATGGTTCCTTTATGGCGGTCTATTATACCGTACACAGTGGAGAGACCTAAGCCCACTCCTTTCCCTTCCTTTTTTGTGGTGTAAAACGGATCAAATATATTGGGAATCTCCTCCTCTGCAATGCCACATCCGGTATCTCCCACCTTTATTTCAATCAGCCCTTTTTTCGAATGGAAAGAATTTTCAATGGTCAGGGTACCGGTACCATCTTCGGCCATGGCATCAATTGCATTGAAAATAAGATTGATGATGCATTGCTGAATCTGATTGAAATCACCCCAGATCTTCGGAATTGACTGATCAAGTCCGGTTTTTACCTGGATATTCTGAAGGTCCAATTTGTGCTGGCTGAGCATAAGGCATTTTTTAAAAAGATCATTTACGTCGATTTCGCTGAATTTCAGTTCGGATTTCCTTGAAAATTCGAGTAGATTGGATACTATTTTGGAAGATCGGCTGGTTTCGCTTTCAACCAGGGTGAGATATCTTTGAAATTTTTCAATATGTTCTGGGGTCAGAGCGCCCCGGCCGAGAATTTTGATCATAAGGCGAACGTAGTTCAAGATACCCGCAAGGGGATTGTTGATTTCGTGGACAACACTGGCAGCCAGCCTGCCCAAAGAAATCATCTTGTCTTGCTGAAGCAGGTGGGCCTGGTCAGCGAACTGCTGTTCCAGTTTTTTCATCTCCCTCAGGTCCCGGAAAATACCCACGATGCCAATTTCGTCGCCTTTTTCGAAAAGAACTGTTGCCGAAAGCTGGGAAGGAATTTTTATGCCTGTTTTGGCAATAAGGGCCTTTTCCGTAAAAGAAAGACGGTCTTTCCCACCGTATTCTTCTGAATGCAATTCTTGCCCGAACTTTTCAATCTGGTCCGGGGGGAGAAATTGATTGAGATACATCCTGCCAATTACCTCATCCTTGGAATAGCCCAACATTTTTTCCATGCTTTTATTGAAGGTAAGGATTTTCCCGTCTCGATCGCAGGCCATAATACCATCAATAGAACTATCAATCAGGTTTTTCTGGAAATTGAAAGTCTTGGCCAGTTCTTCGGCCGTATCCATCCACCTCTCTTCTATTAGGGTAGTATAATCCTGCAGATCTTTGCGGATTGTGTAGCGCTCTTTGGCACGCTCCAACGCCACAAAGAGGGCGTTATCATTAATTGGTTTGGTGATAAAATCCGAGGCGTCAAGTTGAAGGGCACGGATGGCATGTTCCATTTCGCCGAAGCCACTGACCACAATGACCTCTTTATCGGAATATGCTTTCTTGATGCTTTTGAGCACATCGATACCGTCCATGCCGGGCATGCGAATGTCAGTGATAACAATCTGGGGAGATTCCTTGCGGCACAACTCTATACCGCTTTCACCATCAATAGCGGTTAAAACCTTGTAGCCGGCGTCCGCAAGGGTTAGGGATATGACCTTGCGTATTCCTTCCTCGTCATCTATGAATAACACCTTCCAGGCTTCTTCACTCATCGTTTTATAACCAGTTCTGATCAGCGCTCATTTACCCTTGCAAAAGCGGCAAGTGTAAAGGAAAGACCCTGTTTGTGAGAACAGGCACCATCAATCACTTGAACCGGGTCTCTCCAGAACTTTTTCCTTTTTTGAGGAGCGGTTAATATACACGGCACACTGGTCGCAGGAACCACTGCAGAGTGTTCCCTTCCTTTTTCTGGTTGTATAACAGGGATTGGGTGAATATTTATATGCAGGGCACTTCTTTTTCACCCTACAGTCAAAGATATTCCAGCAAGGGGCAAGTTGAAGGATACGAAGAAGGCAGGGGATGGTGAATCCTTCCTCATGGATGAGACGGGTGATGTGTTGAATCTGTGCTATCTCGAAATCTGAGAATATCCTGTTGTTTGTCCGGGGTTCTCTTCTGGGCTTTATGAGGCCGGTTTTTTCATATTCCCGTATGGTCTTCTGGCTGAGATTGACTCTATTGGATACGATACCAATTGGGTATCCTCCTTGTTTCAGGTCAACTTGTGCTTGTTCATTTTTTCGATACAAGTCTTGCCCCTACTGGAAGTTATTTGCTTGATAAAAGAATTGCCGCTTGTGCCGGATTGACGTCATTGGCATTTTTCAGGCACTGTGTTTCGGTCTATTTTAAACTGTTTTGAATTGCCTCAAAGAGTTCATCTGGTTCCGGTGGTTTTTCGATGTAGGCGGCCGGTTCGGGAATTTTCTCCCCTTTATATTCATCCAGGATCTTCTGGGAGTGAAAAAAGGTTTTTTTAGAAAGTGCGGACAGCATAATGACCGGTATGCCCTTCAGATCAGGATCGTTTTTCAATTCCCGATACATATTGATTCCGCTCTCCCTGGGCATCATCACGTCCAGTATGATAAGAGAGGGTTTTTTCTGACGTGCAACTTCCAAGCCTTCCTTCCCATCCACAGCAGAAAGGGGTTTGTAACCACTTGTCTCTAATAGAGTTGTGATAAAGGTTCTCATATCCAGTTCATCATCCACAACCAGGACTTTTTTTGCCATTTTTTACTCCCTCTATAAAATCGCCCCAAGCGATTTTTATTAGTACATCTGCCCGGGCAAAATAAACTGTTTGGCCGGGTTTCTGATGGCAATGACATGACAATGGGCATATTTGGATACATTGGCCACCGTGCTTCCGTGTTCAATCCTGTCCAGCTCAGATTTGCCAAGTGTTCCCATCACAATCACGTCAATATCATTTTTTTTTGCATATCGGATAATCTCCACGTCCGGTGAACCGCTCTTGACAACAAACAGATAATTCTTAAAATCACCCATTCTCTTCTCGTACTGTTCTTTTAAAACCGCTATTGCCCGCTTCTCTATAGCCTCATCGAAGAAGGCTTCGCCTCCTTCTGCTCCTTCCGGAACATGTTCATTCACTACATGCCTGCAATAGGCATAGGAAGAGTGTGGAACATGAAGGATATGCAATTTGGCATTATACTTTTTTGCCAGATCGAGGGCATGAAAAAATGCAATGTTGGCGTCCTCGGATAAATCAGTACAGAACAGGATGCTTTTATATTCAATCATGGTGCACTCCTTTTGTGCGTAAGATTGAAGGAGGTTGATCCTTTTCAGGCAGTCTGATAATAAATCTTGTGCCTTTCCCTGCTTCAGATTCAAAACCAATTGTACCTTGGTGCTCATCTATGATCTTCTTGCTAATCATTATTCCCAGGCCGGTGCCCCGGCTTCCTTTTGTACTAAAGAATCTCTGAAATATTTTTCCTCTTGTCTCTTCATCCATACCGCAGCCATTGTCAACCACTTGATATTCCACCGCCCAATCCTCGATTTTAAGCGAGCGAAGTATAACCCTCCCTGTTTTTGAGGAACATGTAATATCCATGCAGGCGTCCAGGGCGTTTGTCACCAAATTAAGGAGGCAGCGGTGTATCCTTTCAGGGTCAATCCATAAATGAGGCAGGCTCTCATCCAGCTCTACGTCAAAGGTAACGCCGTATTCACGAGCTCTGGGAAGCATTAGATCAACGACCGCCTGTGCTGGTATGTTGGGATCACACAGTTGGTAGTCAGGCTCTCTCTCTTTGGCATAATTGAGCAGATCCAGGGCCATGCTCTTTATTCTGCCTATGTTTCTTTTGAGCATATCCCAACCCTGGCGAAGATATTTTTCGTTGTTCAGCTGAAAGCCTTTCTCCAGGACAAATGTCCCCCCTGTTAGACCGGCCGTTATATTTTTAATGGCATGGGCCATGCTGGCTGCGGTTTGACCCATAGCGGCAAGTCTTTCCGCTTCTAAGAGTTTTTTCGTCTTCTCCTCAACTAGGAACTCAAGATTCTCGGTATATTCCTTAAGTTTTGTCCTCAAGGCGATTTTTTCGTTTGCCCTTTTCAGGGCAATTTCCAGTGCATCGTCATTTATAGGCTTGGTGACAAAATCAGTGGCATCAAACTTCAAGCTCTGGATGGCCATTTCCATATCGCCATGACCAGTGATCATGATTACCTCCGTATCTGGTCTCTCTTCCTTGATGGTTTGAAGCACTTGAATGCCGTCAATCCCCGGCATTTTTATATCTGTTAATACGATGCGTGGCTCTGCTTTTCTGAAAAGCTTCAGAGCTTCTTCGCCATTTTTTGCTGAAAGGACCTCGTAGCCAATATCCGTTAAGGTTATGCCCAGCACCTTTCGAATACCTTCCTCATCGTCAACCAAGAGAATTCTCTGCCCCATCAAGTTTTACCCGGGAAAGGAAATTGAATGATGAAAGTCGAGCCTTCACCTTCAGAGGTTTTAACCTTGATGCTGCCGCCGTAGTCCTGAATGATACCATAACTTATGGAAAGCCCCAGGCCCGTGCCCTTACCTACTTTCTTGGTGGTAAAGAACGGGTCGAAAATCTTATCAAGGATGTGTTTTGGAATGCCCGTTCCTGTATCCTTTACTTCAACATTGATCATTCTATTTTTTAAACTGGTCCTCAGAAATATCTCTTTAGCCGCACCCCCTTGATCCGTTTTGCTAGACTTTTCTTCAATGGCATCCCTCGAGTTTATAAGCAGATTAATAAAAACCTGTTCCAACCGATTGGGATCAGCAAGAATCGGAGGGAGATCTTTTCCCAGTTCCTTTACAACATTTATTTCTCTCAGCTTTAATTGCTGATTAAAAATATAAAGTGCCTTTTCCAGCGGCTCATTTATCCAGACCTTTTTCTCCTTGACATCCGATTTTCGACCGAATTCCCTCATATGGTTGATTATCTTCGAGGCACGATCCACATGGCTATCAATCTCTTCGGCCAGGGTTCTCAGGATCTCTTCTTTGATAGTCTCATTCTTCCGAACCTTTTTTATGATAAAACTGCTGGATGTCTTAATCACCGACAGCGGCTGATTCAACTCGTGTGCCACCCCTGTGGCCATCTCTCCCAGGGTGGCCATTTTACTGGCCTGGATGAGCTGTTGTTCGGCCATCAATCGGGTTGTTATATCGCTGGTAGTGACCAACAGGGTTTCGCGTCCGAGGTACTCAGAAGCAGAGATGCGGATATTCACATAGATGGTCTTTCCATCTTTTCGGATCTGTCTCACCCGGTTAATGTTGTTGGATGATCTTATCTCAAGTGAATACATTTCACGCTCATCTTCCTCAAAAAGATTGAGAAATGAACTCATTACTATCTCATTTTTATTGAATCCGTATACTGAGGAGACACTATTATTGCAGTCCAGGACATCCAGCGTTTTTCCGTCCAAGACAAAGACAGGATTAGGGATGGTGTTGAATATGGTTTGGTATTTTTTTTCTGACTTTTCAACCGCCTCTTCCAGGAACTTCATCTGGGTCATGTCGAGGCTCATCTCCATGGCAGCTACCACTTCCCCGTCGGCGTTCTTTATGGGCGCACTCCTTACCACCCAGTAGGTTTTAGTGCCGTCTTTGCTCACTCCAGTCTCTTCGCTGGAGTGAGGCTTCCCATCTTCAAATGTTTTTAAAACCGGGCATACTTTGCATCTCTCAGATCGACCTTTGTATGCTTGATAACAGTAATCCCCTGTTCGGGGAAAAAATTTATCTGCAAATTCGCGGTTATACCGAATCAGCCTGAGGTTTTTATCCTGGACTGTGATGTAACAGGGAGCCAGTTCAAAGAGAATTTGATATTCATCCCTTTTTTTATTCAGGTCCCCTTGTTTTTGATCTGTCTTCTTTTCCATATGATTTATGGCAAGGGCCAATCAGTCCCCACTCACCCTTACTCTTCATCCTCTTTGGGTATCATTTCTTCGGGGATCTCCATGTGTTCGGTAATGGCTTCCTTGAAGTGTATTGCCTTGATACCAAGGTCATATTCCTTTGAGAGATCTCTTATCTGGTCTATACAATTGTGGCAGGGAACGAAGACAATTTTGGCCCCTGTCTCACGGATCTGGTCAGCTTTGATCTTTCCTGATTGGAGGCGTTGTTTTTTCATCTCACCGCCCATGGGCATGGCGCCTCCGCCTCCCCCACAACAAACATTGTAATTACCTTGATTTTTCATTGGCCTGAAATCCTGGGAAAGGAATTCGGCCAGCTGTTTGTTTTTCTCGGCAAGACCGCCGTTTCTGATGATATTGCAAGGGTCTTGGACTGTGGTAGGTTCCTTAATCTTCTCCTTTATCTTTATCCGTCCGTCCCTTATGTAATCGTGAAAAAGTTCAACGGAGTGGATCACCTCTTGCTTGGGCGTGTAGCCCAGCCAGGTGGGCGCTTCGAACCTAAGCGCTCTATAAGCGTGGCCACATTCAGTGACGGCAATCTGTTGCACCTCCAATTCTTCCGCTCGCTTGAAAGTATTTTCAACAATCAGCCTAGCCGTCTTGACATCGCCGCAAAACATGGCCAAATTGGTATCATCCCACCCACTCTCGCTGGGTAAAGTCCAGTCCTCACCCGCCACATGGAATACCTTGGCAACCTCCATGATGTCCTGGGGGTAAAACATGGGTTCCCGGGCATTAACTGTGTACATGATCTTGGCGCCCTTTTTATCGATCGGGAGTTTGATCCCCACCAGCTCTTCTTCTGTCTCCTCCTCACACCATTCCACTGTTTCCACCCAGTCTTCCTTGGTAACGGCCATCTGATTTCCGAACTCCTTATAATTCTCCACGGTCTGAAGGAGACCTTCCGGGACAATCCCCTGGGTGAAAAGCAGGCTCCGCAGAAGGGATATCATCAGAGCGATATCTATGCCAAAAGGACAGTACAGGGAGCAACGGCGGCACATATTGCATTCATAATATACGGTTTCATAGACTTTTTGCAGATAGCCCCTGTCAACTTTGCCTTTTTTCTTGAGGATTTCTTTTAAGAATCTGACTTTGTAGGCTGGAATCATTCGTGGGTCTTTCTCGCTCGTAAGGTAATAATGGCATATGTCGGAACAGAGCCCGCAATGGGCGCAGATGCTCAGCCAGGTCTTGAATCGGGCGCCCATCCTGGGTTTTAGAAAATTCATAATCTCTTTGGGATTGATTTCTTCACTCATGATTTGTCCTTGGGTGCTAAATATTATTAAGAAGGAAAATTCCGTCACATGGTGTATCCCCTGCGGCCAAATTCAATGGCTGTAGCTCCTCTGGAAAAGAAGAAGAGAACAAAATGGGAAAGTTTTGTAAACGGAATCAGGATGAGCATTAGCTCACCGGATAACATATGGATTAGCTCCATATTGTCCCCCAAAATGCCGATACTATCCACAGTTCCGTGGGAGAGGAAATATCCGGATAAAAAAGGCAGAGCGACGACAACAATCAAAAAATAATCTGAAAAGGTTGAGAGAAGACGAATGTCGGCCGAAATAATGCGCCTGAGCAGGAAGAAGAGGGCGATGGCAAGAAAGATGAGGGTCATCCAATCGGCTAACGCATCCGGAATGGCGGTCCAATACCATTCAAAACGGGATTCCTCCCAGAGGGCGATATGTGCGGAAAACCAAATGGGCACAATAATAAGGCAAATATGAAAGACATAAACCAGTATTGTAAAAACAGGATTTTTGGTAACGTCTTTGTTAAAGGGAAACAGCCACCGGGCGTAAGTTGCCAGGACATACTTCAAGCTAAAATGCTGATAGATAATTTTGTCCTTTTTGAGAGAAAATGAGAAAAACAGGGCAGCCCTTAGAAGACTGCCGATAATAAATGTCAAAAAGGCGATCCATAGGAGAGGACCTTCAACAAAGGCATAAAAGTCCATAGTCTTCTAACTCTCCTTTCACAGATTAATTATATGCTTTTTCTTTTCTATACATTATTTTTTATAGACATCAAAATGTCAAGATGATATCCCATACGACCGTCCCAACACCTCCATGATGCATTTTGGGACCTTGATTTCCCTGCGCTCAGTGAAATGGATGAGAACAACTAAAAAATTATTGTTGAAATAATTTCCGAAAAGGTGAATTCTCCTTATACTTCAAAGCCGTAATCGTTTTTTGATGGAATTGCTGCCGCAATGACAGGGGAAATAGTAAGTTGAATTTGGTCAGTTGATAATGCATTATCGAATTGACCGTAGCCACTGGGAATTGACATACCAAAATGGGCGATATAATGGCCAAAAGACACATGATAGAATATCGGGATCCAGAGATCTCCCGGGGAATTGCTGATAGTGGCCAAAATATCTGCTTCGGTTATCCTGTCTAATACATTCATGAGTTACTATGAAGAGCACAATATTGTTTGCAACAGATATTTTTGATGACTCGTTCCGGATTGCCAGCGTTGCAAACTATTTATAGGTTGAGGCAAAATGTTCAAAAGACTCAAAACCACTTTTT
>JAFDHL010000126.1 GCA_019308785.1 Deltaproteobacteria bacterium
TGAGGAGGGACGTTGGGGCTTTGTGACTTTACGCCAGATATTCAAGCATTTCTTGCTCATTGTCAAGGATTTTCTCACCCCTTTTTATACATCGACTGACACTCTTTCGGCTCATATTAAGCGCCTTGGCTATTTTTGTTCCAGTATACCCTAATTTTACCGCTGCAAGATAGCTGATAATACCCCTTGCATAACTAATTTTTTTCTCTCGTTTCAACGATATCAGGTCTGTTACTTCTATCCCAATATCCTTGACCACTTTCAAGATCAGTTCATCAAGGCCGATGCTATAGCTTGTTTTTCTCTCTTCAAGTTCATTTGCCTCTTCCAGAATTTGTTCCACAAAATCTCCGCTTCCCAGAATTCTTTCATCAGATAGTTCCCTTTCTTCTCTCTTGCGTCGCAATAGAGCTTTTTTGTCCCCACCGGCACTCCGGACCAACCCGCCACCCTGTAATTCAGGTCGACTCCCCTGATCCACACCACTTTTTACAAATTGCCGATATCTTCTACGAGCCTCTCCCGTCTTGCTGCTGAACAAAAGGAGAACATCCTGGATGGTTTTTTCTGCTAAAGACTTCTGACTTTGGACAGGATTGATCAGATTCCTGACTTCTGGAACCAACGGGTTTTTGCGACTGCCAAGAATAGCGCTATGGCCGGTCCATGGGTACTTGTCAAGCTCTTTCAGATCCTGCACCAGTTTTGCTCTTAATGGGTTGAGATGGATGTAACGGATCAGTTCCAAAAGATATGCATCTTTTTCACAGACAATCGATTTGTAACGATTCTGCAAGAGATGGCCGCTCCTTTTGTGACGTTTGTTGAAAGTAACGGCATAGCCGGTCATTAGGCGTCGCATGACTTTGCTGAGTGGAGTAGGACCAGTGCGTAAAAGGAGATGAAAATGGTTTGGGATCAATGCCCATGCATAACATTGGGTCTGTGTCTCTTCTAAAATTAGAGCCAGGCGATCGAGGAACGATTTACGGTCCTTGTCGTCTTTGAAAAGCTTCCTTCGTTCAATTCCCCTGGCCATCACATGCTGCAAAAGGCCGGGGGCGTCTAGTCTTGGTTGGCGGGGCATTGATTTTTATTAGACGGGATTGTCGAGATTTTATGAATTCTCTTTCTCGATTATCTCATGAATGGTTGACTTCAGCCTTGGAATATGATTCTTGCAGATATCATAAATTATCTCATGATCCACTTTTTCATAATGATGTGAAACTATATCACGTAATCTCATGATCTTATCCCATTCGATCTCCGGATAATTTTCTAAGAGAGATTTATCCATCTTATTGATTTTCTTAAGCAGCTCACCGACAACTTGAAGTCGCATAGCAATTGCATCAAGCATAAGAACACCGTCTTTACTCGAAACAAGATCCTCTGCACTATTTATTTTGGAAAAGCGGTCCTCGATCAAAACAATTGATTCCAAGATGATTTGTAGATTGTCTCGAATAATATCATCAAGCATATATCACCTCATTTTCAATCCTTTGTGTAAACCGGCGGTTAACATTATCGCTTTTACGAACCAGTTCGATTTTTTTGTCAAACTTTTTTTCCAGATACATCTGCAATCCTGCAATCCACTCAAAACGAGGCTCTTTTAGCTCAACTAAGAGATCAATATCACTATCAGCTCGCTGGTTTCCCTTAACATAGGAACCGAAAAGCCCGATATTGATCACACCGAATTCATTTCTCAAAAATGCCTTTTCAGCCTTCAAAAGCCTAAGGATATCTTTATGTGATAGATGCTGTTTCATGTTTCATGGGACGTTGGTACTTTGAGATTGATGATTGTTGATTGATACTCGATACTTGATACTTGATACTCGATACTTGATAGGCAATGGCACTTTGTGGCGACTCAGCCGCCTTCGCCTAAGGCTATGGCGACCAAGGCCGCCTTTCCATCCTCCGTCCCGCTCAAGCGGGACTACGGAGGACAGGCGCCTAAGGCTATGGCGCGCCAAGTAGCTGATGGGGGATAGCTCATAGCTCATGGCTCATAGGAAAAGATAGTGAACAGTGAATAGTAATGAGTGAAAGATAAAAGCAAAAAGTGGTTAACCCTGATCCAGGTCTTCACGTTCGGATGCTTTCTGAAGATTATCGTCAAAGCATGAAAAAACTATAGGAGAGGATAATTCCTGACGCAGCGTTAAGGCTGACGCTAAATGGATCGAGTCAAAACCCCTTAAAGCATATTTTTCTGCCAGATCACCTGCCAGTCGGATCATATCTCCTGTAACACTTAAGATGAGATAACGACTCCAATCTTTATCAAAAAATTCTTTCAGGCGATTATATTCATCTGACGTGAATACCTTCTCTCGAAATCTGCGAGCGAAAGCCGCCCTTGCTTCAGCGTAAGCGACAAGTGAGGTAGCCGTGACTTCTGAAGATTTGACCAGAACATCAACTTTTGATGATTCATCTTCTTCAACATACAATTTCACCAGGCTGCTGGTATCAAGATATACGATCATTTTATCGTCTGTCCTCGATAACAGCCCCGGAAACGCTCTTGCCTCTTGAAGCAATCCGGGATGTCATACCAGACGGTTTGCTCCCGGACCAGGAAGCCATGCCACGCTGGATCAACCGGAATATTTTCTCTTCTTTAGTTGCCTTTTCGAAAGGCATTATGACGGCTATCTCTTTTTTCCGATCTGTGACAATGATTGTCTCTCCGGATTTCACTCTCTTCATATAACGGCTCAGATTTTCCTTTAATATTCTTATTCCGATTGTTTCCATGACTTTACCATCAATATCTTAAATAATGTGACTACATTGTAATAGTATGTTGCCTCATTTGTCAAGGAATATGAATTGCCGACTCAGCCGCCTATCCATCCTTCGCCCAAAGGCTACGGAGGACGGGCGCCTAAGGCTATGGCGCGCCAGGAAGCTCACAGCTCATAGAAGTCGGGGTATGGAAGAATCCGCCACAAACCCGCCACACTGACGGCGGGCAAGGACGGCGGACAAGTCTTTGATTGACTTACGTTGATGGTTACCGGATGCTTGATGCTCGATACTTGATACTCGATACTTGATACTCGATACTGGATGCTTACTGTACTGGTTACCGGTAAAAAGAATTATCTCACGCCCTCCAGGCGGGCCCCGATAGCGGGATCCTCCAGAGGATAAATCTACGCTACGCTACAACAGTCGGGGTAAAATTGAATATTGAAGATTAGTGCTGGAAACTGGATATTCGATGCTCGATGCTTGTCAGCTTATGTTTGCCTGTGCATACCACATTCGTCCTTAACGACATTTTCGACCTTTTCAACAAATCTTTGCGCTTCACCATACCAACTTCCCACTTCTTCGGCATTGAATCGGACCAGATCCGCATAATCACTTTTTTGCCGGTTGTCAAATAGCTTGTCATACAATTGGCCCATTTCCTCGTTCATCAGGCCTGTTTTGATGAAGTTCTGATGAAAAAGGGAGCGAATACCACTATGCTTGGTTGATGAAAGTCCCCGTATAAGTAACAGAGCAGAAACAGCATAAAAGCAGGAATAGTACAACCGGTTTACAAAGGTATTGGGATACCCTCTTTCCAATAGAATGTTGGCTTCTTCAAGGGACTCTTTAGCCCTTTCAAGACGATATTTTATTAAAATTAGCGTCTCTTCTTTCATAAAATAACCCCATCTCTTTCGATATTTTGATAAAACGGCATGGCCTTATACAAAGCAGAGTTCCAATCGTTCCTGCTTACTAAAATGACGGTAACGACAGCTCCAATTTCAAGCTCAATCGAATACAGCCGGCGTCGAAAGTTATCCTCCTTTTCAAGACTGGCTTCTCCATCAATTAAAATAAGTATGTCATAATCCGAATCAGGCTGTGCGTCACCTCGTGCTCTGGAACCGTAGAGAATGACTTCTGCGGAAAGATCAAGAGACTCGGCTGCAGTACGACATCTCTTCAGTAAGGCCTTATCCGCCTCATCCTGAATCTTACTTTTGTTCAGTTCTTTCATATTACTTTTCACCTCGACTCTAAAGAATGTGAAAAAGAGGGACGTCCATGGCCACTGCATGGCTGCTGATAGCAATGGCACTTTGTGCCGGCTCATAGCTCAGCCGCCTACGCAAAGCTACGGCGCGCCAAGAAGCTCACAGGTAAAAGCAGGACGACCATAAAATAATAAATCGCTATATTGTTCTTGAGATCAACCTTGAAATAGATTCATATTAGTCTCCTTTGTTGGTCACTCAAGGAGAATGTATTCGAATTTTTCGCTCTGTCAAGACGATGAAACACCGGTTCCAACTACCTATATCCTCAGCTTCAAACACTTCACACACTTTTTCTAGCAAAGCTAACCTGCCGGGGCCACGGAGACGAACTACCATGATCCCATGGTGACTACCAGGCCTGTATTTACGAACGTCGGAAAAATCTAGATCCTGGGTGATCAAGAATCTCCCTTCGCGCTGGGCAGCAGCCCATATCTCCAAGTCATCACGACCTGCAAGTCCTTCCTCAGGTACCGTTACAACATCATGGTCCATTCTATTCAGTACTGTTGCCAACCCAGCTGGCATATTTTCGTCAAGCTTTATCTTCATGCGACCTTAGGGACCTCAGGTAAAGGCAAATCCTCTTCTGCTGATGCCGCAGCAAAAGCAATGGTGGCCCGGATATGTTCTTCGTTCAATGTAGGAAAATCGGCAAGAAGCTCCTCAACAGTCGCACCTTCGGCTAAACTCGCTAGAATGGTTCTTACTGTAACACGAGTCCCTTTGAGTACCGGTTCACCTCCACAAATTTTTTGATCCCTAAAAATATAGTCGAGATATTTCATTTTTTCCTCCTACTACAATGCGAAAGTTAAGTTATAAGTATTTAAGGGACGTTGTTGACCCCGTGAAAAAGAGGGACGTTGGCATTTCATGCCAGCTCACAGCTCAGCCGACTACGCAAAGCTACGGCGCGCCAAGAAGCTCATAGCTGATGGCATTACATGCCGGCTCATAGCTCAAAGCAATGGCACTTTGTGCCGGCTCATAGGTCATAGGTCACAGCTCATAGGCAGTAAAAACGAAGACAAAAAGAATAGGTTCTTCACCAAAACTAATTTGGAGATGATCCCGAATTTTTGAGGTACCATTCATATGTACGGGCAAGTCCTTCCTTCAGCCCGATTTCCTGTTTCCAGCCCATAGAACTAAGCCGGGATACATCCAGCAGCTTTCTTGGCATACCGTCCGGCTTGTCACTATCGAAAACAATCTCTCCCTCAAATCCCACTACTTCCTTTACAATCTCAGCTAACTCGCGAATGGGCATATCTTCGCCGGCTCCAATATTAAAAAACGGCAAGGGGTTATCTCCGAGGTGTGAGACAATTTCTCCATCAGGGAGATTCATCACAAAAACACAGGCACAAGCCATATCATCCACATGCAAAAATTCCCGGTAGGGAGAACCGGTGCCCCACAATACTACTTTTGGTTGAGTCGTTGATTCGTTGAGTGGTTTATTTGTTGTAGCATTGATTCCAAGTGACTCTTTTATGTCATCAGGGATTGAGCCGAAGATTTCTTCATCTCTTTCTATGGCGTACCATTGGCCATTGGAAGCGAGTTTTGCCAGGTGAAACTTCCGAATCAAAGCAGGGAGTACGTGCGATGTTTCCAGGTCATAGTTGTCGTTAGGTCCGTACAGATTGGTCGGCATAACAGCCCGATACCTTGTTCCGTATTGACGGTTGTAAGATTCACAGAGTTTGATCCCGGCAATTTTCGCAATTGCATAGGGTTCATTGGTTTGCTCAAGCTTTCCTGTAAGAAGATATTCCTCCTTCATAGGCTGCGGAGCCTCTTTGGGGTATATACAGGAACTTCCTAAGAATAGGAGCCGTTCAATCCCTGCACTGTATGCCTCATGAATCACATTGGCCCCGATCATTATATTTTGGTAGATGAACTCGGCAGGGTATGTATTGTTGGCGTAAATGCCTCCGACCTTTGCTGCGGCCAGTACAACGTAATCGATTGATTCATGCTTAAAGAACTGCCGCACCGCACGCTGATCCATGAGGTTAAGTTCTTCATGGGTGCGTTTGATGATATTGGTGTATCCTTGGGATTGGAGGCGACGAACAATGGCTGTGCCTACCATGCCCTGGTGGCCGGCAACGTAGATGGAGGATGTTTTATTCATAAATTTAAAGGCATTATTTGCCGCCCCGGTTAAATGATCCTAAGAAATTTAACTGGGCCCCGATAGCGGGATCTACGTTTCACTCCGACAGGCAGACACACGCAGACTTGCGCAGACAGGCTTTATTAGACAGTATTAACCCCAGTACGATAGTGCCTACCTACGGGGCAGGCAGGATTTACTTGATTATTGCTTTTTCAGCCTTTCCGGATGAAAGGCTGAAACCTTTATCCTCCAGAGGCGGATGGGCAAACCCGCCACACGGACGGCGGGTAAACCCGCCACACGGACGGCGGGTAAATTATTATTCTGAACGATTAAAGACCGGGAAGCCTTCGCGTTCGCAAAGCTGATCTCTTTCAGCTTCTTTCAGGTCTTCGCGGACCATCATCCTGATCAGCTCGTCAAAAGATACGGTCGGCTCCCATCCCAGTTCGGAACGTGCCTTGGTGGGATCGCCCAGGAGATAATCCACTTCCGTGGGCCTGAAATAGCGGGAATCTATCTTGACGAGTGTCTCTCCTGTTTCCCTGTCCTTGCCCGTCTCATTGACGCCGCTTCCCTCCCACATCATTGTTATTCCTATTTCGTAAAATGACTTTTCAACAAATTCCCTTACGGAATGGGATTCCCCGGTCGCGATGACATAATCATCGGGTTTGTCCTGTTGCAATATCAGCCAGGTGGCCTTTATATAGTCTTTTGCATAACCCCAATCTCTTTTGGCATCCAGGTTTCCCAGGTACAATATCTTTTCCATTCCCAGCTTTATCCGTGCGACAGCCCGCGTAATCTTGCGGGTCACAAACGTTTCACCCCTTATGGGCGACTCGTGATTAAACAGGATACCGTTACAGGCAAACATGTTGTAGGCTTCGCGGTAGTTGACCGTGATCCAGTAGGCATAGAGCTTGGCCGCGCCATAAGGGCTGCGGGGATAAAAGGGCGTTGTTTCCTTCTGGGGCACCTCCCGCACCTTTCCGAAGAGCTCGCTGGTAGATGCCTGGTAAAACCTCGTCTTTTCCTCTAATTTCAGGATTCTCATGGCTTCGAGAAGGCGCAAGGCCCCTAAAGCGTCTGAATTGGCCGTATACTCAGGGGTTTCAAAGGAGACCTTCACATGGCTCTGGGCCGCAAGGTTATAGATCTCATCAGGCCGGGTTTCCTGGATTATGCGGATCAGGTTTGTCGAGTCGGTGAGATCCCCGTAATGCATGAAGAAACGCACATTCTCCTCGTGAAAATCCCTGTAAAGGTGGTCTACGCGCTGGGTGTTGAACGAGGAAGACCTGCGCTTAATACCATGTACTTCGTATCCTTTTTCCAATAGAAACTCGGCCAGATAGGCACCATCCTGACCTGTTATGCCGGTTATTAGGGCTCTTTTCATTATGTCCTCACAAAAGCTTTATTTTGCCGCAGACACACGCAGACTTGCGCAGACACTCACTGACTATTTTGACGACGACTTGTCGTCAAAATCAGAGTCAAAACATAAAAAACAAAAGATAAAAAAATTTTCTCTCACAGAGCTCGCAGCCGCCTACGCAAAGCTACGGCGCCCAAGGCCGCCTTTCCATCCTCCGTCCCGCTCAAGCGGGACTACGGCGGACAGGCGCCTAAGGCTATGGCGCCCAAGGAAGTCACTGTTGAGTGTTCTTGGGTAATGGGGCAGCGACAAGAGCCGCTAATACGGTAAAGAGCAGAGCGTTTGATGGTATATGAAGATTGAAATCGCCAAGGCCGTGTACAAGGATGGCGGTTATCCCTGACATTGCACCAATGGTAATTCCCCGGACCAGACGACTGGGGTTCTTCAGTTTCCTGAATCCTTTCCTGTAAAGGGCTATAATCATCCAGACTATGATGGCAATCAACGGCAGTCCGGCTTCTGAAACAAAATGTAAATAATCGTTATGTCCCTGGAAATACCGGCATGACACCCCGGGTGGCTGGTATTGGGTGAAAACGGTTGCAAAGGTGCCAGGTCCTGTTCCGATCACGGGGTGTTCTTTGATAACGTCCAACATCCCGGCCCAGGCCGTCAGCCGGCCCTGCAGGTTTGTGGCCGGATCTCTTTCGGTGAGTGTCTGGATTCGTTCGACAACCGGTGTGGTTGAAAACACGATCAGGGCTACTGCTAATGATCCGCCGATAATGGTGAGGATCATCCGCTTGCGTTTGAAATACCGGTCTGCAAGCAGGCATGAGGCCATGAAGAGCAGCCCGATAAAAGTGCCGAACCAACCGCCCCGTGACAGGCTAAGGATCAAAGCGGAAAGGAGCAGGCAGGATATATAGACAAGCAACGCAAATATTCCCGGTCTGACCCCGAGCAGGAACAGCCCAAGGATCAAAGGGAGGGACATCTCCATATAGCCGGCAAGATGATCGGGATTGCCGAATGTAGAGGAAAGGCGATCCGGATTTTGACTGACAATATCAGTGTAATCCCACCAGGGGAAAGGGTTAATTCCAAACCACTTAAACAGTCCAAAAATGGAGATAAAGGTGGCTACCCCGATGATAATAAAGATGAGGTTGCGAAGTTGAGACCGCGTGCGAACCGTATGGATGACGAGATAGAATATGGTTAAGTAGTTGAGCAGGAGAATTATAGACCAGAGGCTGATCGAGCGATGCATGGAAAAGATTGTTGACAGGATACACAGGATTAACAGGAAAATTATGGGCAGGGCTATGAGTGTTACCATATAAATGGTGGTGACGGCCCAAGGCTGAACAGAGGCCCTTGCCAGGGGGGTGAATATCAGGAGACAATAGAGAGAGTAGCGCACAGTGGTTGTTGCGTAGCGGCTTATGGTTGGTTGGTCTCTGTACATATTAGAGAGCTTTTTATTAGACAGGATTAACCCCAGTACGATAGTGCCTACCTACGGGGCAGGCAGGATTTACTTGATTATTGCTTTTTCAGCCTTTCCGGATGAAAGGCTGCAACCTTTATCCGCCGTCAGTGTGGCGGGTTTATCCGCCGTCAGTGTGGCGGGTTTATCCGCCTCTGGTGGATCAATCCGCCTTTGGCGGTAGGAAATACATTGATGATTAAAAGACAAAAACAAAACATGTCTCACAGGCAACTGCGTGGCAGCTCATAGCTCATAGCTGACAGCTGATAGCGATGAAAAGATAAAAGCAAAGACCCAAGGGGATTTATGATTTGCGATTTGCGATTGTTTCCGCCACACTGACGGCGGACCTTCGGGATTGGAAATTGGAAATTGAAAATTTGTTATTTGTTCTCACAGCTCCGCCCCTTCAGTTACAGGGATAATGCAACCTAAAGACTTAAAATTATTAGGTTTTTAGCCAAAATGCGGCTTTTGCCGCCGGAACGGTTAAGAAAACCTCTCTTCAAATTTTTCAGCTTCGGAGGTATTTATCAATTCCTCCTGATCTACCTCCATGGACAATTCGCTGATCTGGCGCTTTATCTCCTCGTATTCCGATATCTTTCTCCTTAAGAAGTTCACCGTTAGCCTGGCCTTTTCTTCAAGGCCCCGGGGAGTCAGCATATATGTGTAGGGTATTTTGTTCCTGGCACTTTTGAAGCGAATTACCTTTATCAGGCCCGTTTTTGCCAGCTCAGAAAGTGCATAGTTCACCTTCCCCAGACTGATACCCATCTTTTTGGCCATGTCACGCTGGGTGAGGTTGGACTCTTGAATCAGCATCTTGAGGAGACGATACCGGATTTCCTGCTCATACGGGTTGTTCATGGCATGAACTTTACAAATGTTTGGGGGTTATGTCAAGGGAAATGCCACTGCGTGGCAGGTTTTATTAGACAGGATTTACAGGATTGACTTGATTTTTTTGTTACTTGTTACTCAGCGCCTTGCGCTGCGAGGTTAGTTCATGGCCTTAATTTCATCATGTCTTTTGCGGTAATTTTTATTTTTAGGATCGAGATGCATTGCAGCTTGATAATAATCCATGGCCTGGGACCATTGTCCCAGTCTATAACTGGCATCGGCTGCACGGCCATAATAGGAGGCCCTTTTCGGTTCCAGGGAAATGGCCGATACCCAGTCTTCGATGGCCCCGTTATAGTCCTTTTTGGTCCACCGTAACCCGGCCCTGTAGTTAAAAAGCCCTGAAGACGGCTTAGCCGAGTATTCGATGGCCAGGCCGGCCTCCTTTTCAGCCCTGTCAAGCTTTTTCTTCCGTTTGAGCACCCGGGAGAAGATCATATGATAACCGCTGTTTGACGGGTCCAGGACCGTGGCCTTCTGGATGAAGAGCTCCATGCTGTCCCAGTCCTTTTCCTTTTCCGCAATACGGGCCAGCCGGTAATGTGCCTCTGCAACAGGCCCTTCCCGGTTCAGTTCGTTCAGGATCCTTTTTGCCTGGTGATGCCGGTTCAGATCAACCAGGGTCCGGGCAAGCAATATATCCATCCGGCCGGAAAGCGGAAACCTCCGGCTTGCCTGATCATAAAACTCATAGAGTTCTTCGAGGTAACCCTTTCTCTTATAGATCCCGTAAAGTCCTTTCAGATCCCTTTCCCTTGTCCGGCTCATGGAAAGGGCATTCAAAAAGCATTCCTCAGCCTCTTGAACCTGCCGGTTTTCAAGATAAAGACGTCCTAAACGGAGATAGTTATCCGAATTGTTTTCAATTGTCTGGTGGGCCAATGCATTTTTGTAATGGAATACGGCTCCGGCCCAATCTTTTTCGTCTGTCAGAAGAGAAGACATGGCCATATGTGCCTGCCGTAGAGAAACTTCCTGTTCAATTGCCTGCCGAAGCCCTTTCTTGACCGCCTCCTTTGCAGTGTAAGACCAGAATACCTCTTTCTTGAGATAGCCGTATGCGGGCGGATGGATCCGGGCCAGGTTGCGGAGGACCTTCAGAAATTCCCCTATTCTTCCCACACCATACAGATAGTTGGTCATTGCATAGTGATATGTTATCCCGTTTGGTCTTAAACGGATTGTCTGTTGGTAGTAGGGGTAGGCATCATAAGGGTTGGTCTTTTGAAGATGATAACGATCAGGATGGGTCAGCTCCAGAACGGTCTCTTCCCTGGCCAGACCATAGGCGGCCTCAACATCGAGGGGGTTAAGCCGGGCCGCTTCGAGATATGCCTTTTTTGCCTTTTTTACAATGGGAATGAGCTTATCGGCCGGCCCGGACATGCCAAGGTTGTGATATGCCTCGCCCAGTTCCGTCCAGATCAAAGGATCATTGTCCCGATAATGGATCGCCTTTTCAAAATGGTAGACGGCAAGGCCGTATTGTTCTTCCCCGGCGTAATTCACGGCCCTTAGATAATAGAGCTGGGAGATAAGACGGAGACAAAGGGGATAGAAGGCAATTATGAAAAGGAGGAGTATTGCGGAAAATATGAGGTAGCGGTTGCGCATAAATAGGATGGGGTAGCTCATAGCTCACAGCTCATAGCTCATAGCTCACAGCTCATAGCTCATAGGTGATAGCTCATAGCTCACAGCTCACAGCTCAAAGCTCATAGCTCACAGCTCATAGGTGATAGCTCATAGCTCAAAGCTCATAGGTGATAGCTCACAGTTGATAGGAATGGAACTTCGTTATAGTTTATACTTTTATAGAATTGATCAACCCAGAAAGCATTCTGTTTATCTCTTCAGCTTGGGAATATCAGTGCTTTTTCCTTAGTATTTGCAGCATGGCCACCGTCTCGTAAAGAGAACCCCGTGATATGTACAAGAAATGTTTAAATTCTTTCTTTGAAAAACGGCCCTTACCCTCTGCGATGTTCAGACAAACTGATGTTGATGACGATTCTAACTGGTCTATCAGTCTGTAATGCTTCCTTGGGGTATCCAATTGGTCGACCACATTGATTATTGAAACTGAGAAATCTACAGATTTCTGATATACTTCCAAATCTTCAAATGAAAATGGCATGGATAATATTCCTTTACACAACGAGCTATCAGCTGTGAGTCATATTTTTCTTAGACAGGATGTAACTACCCAGCTATTTAGGTTGAAGACTGAAGGCTGAAGTATTTTAACCATCTCGCAACGACCGAATCAAGCCATTCAAGACCTTCTCGGTCTCGACTACCTTTGGTTCAATCAGAGATGAATCCTCGTTGGACAAGAAGCCCAAACGCTTCGATAAACTTAGTTGATAATGCAGT